>NZ_BCQR01000179.1 GCF_001552175.1 Actinomadura kijaniata NBRC 14229
CCCGGCACGGCCGCCGCGCCCCGGCCCGGCGGACGGCGCGCGCGCTGACGCCGCTGCTGTGGCTGGGCCCGTCCCTGCTACTGATCACCACGGTGGTGCTGTGGCCGGTGGTGGAGATGTTCCGCACCTCCCTGCTGAGGATCAGCTCGTCCGGGGTCACGCTCGGCTCGCGCGGGCTCGGCAACTACCGGGACCTGTTCACCGACGAGGACCTGCTGCCGGTCCTGGCGCGCACGCTGGTGTGGGTCGGCGGTGTCGTGCTGATCACGCTGGTGCTGTCGCTGGCGCTCGGGCAGCTGCTCAACGCCCGCTTCCCCGGCCGCCGGGTGGTGCGCTGGGCGGTGATCGTTCCCTGGGCGGCGTCGGTGCTGATGACCGCGCTGATCTGGAAGTGGCTGCTGGACAACTACTCCGGGCCGGTCAACCGGCTGCTGCTGGACGCCGGGCTGATCGACCAGCCGGTGAACTGGCTGGCCCATCCCACGACCGCGCTGGCCTGGATGATGTGGGTGGCGATCTTCGTGTCGCTGCCGTTCACGTCGTTCGTGGTGCTGGCGGGACTCCAGACGATCCCGGCGGAGGTGTACGAGGCGGCCCGGGTGGACGGCGCGGGCCCGCTGCGCACCTACTTCACGATCACGCTGCCGTTGCTGCGGCCCGCGATCCTCATCGCCGCGATCATCAATGTGATCAACGTCTTCAACTCGTTCCCCATCATCTGGGCGATGACCGGCGGCGGGCCGGGGCACGCCACCGACACCACGACCACGTTCATGTACAAGATCGCGTTCTATGACCAGGACGTCGGGACGTCCGCCGCGATGGCCGTGGTGAACTTCGCGCTGATCCTGGTGATGGTGCTGCTCTACCTGCGCGCCGCGCGCTGGCGGGAGGAGGTCCGGTGACGCGTACGCGTACGCGCACGGTCGTGCTGGCCGGGGTGGGCTGGCTGGTGGCGCTGGTGTTCCTGCTGCCGTACCTGCAGATGCTGTTCACCGCGCTCAAGCCCGAGCACGAGCTGACCCGTTCGCCGGGCACCTACCTGCCCGACCGGTGGGAGTGGTCGAACTTCGTCGACGTGTGGTCGGCGGCCCCGGTGGCGCAGTACCTCCAGGTGTCGCTGGTGGTGTCGGCGGCCGCGACGCTGGTGACGCTGGCGTGCGCGCTGCCCGCGGCGTACTACACCGCGCGCAACCGCTTCCGGGGCCGGGGCGCGTTCCTGCTGCTGGTGCTGGTCACGCAGATGTTCGCGCCGACCGCGCTGGTCGTCGGGATCTTCCGCGAGATGGTCGCGCTGGACCTGACCGACACGCTGCTGGCGCTGATCCTGGTGAACGCGGCGTTCAACCTGCCGTTCTGCGTGTGGATCCTGCACGGCTACTTCTCGTCGATCCCGCGCGAGCTGGAGGAGGCGGCGTTCCTGGACGGCGCGGGCCGGGTGGGGGCGCTGACCCGGGTGACGCTCCCGGTCTCCCTGCCGGGGGTGGTGACGGCGGTGGTCTACACGTTCATCGCGGCGTGGAACGAGTACATCGTCGCGCTGACGGTGACCTCCTCCCCGGACCGCCGCCCGCTGACGGTGGCGATCCCGTCGTTCGTGACCCAGTACCAGGCGAACTGGCACTTCCTCTTCGCGACCTCCCTGATCGCGATCGTCCCGGTGGTGATCCTGTTCGTCTTCGTCGAGCGGTACCTGATCGGCGGGCTGACGGCGGGGTCGGTGAAGTAGCCGGGCGTCCCGGGTTACCAACAGGCGTGCGCGGGTTATGACGGGGAGGGATCCAGATGATCTCGCGGACCCGGGTCCGCCGCGCGAAGGGATGCTCCATGCTGATCGACCTGACCGGACGAACGGCGCTGGTCACCGGCTCCACCCAGGGGATCGGCGCGGCGATCGCGGCGGGGCTGGCCCGGTCGGGGGCCCGCGTCGGCGTCAACGGCCGCGACACCGAACGGGTCGAGAGGGCCGTCGGCCACCTGACCCGCGAGGTCCCGGGGGCCGACCTGGTGCCGGTGGTCGCCGACGTCGCCGCCGAGGACGGCGCCGAGCGGGCGGCCGAGGCGCTGCCCCAGGTGGACATCCTGGTCAACAACCTCGGCGTCTTCGGCGCCAAGGACCCGCTGGAGATCACCGACGCGGAGTGGCGGCGCTACTTCGAGGTGAACGTGCTGGCCGCCGTCCGGCTGACGCGGCGGTACCTGCCCGGCATGACCGAGCGCCGGTGGGGCCGCGTCCAGTACATCGCCAGCGACTCGGCCGTGGCGATCCCGGCGGAGATGATCCACTACGGGATGTCCAAGACCGCGCTGCTGGCGGTCGGCCGCGGCTTCGCCAAGCAGGCCGCCGGGACCGGCGTCACGGTCAACTCCGTCATCGCCGGGCCGACGCACACCGGCGGCGTGGAGGACTTCGTGTACGAGCTGGTGGACCGCGACCTGCCCTGGGAGGAGGCCCAGCGGGCCTTCATGCGGGAGCACCGGCCGCAGTCGCTGCTGCAACGGCTGATCGAGCCCGAGGAGATCGCCAACATGGTCGTCTACCTCAGCTCCGACCAGGCGTCCGCCACCACCGGGGGCGCGCTGCGCGTCGACGGCGGGTACGTCGACTCCATCCTGCCCTGACCGGCGTCCGGAAGGGCCGGGAGAGCCCTCCGGACGCCGGAGCCGTCAGGCGAGGGCCCCGGCGAGACGGGCCAGGACGCCGTTCCAGCCGTTCGGGCCGCCCATGATGCGGCGGCTCATCGCCTGGTAGGGGTTGTCGGGATCGAAGCCGTCGTGTTCGAGGAACAGGCGGGTGCCGGTGCCCTCGGGTTCCAGCCGCCAGGTGACGGTGGAGTCCAGGCCGTTGTCCTCGCCGGGGTCGTGCCAGCCGAACCGGAGCATCCTCTCCACCTCGAACTCCAGGACCTCGCAGTGGCTGACACCCGCGAACCGGACGTTGGGCCGCGGCTCGGTGGCCAGGGTGAAGCGGTGCCCGACCTCCAGCCGGAAGTCGCACGGCAGGAACCACCGGGCGAGCAGCTCCGGATCGGTCAGCGCCCGCCAGACCCGCGCGGGCGGATACGGCAGGAACGTGTCGACCCGGACGGTGCGGGGGTCGCCGACGTCGGGAAGGCTCACGCGTCGTCCTCCTCGTCCAGTACGGTGCGCAGGTCGGCCAGCTTGCGGCGCCAGAAGCGCTCGTAGGGGTGCAGCCAGTCGGCCAGGCCCATGAGGGGGCCGGGCTCCAGGCGGTAGCGGCGTTCGCGGCCGTGCCGGGTCTCGGCGACCAGTCCCGTCTCGCGCAGCACCCGCAGGTGCTCGGAGACGCTGGGCCGGGCCATGGCGAAGTGGGCGGCCAGGTCGTTGACCGTGCGCTCGCCGTCCAGCAGCAGCCGCAGCAGTTCGCGGCGCACCGGGCTGGCCAGCGCGGCGAACACGTCGTCGACGGCCGCGGTCATGCCGGGCCCGCGTCTTCGAGGACGAACGCGTTGCCATCGGGGTCGGTGAAGGTGACCTGCCGCCCCCAGGGGGTGTCGACCGGGCCCTCGGCCCGGACGCCCGCCTCGCGCAGGCGGCGCAGGTCGCCGTCCAGGTCGCTGCTGCGCAGCATCAGGCCGCCGACCGTGCCGGGCTCCATGTCCAGCCAGGTCACCAGGACCATGCTGGTGTCGGCGCCGGGCGGGGCGACCTCCAGCCAGCGCGCGCCCTCGGCGAACGGCACCGGCGTGTCGCCGACCACCTCGAAGCCGAGGGCGCCGGTGTAGAACTCCTTGGCCCGGTCCTGGTCGGAGACGGGCAGGGACAGACGCTGAACTCGCGTGATCGTCATGCGGCCCATAATACGTAGGATTTTTCCTACGTATCAAGGGCCGCGGCGCTCCCGCCGCCCGCGGCCGTTCCCGGGCGCGCGGTCACGCCCGCCCGGGAACGCGGCCCCACCCGCCCGGGAACGCGGCCCCACCCGCGTCGATCACGTCGCGGCGGTGCCCGCCGGGGTCGAGCCGTCGTGCAGGACCTCCCGTTCCCACCGGTGCCGGGGCTGGGCGTGCAGGCGCCAGTAGTGCTCGGCGATGAGGTCGGGGTCGAACGCGGTGCCGGGCGCGACGGGGCCGTCCACGGTGACCGAGGCCACGTGCACGCCCGAGGAGCCGTACTCCTGGTCCAGGAGCTCCACCAGCGTCCGCACGCCCGCCTTGCCCAGCGACAGGCTCACGTACCGGCGCTTGGGCTCGGGCATCCCTCCGGTGACCAGGAACGAGCCGGAGCCGCGTCGCGCCATCGCGGGCAGCAGGTGGGCGGCCGCCGTCAGCGCCCCCAGCACGTTGACCGCCCAGGCGTCCAGATGCGCGCGCACCGGCAGCTCGCCGAGCGCGTCCGGCCGGACGAGCGCGGCATTGTACACCACCGCGTCCGGCGGGCCGAGCCGGTCGACCGCCACGTCGAGCGCGGCCCGCAGCGCCGTCTCGTCCGCGCTGTCGGCCGTCACCGGCACGGCCCGCACGCCCAGCCCGGCCACCTCCGCGGCGACCGCCTCGACCGTCGCGGGCGTACGGGCCACCACCGCCA
Source organism: Actinomadura kijaniata NBRC 14229 (assembly GCF_001552175.1). Classification (GTDB taxonomy): domain Bacteria; phylum Actinomycetota; class Actinomycetes; order Streptosporangiales; family Streptosporangiaceae; genus Spirillospora; species Spirillospora kijaniata. The sequence continues at coordinate 4,549 of NZ_BCQR01000179.1, forward strand.
CCGGCAGCCCCTCCCGCGCGAACCGCAGGGCGACCGACCGGCCGATCCCCGGCCCCGCCCCGATGACCACCACACCCGACATCGCCGCTCCCCTCGACACGGAAGTTCGTTGACGCGTCGGACGTTAGGACGTCACATCATGTGAAGGTCAACCGAGCAGGGGGAGCGCGTGAGGATCGGCGAGCTGGCCGACCGGACGGGAGTCAGCCGTCGGCTGCTGCGTTACTACGAGGAGCAGGGCCTGCTGCGGCCGACCCGGCTGCCCAACGGCTACCGCCACTACAGCGAGGCGGACGCCGACAAGGTCCGGCACATCCGCGCGCTGCTCGCCGCGGGCCTGCCCACCGCGGTCATCGCCCAGCTGCTGCACTGCGTCCACGACGACGGCGACCGTCTGGCCCCCGCCGCCTGCCCGGGCATGATCGCCCACCTGCGGCGCGAACGCGCCCGCGTCGCCGCGAGCATCGCGCGGCTCCAGACGTCCCAGCGCACCCTCGACGCCTGGCTCACCTCCCTCAACGGCTGAGACAGCACGGCGCTGGGAACCCGCTCCGCCGCCCCCCTCCGAGCGTTCGGCGGAAGGACCGAGCCAAACGCCGGGCATGCGGCGGGTCCGGTGCGTTCAGGCGCGCGGGACGGTGACGGCCGTGTCCAGCAGCGGTCCCAGCTCCTCGACCAGCGCCGTCAGCGGCCGCGTGTCGTGTTCGGCGCGGGCGATCAGGAGGGCGCCCTCCACGGCACTGATCATCACGGTGGCCAGGCCGGGGGCGCGGCCGGGTGGCACCCCCATGTCCGTCAGCGCCCCGGCCAGCGGGCGGGTCCAGCAGGCGAACGCCTCGGCCGCGGCGGTCCGGGTGGACGCGCTGGCGCGGGCCCGGTCCACCGTCGCCGCCGCCACCGGGCAGCCCGCGTCGAAGCCCGACACCGTGAACTCGTCGATCCACTGACCGGCCATCGCCGCCAGCAGCCCGCTCGGCGACGGCCGGTCCATCCCCGCCACGAACCGCGCCACGCGGTCGGCGGCGTACCGGCCCGCCCATGCCACCGCCTCGTTGACCAGCTGTTCCTTGCCGCCGGGGAAGTAGTGCTGGAGTGATCCGCGCGGAGCCCCCGCGTGTGCGGCGACCTCGCGCAGGCCCGTGGCCTCGACGCCGTCCCGGCGGATGAGCTGGGCCGCGCTGAACACCATCCGCTCCCGGGGGCCTCGCCGCGGTTCGGCCATCGCGCACCCCTCCCATTTTTGTTGTTCGAACAACGACCATGACAGCGGTCATAACCGGTCCTATCATGGCAGCGGTCACGGTGGTCGGAGCGCTCCGGCGCTCGGGGAGGACGGTGCCTGGTGCTCACCGGATTCATCGGACTCGGGGTCATGGGCGGGCCCATGGCGCTCAACCTGGCGCGGGCCGGGATCCCCCTGCTGGTCTGGAACCGCACCCCCTCCCGCGCCGAACCGCTGCGCGAGGCCGGGGCCGTCGTCGCCGCCGAACCCGCCGAGGTGTTCGCCGGCGCCCGCACCGTGTTCCTGATGCTGGCCGACGACACCGCCATCGACCAGGTCCTCGGCCGCGGCGCCCCCGGCTTCGCCGACAGCGTCGCCGACCGCACCATCGTTCACATGGGGACCACCTCCCCGGAGTACTCCGGTCGGCTGCGGGACGACATCCGGGAGGCGGGCGGCCGTTACGTCGAGGCGCCCGTCTCGGGGTCGCGCGTGCCCGCCGAGGCCGGGCGGCTGGTCGGGATGCTGGCCGGTGACCCCGACGACGTCGCCGCGGTGCGGCCGGCGCTGGCGCCCATGTGCCACGAGACCTTCGACTGCGGCCCCGTGCCCAACGCGCTGCTGACCAAGCTCGCGGTGAACCTGTTCCTGATCACCATGGTCACCGGCCTCGCCGAGGCGTTCCACTTCGCCGACCGGCACGGCCTGGACCGGCGCCGTTTCCTGGACATCCTGGACGCCGGGCCCATGGCCAGCGACGTCTCGCGCATGAAGGCGGCCAAGCTGCTGGACGGTGACCTCTCCGTCCAGGCCGCCGTCCGGGACGTGCTGAACAACAACCGCCTCATCGCCGAGGCCGCCCGCGCGTCCGGCCTGGCCTCCCCCCTGCTGGACGTCTGCCACGCCCTGTTCGGCGAGACGGTCGCGCTCGGGCACGGGCGGTCCGACATGGTCGCGGTCCTGCGCGCCATCGAGGCCCGCACCGATGACCGCGACCGGCGGCCCGGTGGACGCTGATCCGGACTCGACGAACCCGTCGAACCGCGCGGCGCGCAGGATCCGCACCGGCAGCGGCCCCGCGAACGCCGCCCGCTCGTGCGCCAGCTTGGCCGCGTTTGTACCCGGCCTTCTCTCGAAAGCGCGGGTGGACACCGATCTGGGCCGGATGGGCCCGCGTCGGCACTCCCTCGCCACCGGCGATGCGCCGGATCCGGCAGGTGATCAGGGGGCCGGGCCGTTCCGGCGCGGCCGCGCCGGGCATGGCGGTCGCCGACCGGGTCCGGCGGGTTCGGCGAGCCCGGCCTCGACCGGGGACGGCTCGCGCCCGAGGGGCGTCCGGTGGACGGTCCTCGGGCGGTTGAGGGGGGTGCCGGGACGGCCCGGCCCGGTCGCGCGGGGCGCGGCGGGCTCGGGCCGTGGGGGCTCAGGCGAGGGCCTCCGCCTTCGCCGGGGACTGGTCGGCGAACTGGGTCCGGTACAGGTCCGTGTAGCGGCCGTTCTTCGCCAGGAGCTCCTCGTGGGTGCCGCGTTCGACGATGCGGCCCGCCTCCACCACCAGGATCTGGTCCGCGGCGCGGATCGTGGACAGGCGGTGGGCGATCACCACGGCGGTGCGGCCCTCCAGGGCCTCGGTGAGGGCCTCCTGGACCGCCGCCTCGGAGGTCGAGTCCAGGTGCGCGGTCGCCTCGTCGAGGATCACCACCCGGGGGCGGGCCAGCAGCAGGCGGGCGATGGTGAGGCGCTGGCGCTCGCCGCCGGACAGGCGGTAGCCGCGTTCGCCGACGACGGTGTCCAGGCCGTCGGGCAGGCCGCGGATCAGCTCCTCCAGGCGCGCCCGGCGCAGGACGTCCCACACCTCCTCCTCGGTGGCCTCGGGGCGGGCCAGCAGGAGGTTCTCGCGGATCGTCTCGTGGAACAGGTGGCCGTCCTGGGTGACCATGCCGACGGTCTCGCGGATCGCGGCGAACGACAGGTCGCGCACGTCCCGGCCGCCCAGGCGGACCGCGCCGGAGTCCGGGTCGTACAGGCGCGGCAGGAGCTGGGCGATGGTGGACTTGCCCGCGCCGGAGGAGCCGACCAGGGCGACCATCTGGCCGGGCTCGGCGCGGAACGAGACGTTGTGCAGGACGTCCACGCCGCCCCGGGTGTCGAGGGTCGCGACCTCCTCCAGGGAGGCCAGGGAGACCTTGTCGGCGCTGGGGTAGGCGAACGTCACGTCGTCGAACTCGACCGAGGCGGGTCCCTCGGGGGCGGGCTCGGGGTCGGGCTTCTCGGCGACCAGCGGCTTGAGGTCGAGGACCTCGAAGACGCGCTCGAAGCTGACCAGGGCGCTCATCACCTCGACGCGGGCGCTGGCCAGGGCGGTCAGCGGCGCGTACAGGCGGGTCAGCAGCAGCGCCAGCGCCACCACCGCGCCCGCGTCCAGGGAGCCCTTCAGGGAGAGGAAGCCGCCGAGGCCGTAGACCAGGGCGAGCGCCAGGGCCGACACCATCGTGAGGGCCGTGATGAACACGTGCTGGACCATCGCCGTGCGGACGCCGATGTCGCGGACGCGGCGGGCGCGGGCGGCGAACTCGGCGGACTCGCGGTCGGGGCGGCCGAACAGCTTCACCAGGGTCGCGCCGGGGGCCGAGAACCGCTCGGTCATCTGGGTGCTCATCGCGGCGTCGTGCGCGGCGGCCTCGCGTTCCAGGCGGGCCAGGCGGGTGCCCATGCGGCGGGCGGGGAGCACGAAGACCGGCAGCAGGACCAGGGCGAGCAGGGTGATCTGCCAGGAGATCTTCACCATGACGGCGAAGGTCAGCAGGAGGGTGACCAGGTTGCTGACGACGCCCGACAGGGTGTCGCTGAACGCCCGCTGCGCGCCGATCACGTCGTTGTTCAGGCGGCTGACCAGCGCGCCGGTGCGGGTGCGGGTGAAGAACGCCACCGGCATCCGCTGGACGTGGTCGAACACCGCCGTGCGGAGCTGGAGGATCAGGCCCTCGCCGATGCGCGCCGACAGCCAGCGGTTGAGCAGGCCGAAACCGCCCTCGGCGAGCGCGAGGGCCGCGATCAGGACCGCCAGCCAGACGACCGTCCCGCTGTCCTTGTGCCCGACGATCGCGTCGACGACGCGGCCCGCCAGCACGGGCGTGGCGACCGCCAGGACCGCCATCGTGACGCTGATGCCGAGGAACAGGTAGAGCAGTCGTCGGTGTGGTCGTGCGAACCGCCATATGCGGCCCAGGGTGGCGCGCGAGAACGGTTTACGGTCGTTCTGCGCGTTCATCATGTGGTGCAGCGACATCCACGCGGTCACTTCCATGCTGCTCATCGCCGGCCGCCTCTCCTTGGGGACTCGCTGCCATCCTGCGACCTCAAGGAAGCTTGAGGTCAAGTCCCGACCTGTGACCAGGATCTCGCGGGGGTCTGACATTTTGGCGACCGCCGGTGACGCTCCGTTTGAATGGGCGTGACCGGGCGCGGTAAGGATCTCCGGTCGGGCGCCTCGGGGCCCGCAGACCGCCCGCAACGCGACGGAAGGACACCGTTGGGCATCGACATCGACAAGGTCCGGGCGGAGACGCCGGGCTGCGCGAACGTGGTCCACCTCAACAACGCCGGAGCCGCGCTCCCGCCCCGGCCGGTGATCGACGCGGTCGCCGCCCACCTCGAACGGGAGGCCATGACCGGCGGCTACGAGGCCCACGAGGCGTCCGCCGACGCGGCCGCGCGCTTCTACGACGCCGTCGCCGGGCTGGTCGGCGCGCGCCGCGACGAGATCGCCTATGTCGAGAACGCCACCCGCGCCTGGGACATGGCGTTCTACGCGGTCCCGTTCGGGGAGGGCGACCGCATCCTCACCACGACCAGCGAGTACTCCAGCAACGCGATCGCCTACCAGCAGGTCGCGCGGCGGCGGGGCGTGACGGTCGAGGTCGTCCCCGACGACGCGCACGGGCAGATCTCCCTGGACGCGCTGGCCGGCGCGCTGGCCCGGGGCGGCGTCCGGCTGGTCTCGCTCAACCACATCCCCACCCAGAACGGCCTGGTCAACCCGGTGGCCGAGGTCGGGCGGCTGTGCCGGGAGGCGGGCGCGCTGTTCCTGCTGGACGCCTGCCAGTCGGTCGGGCAGCTCGCGGTGGACGTGACGGAGATCGGCTGCGACCTGCTGTCGTCGACCGGCCGCAAGTACCTGCGGGGGCCGCGCGGCACCGGTTTCCTGTACGTGCGGCGGGAGGTGCTGGGCGCGCTGGAGCCGCCGTTCCTGGATCTCCAGGCCGCCGAGTGGCACGCGCCGGACCGGTACGAGCCGCGCGACGACGCGCGGCGCTTCGAGACGTGGGAACGCTTCGTCGCCGGCCAGATCGGGCTGGGCGTCGCCGCCGACTACGCGGCCGCGCTGGGCGTCGAGGCGATCGAGGAGCGCGTCACCGGCCTGGCGGAGCGGCTGCGTTCGCTGCTCGCCGAGCGCCCCGGGGTGACCGTTCTCGACCGCGGCGCGCGCCGGTCCGGCCTCGTCACCTTCACGGTGGAGGGGCATGACGCCATGGACATGAAGCTGTCACTGCGCGAGAAGGGGATCAACGTCAGCGTGACCGTGCCCCGCGCCCACGGCTACCTCCCCGACGCGCCGGACTCGGCGGTGCGGGCCTCGGTGCACTACTACAACACCGAGGAGGAGCTGGGGCGGCTGGTCGAGGCGCTGCCGCGCTAGACCGCAAAGGGCCCGGGGTCCCGCGAAGCGGGAACCCCGGGCCCACCACCACCCTCCTCGGAGGCTTTGCGGGCCGAACGTCAGACGTTCGGCTTGGCGGCGCTGATGTCGGCGACCGCGGACTCCTCGTCCTTCTCGATCGCCAGGTCGCCCAGCGAGACGATCCCCACCGGCCGGCCGTCCTCGACGACCGGAAGCCGCCGCACGGCGTGTTCGCGCATGAGCTTGGCCGCCGACTCCAGGGAGTCGTCGGGGCTCACGCTGGCGGTGGCCTCGCTGCAGACGCCGCCGACGTCGACCTTCGTCAGGTCGCCGCCCTGCGCCAGGCCACGGACCACGAGGTCACGGTCGGTGACGAGACCGCGCAGGCCGCCACCGTCGGTCACCAGAACGGCGCCGATGTCCTCGTCGCGCATCTTCTTCGCGACGGTGATGATGTCGTCCTGCGGGGAGACCGTCACCGGAGAACCCGTCATGATGTCGCGTACCTTGCCGGCCATCGCGTTCTCCTTCGCGGCTCGTCGTTTCTTCCGGGACGACCCCGGCCCTACCCGACGTTCCCCGGGTCATTCACGAATTCGACGATTATTCGCGAAACCCTGCCGACCACCTACCTGAGCTGGGCGAACAGCTCCCGGGCGGCGGGCTGGCGCAGTTCCAGGCGGTTCGGGTCGAGGCGGTAGGGCCGGACGGGGAGGGCCAGGTACGAGATCCCGTCGGGATCGACGGTCGCGGCCAGCGCCTCCAGCGTCCCCCGGTCCAGTCCGGGCCGGATCTCCACGGACTCGGCCACCGCCTTCACGAACCTCGCGAACCCGACGGGGTTCCCGGTCCGCGCCGCCTTGGCCTCCTTCGCCATCGAGGTCAGGAAGACCTGCTGTCGCTTGATGCGTTCGAGGTCGGAACCGTCGGTGAGCCCGTACCGCATCCGCACGTAGGCCAGCGCGACCCGGCCTTCCACCCGGTGCCGCCCGGCGGGCAGCCGCAGACCCGAGAGGGGGTCGTCCACGGGCTTCGGCAGGACGATCTCGACGGAGCCGAGCGCGTCCACCATCCGCTCGAACCCGGCGAACCCGACCGTCACCGTGTGGTCGATCCGCACGCCGGACAGGCTCTCGACGGTCTTGGCCGAGCACGCGGCCCCGCCCAGCGTGAACGCCGCGTTGAGCTGCGCGAAGACCGCCTTGACCGGTTCGCCCTGGTCGCCGTGGCAGGACATCGGCACCATCAGGTCGCGGGGAAGCGCCACCATCTGGACCTGCCTGCGGTCGGCCGAGACCCGCACCAGCGCCAGGGTGTCCGACCGGGGCGGCTCCGACGTGAAACGCCTGGTGGAGACGCGTTCGTCCGAGCCGATGACCAGGAGGTTCATCGCCGCTCCGGTCCCGCCCAGCGCCCGGTGGGAGGTCGTGGGGGTGTCGTCGCCGCCGCGCAGCAGCACGGTCGGCACCAGGATCAGCGCGGCCGTGACCGCCGCCGCCACGCCGATCACGGCCCAGCCGCCGGGCCGCCACCGGGCGGCGCGCCGCCGGGCGCCGCCGGACGCGGCGTCCAGCAGCCGTTGCCGCTGCCGCGCCAGCGCGGGCGGCGGCTCGTGGCCGAGGTCGTCGCCGAGGGCGCGCAACGCGTTCAGGTCGTCCACCGGCTAGCCCTCCTCTCGGGACAGCGGGTTGGCGTCGCCCAGGGCCGCGCGGACCTTGCGGCGGGCCCGGTTGAGCCGGGACCGGACGGTCCCCACGGGAATGCCGAGGGCCTGCGCGACCTCCTCGTAGGACAGGTCGCCCCAGGCGAACAGCAGCAGCGCGTCCCGGTCCCGGCGGGGCAGCGCCGCCAGCGCCTCGGCCAGCAGCGGCCGGACCGCCGTCGCCGACACCATCGCCGCGACCTCGTCGTCCGGGGACTCCACGGTCTCGCCCACCGGGCTGCGCCGCAGCGCCCGGTACCGCGCCGCCTCGGACCGGTGGTGCCGCGCCACCAGCTTCGTCACGATCCCGAACAGCCACGGCCGCGCGTCCTGCTGCGCCAGGTCGTACCGCCGCCGCCGGTCGAACGCCACCAGGAACGTCTCCCCCACCAGGTCCTCGGCGACCTCGGGACCGAGCCGCCGGGAGACATAGCGGTAGAGCATCGCCGAGTACCGGTCGAACAGCGCCGCGAACGCCTCGGGGTCGCCGTACGACCGGCTGATCAACTCGGCGTCGGGGGCGCTCGCGTCGGGCTCGCCCGACCCGCTCCGCCGTGGGGGGACGCCGGGCGTGCGGGCGCCGGCGAGGGGTGGCGTCATGGCGGACACCATGGCATACACACCGACCTTCCCTGGGGGGATCACGACGGTGGTGTATCTCCGCGAACCCCGGTCCGGGTTCACGCCGCGCCGCGCATGCCGGAAAGATGATCACCAATTCATAACGAAGCGAACCTAACGGCTAAACTGCGCATCCTCCACAGGGGTACGGGGGGTTCTGGGTTCTACGGCGTACAGGCCGCTCCGTCATGTCGAGACCGAGCCGAGGAGATCGCGCCGTGCATGACGACCAGCGCTCCAACGACCAGCCGCAACGCCCTGGCGAGGCGGGCGACCGTCGTTCGGGCACGGCCGGGTCCCCCACGGCCGAGGCCGGCGCCTCCGGGGCGGGCAACCCCTGGTTCACGAGGCCGCTGCCTTCGGGCTCCGCCGAGGAGACGGCCGACGACTCCGCGCCGGGAAGTTCGAGCGCCGCCGAATCGAAAGAGGCGGCCGAGCAGGTGAACGCCACCGCCACGGGGAACGTTGAGCCCGTGGACGGTGAGACGCCCGCCGGGCGGGGGCCCGCGGAACCGGACGAGGGCGAGGAGCGGCACTCGGCCGCCGAACCCGTGTGGCCGACCGAGACCGAGGCCGCCGCCCTGGACGAGGACTCCGCTCCCGCCGACACGGAGACCGCGGACGACACAGCCGCCGAGCCCGCATGGCCGGCGGAGACGTCCGAGGCCCCTGCCGACGAGCCGGAGGACGCCACCGCCGCGAACAACGACGCGGAGCCGCCGGGCGAGAACGCGCCCACTGAGGACGGCGCACCAGAACGTCACACTGCGGCAGAGGGCGTGGCCGACGAACGGAGCGGCGCATCCGCGGATGCCGCCGAGGAGGACGAGCCACACCCGTCCGCATCCCCTGACCAGGACGCCGTCCCCAGCGAGAACGCCGAGCAGCACATGCCTGCCGCGCCTTCCGGCGAGGCTCCCGGGCAAGACCATCCCGCTGCGGCCGAGTCCGCACCGCCTGCCGAAGGCGACACCGGCGTGCCCACGGACGTCCCCGCTCCGGATGACCTCTCCTCCGATGACGCGCGCCCCGCCCCGCCCCCCGCACACGAGAACGCCGAGCAGCACGCACCCGCGGGCCAGGACGACGCGTCCACGGAAGCCGCCGCTGCGAGCAGCGAGACGCGCCCCTCCGGGGAGGCGCCCGCACCGCGTTCCGCCCCGGCCGCCGCGCCCCCTGAGCGAGACAGCACATCCGACACCTCGGCCGCCGCGTTCCTGAGGCGGAGCAGCGCAACCACGGACGCCCCCTCGGAGGACCAGCCGCGCCCGCCCGAGGAGACACCCGCGCCGCGTCCCGCCCCTGCCGCTCCGCACGCAAACGCCGAGCAGCACACGCCCGCAGCTTCGGACGACCAGCCGCGCCCCTCGGACGAAGCGCCGACGTCGCGTCCCTCCGAGGAGACGAGCGCGCCGCGTCCCACTCCTGCCGCACCCGCAGAGACTCCTGCGGGAGAACGACCGCAGCCCTCCGGCGAGGCCTCCACGCCCGCCGCACCCACAGACGCCCCGGCGGACGAACGGCTGCACTCCTCGGAGGAGACTCACGCACCGCGTTCCGCACTTCCTGGACGCGACAGCGCACCAGCAGACACCCCGGAGGGAGAGCGACCGCGCCCTTCTGAGGAGACGCGAGCACCGCGTTCCACCCCGGCTGCCGAGCAGCGTGCGCCGGGCGCACCCACGGATGCCACCGCTCCAGGCGAACGGGCGCGTCCCGCGGGGGAAGCTCACCCGCCTCGTTCCGCCTCGGAAGGCCAGCCGCGCCCGTCCGAACAGACGCGCGCGCCCGCAGATGCCCCTGCGGAGGGCCGATCGCGCCCCTCCGGCGAAGCGCCCACGCCGCGCCCCGCTCCGGCCGAGCCGCGCGAGAACACCGAGCAGCGCACGCCCGCCGCGCCTGCGGACACCCCGGCGGGAGACCGCCCGCGTCCCACCCCGGCTGCCGAGCAGCGTGCGCCGGGCGCGCCCACGGACGCCACCTCGGAGGACCAGCCGCGTTCCGTTCCGGCCGACCCGCGCGGGAGCGCCGAGCAGCGCTCACACGCCGCGCCCTCGGACGCCGCCACTCCGGGCGATCACCCGCGCGCCTCGGGAGAAACACGCGCACCGCGTCCCACTCCGCGCGAAAGCGCCGAACATCGCACGCCCGCCGCACCCACAGACACCCCAGCGGGCGAACGACCTCGCCCCTCCGGCGAAGCTCAGCCGCCACGTTCCACCTCGGAGGACCAGCCGCGCCCGTCCGGGGAGACGCGGCCACCGCGTCCCTCCTCCGAGCAGACGCGAACGCCGCGCACCGCCCCGGGCACCCCGCACGAAAGCGCTGAACAGCGCGCGTCCGCCGCATCTACGGACGCCGCCGCTCCTGGAGACCACCCACGCGCCTCGGGAGAAACACGCGCGCCGCGTTCCACCCCGGCTGACGCGCCCCCTAGACGCGACAGCACGCCCACGGAGCCCTCTGCGGGAGATCAGCCGCGTTCCGCTCCGGAGGGCCAGCCGCGTCCCTCCGGCGAAGCTCAGCCGCCACGTCCCGCACCGGCCGACCCGCGCGGGAGCGCCGAGCATCGCTCGCACGCCGCGCCCTCGGACGCCGCCACTCCGGGCGATCACCCACGCGCCTCAGGGGAAGCACCGCGTTCCGGCCCGGCTGACGCGCCCTCTAGGCGCGCCAGCACGCCCACGGACGCCCCGGCGGGAGATCAGCCGCGCTCCTCCCAGGAGACGCGTGCACCGCGTCCCGCTCCGCGCGAAAGCGCTGAACATCGCACGCCCGCCGTACCCACAGACGCGCCAGCGGGCGAACGGCCCCGCCCCTCCGGCGAAGCGCAGCCACCGCGTCCCGCCCCGACCGACCCGCGCGGGAGCGCCGAGCATCGCTCGCACGCCGCGCCCTCGGACGCCGCCACTCCGGGCGATCACCCGCGCGCCTCGGGAGAAACACGCGCGCCGCGTTCCGGTCCGGCTGACGCGCCCCCTAGGCGCGGCAGCGCGCCCACCGACGCCCCAGCGGGTGAACGGCCGCGCTCCTCCGGCGAGGCGCACCCACCACGTTCCGCTCCGGAAGGTCAGCCGCGCCCCTCCCAGGAGACGCGCGCACCCCGTTCCGACCCGCGCGGGAGCGCCGAGCATCGTTCTCACGCCGCGCCCGCAGATGCCCCAGCGGGCGAACGGCCCCGCCCCTCCGGCGAAGCGCCCACGTCGCGGCCCGCCCCGAGTGATCGGCCGCGTTCCTCCGAAGGAACGCGGGCGCCGCGTCCCACTTCGGCCGATCCGCGTGGAAGCGCCGAGCATCGCGTACCGGGCGCGCCTCCAGCGGAACGGGGGCGGCCCTCGGCTGAGCCGCCGCGTCCCGCCCCGGCCGACCCGCGCGGAAGCGCCGAGCATCGCGTGGCGGACGTTCCCGCGGACGCCTCTCGGGAGGCTCGTGCTCCTGAGCGTCCCACCGGCGGGGAGGCCCCCTCGGGCTTCGGTGACGCCCGTATGCAGGGGCGGACCGCTGAACGCGGGAATGCTCCGCAGCGTCCGGGGGCCGCGCCGCCTGCCAGGGGCCGTGGTCCGGGCGACACGGACTCGGTCCCCTTCGGGCAGGGTGCCGCGCCGACGGGGGCCCCTCCCACGCGGGAGAACGTGCGTCCGGACGCCCCCCGCTTCCGGCAGCAGCCTCCCGCCCCACCCCAGCACCCGACGCACAGGCCCGCCCCCGAAGGCGACGCCTCCGCGCGGGACAGCGCCGCGACCTCCTTCCATGGGCCGACGGACCAGGCGTCCGCGCGGTACGCGCGGCCCGCCGAGCCGCGTCACGTTCAGGAGTCCGAGTGGGGTTCGGCGATTCGGGACGAGGCCGCGGTCACGCGGCACGACATCCCGCTGCCCTCCTTCCCCGCGCGGGACCGGCAGGACGTGTGGGACGGACGGGACGAGCGCCCCGTGCCCGCCCTCGACCCCAACGGGCAGTGGACCGCCCGGTACGTCGACCGCGACGACCGCCCGGCGGACCACGCCCCCGTGTACGACGAGCCGGAGAAGAAGCGGCGGCGCGGCCTGATCTCCGTGGTCCTGGTCCTCGTCCTCCTCGCGGGTCTCGTCGGCGGGCAGTTGCTGCGCCCCGTCCCCGATCCCACCCTCGAACTGGCGCTGCCGACCGCCAGCCACACCTTCCCCGGCGCCGCGCCCGTCCTCCCCTGGTCCGGTCAGGGCCAGTCCGCCGTCGCCGTCGAGGGGCTCGGCACCATGGGGTCCGCGGGCAGCACCACTCCCATCCCCACCGCCAGCGTCGCCAAGGTCATGACCGCCTACGTCATCCTCCGCCAGCACCCGCTGCGGTCCGGTGAGCAGGGGCCGGAGTTCACCGTCTCACCCCAGGGGATCGCCGAGCTGCCCATGCGGCGCAGGCGCGGGGACTCGCTGCTGGGGATCAAGCCGAACCAGCGGTTCACCCAGCGCAACGCCCTGGAAGCCCTGATGATCATCTCGGCGAACGACCTGGCGCTCGAACTCGCCCGCTGGGACTCCGGCGGCAACGTGCGGGCGTTCGTGGAGAAGATGAACGCCGCCGCCCGCGAGCTCGGCATGGCCGACACCACCTACACCGACCCCAGCGGCTACGACGCCACCACCGTCAGCACCGCCGCCGACCAGGTCAAGCTGCTGACCGCCGCGATGAAGATCCCGGCGTTCGCGGAGATCGTGGGCAAGCGCGTCTACGTCCCCTCCGACGGCGGCCCGACACGGCAGGGCGGCAACTTCCTGCTCGGCCGGCACGGGGTCATCGGCGGCAAGACCGGCTACACCGACCGGGCGGGCGGCAACTTCGTGTTCGCCGCGCGCCGGAGCGTCGCGGGCGTCCCCACGACGATCGTCGGCGCGGTGATGGGGCAGCGGGCCCCGAACGCGGCCGCCGCCGTCTCCGCCTCCGAACGCCTGGTCGTCGCCGCCGAGAACGCCCTGGTCTCCACCACCCTCGCCCCGGCGGGCAAGCCGGTCGCGCGGGTGAACGACGGTCTCGGCGACACCACCCCGCTCGTCTCGGCCAAGCCGGTGAACGTCGTCGGCTGGCCGGGCCTGACCGTGCAGGTGAAGACGGCGGGCGAGGTCCCGCGCACGGCCGCGGCCAACGAGCAGGTCGGCGCGGTCGACGTCGGCGCGGCGCGCATCCCGTTGCGCACGGCGGGCCCCGTGGAGGAGCCGGACCTCATCCAGCGGCTACTGCGTCTGGGGTGACCGGCGCGGCGCCCGGCGACACCCGCCGGAACGCCAGCACCAGCGGGACGCTGGCCAGCATCAGCAGCGCCGGAAGGAGCGTGCACCCGGCCAGCAGTCCGGTCATCGCCGTGCCGGACTGCGCGACCGGGTGCTCGAAGTCGGACGACCGGAACCCGGACACCGCCAGGACCAGCGCGTACACGCCCGGTCCCAGCGCCAGCGAGCCGGTGTCGGCCGCCGCCGCGATCCCGGTGAACGCGCCGGACTGCGTGTGCCCGGTGCGTTTCCGGTCGGCGTGAGTGGTCTCCAGCACCAGTGACGGCGGCAGCAGTTGCAGGGCGGCGTAGCAGACCCCGATCCCGGCGGTCAGGGCCAGCACGCCCGCCACCGACGTGATCGCCGGGTACAGCGCGGCGGCCAGCGCCCCGAACCCGACGACCGCCGCCAGGTAGCACCGCACCGCCCCGTACCGGCGGGTCAACGCCTGCCACACCGGGACGGCGACCACGCTCGGCACGACCATCGCCATGAACATCACCGACGTCAGCCCGTAGTCGCCGAGCCGGTAGGCCGCCGCGTACGGGACGCCCGCCAGCATGACGGCGGCGGCGAGGACCTGGAGGATGTTCGCGGCCGTCAGCACGAAGAACGGCCGGTTGCCGCGCGCGGTGCGCAGCGCCGCGACCAGGCCGAGCGGGCGCGGGCCGGGCCGGGACGGGATCCACCGCGTTCCCGCGACCCCGGCCAGCAGCACCGCCGCCAGCACCGCGCCGAGGACCGCGCCCATGAGCGCGTACCCGCCGCGCCCGCCGCCCGCCGTCTCCACCAGCAGCGGCGCGAGCCCGCCCGCCACCAGGATGCCGACGGTGCTGAACACCGCCCGCCACGCCATCGCGCGGCGGCGCTGGTCGGGCCGGTCGGAGACCTCGACGGGCAGCGCCATGTGGGGCACCAGGTAGCAGGTGTTGGCGGTGGCGGCCAGCAGGAACACCACCCCCGTCCACACCGCCGCGACCCCCGGCGACGGGGCCAGGAACAGCGCCGCGAACAGCACCGGCTGGCTGACCGCGCCGACCAGCAGCAGCCGCGTGCGGCGCGCGGTCCGCACGGCCTCGCGGTCGCTGGCCGCGCCGACGGCCGGGCTGATCAGCGTGTCCCAGACCTTGGGGAGCACCAGCAGCACCCCGGCGAACGCGGCCGGGACGCCCAGCACGTCGGTCAGGTAGTAGAGCAGGAGCAGGCCCGGCGCGACGCCGAAGATCCCGGTGCCGACCGCGCCGATCCCGTAGCCGAACAGGCGGCGGCGCGGCAGGCGCGCGCCGCCGGTCACGCGGCCGCCCCGGGACGGGGACGGGAGCGGCGGCGGTGGCGGGGACGGGCCCGAAGGATGATCACCGGCCAACGGTAGGTCGCCCGTTTCGTCCCGGTCAATCAGCCGTCCGACGGCGGCCCGTTCACCGCCGCCCGTCCCGCCCGCCCCGCGGGATGGCGGCGGCCTCCGGACAGCGGGATCACCTCGGCCGGTTCGGCGGGCGCGCTCAGCCACACCGTCAGGACCATCTCCATCTCCAGCCGCGCCTCGGGGTCGTACAGCCGCTCCCCGAACAGCTCCTCCAGCTGGTGCAGCCGGTACCGCACGGTCTGCGGGTGGACGTGCAGCCGCGTCGCGACCTCGGTGGCGTTGAACCCGTTCTGCAGGCACGCCAGCAGGGTCCGCATCAGCCGTTCGCGGTGCCGGGGCCGCACGTTCCGCAACGGGGCCAGGCGCTGTTCGGCGACCGCCCGCACCAGCTCCTCGTCCTTGAAGACCACCAGGATCGGCATGTGGTCGGCGCACCGGATCAGCCGGTCGGACGGCAGGACGCCGCGCCGCGCCAGCGGCAGCGCCTCGCGCGCCCACCGCAGCGACTTGGCGGCGTCCTCGGTCGGCACGGTCGGGCCGATCGCCGCGACCCAGTTGCGCAGCGCGCCCTCCAGCATCCGGCCGCGCCCCGGCCCCTCCGGGTCGGGGACGATCAGGCACGGTTCGCGCCGGTTGACGTCGGAGAGCACGTCGGGCGGCAGCGACGGCTGGGAGAACGGCTCCTGGCCGCGTTCGTACAGCGCGACCACCGCGATCTGGCGCGGCACCCGCCACTTGGCCAGCCGCGCCAGGTCGGCGACGGCCTGCGGCGCGGCGGGCGGCTCGGCCAGCAGCATGTCCATCAGGCGCCGGCGGCGGTGCTGGAGTTCACCGGCCTCCTGCTCGCGGGCCTTGGTGTAGCCCTCGGCGGCGGCCTGCGCGATCTCGTCGAGATAGGCGAAGATCGCCTCGGCGATGTGGGCGAGGGTGCGGCGGGAGACGTTGAGCCGTTCGGACTCGGCCGCCAGCCGCCGCCACGCCACCCGCGCGCCCAGCCGCAGGCTGCCCTGCAGCACGTCCAGGCTGCGGCCCTCGCGCGCCTCGGCCCAGCCGATCTCGCGGTAGACCGACGCGACCGCGTCCCAGGACGCCTCCGGGTCGGAGATCAGGTCGACGAACTGCCGCAGCGCGCCCTCCACGGCCAGGCGCACCATGCGCGCGTACTCCCCGTCGTTGGGGCGCGCGTACTCGGGGATCCCGGCGAGGATCTCAGCGATCATCTCCTCGACCAGGTCGTCCAGATGGGGCCGGAAGAATTCGGCGGTCTCGCGGGGAACCTCGGCCCAGGGCTTCGGGGACCTCGTCACCGTTCGCACCTCCCGCCCCCTCGGCAACCGGGGGCTCACCGGAAGTTACAACGGTGTGATCGTGAGTGCTGCTGGCTCCGCGAAACAATCGGGGCGCGTTCTTGTCAGTCGGGTGACAAGAACGCGGCCCCCGTCAGGGGTTCCGCCAGATCCCGAGCGCCTTCCACAACTGTTTGCTCACCGGGTTGACGAGCCCGACCTCGACGCACAGTTCGCGCAGTCCCGAGACCGCCTCGGCGATCACGTCCCTCGACTCCGCCGACCTCCAGTAGCTGTGCCGGACGACGTGTTTCGGGATGTCGAACGCCCCGGCCATCGACGCGGGCGGGGTGAGGATCACGACGGCCATGACCTTCGCGGTCGGCGGCACGCCCAGGCTCAGCAGGAACCGCGACGGCGCGGCCATCCGCGGCACGTGGTGGCGGATGAACCTCCGTCCGAACGAGATGTGCCGCGCCTCCTCCGCGACATGGATCGCCATGATCTTGTTGAGCAGGGGGTGGCCGTCCGGGTGCTCGCGCAGGATGCGGCGCTGCATGTGGTCGATCGGCTCCTCCCCCGCGAGCACGCCGAAGAAGTACAGCGCCGGGCTGATCACGCTGAACGCCTGCACGGCCTCGCCCGCCCAGCGGACCGGCCGGGGCAGCCCCTCCACGGCGGTGCCGCTGCGGTTGACGAACTCCTGGAACATCAGCCCGTGATGCCCCTCCTCGATCATCTCGTGGTAGACGTAGCGGAACTCGGCCGAGCCGTTGGGCAGCCGCAGCGCGTAGGCGAGCAGACCCCGGTTCAGCAGGTTCTCGAACTGCATGCCGACCTTGGCGACGTTGGCCTGGCGGTACAGGCCGATGCGCGCCCGCACGCCCTCCGGCTGCGCCAGGTACCAGGGGTGCGAGCCGAGCGGATCGGAGGCCGGGAGGATCCAGCGCGGGTCCTCCGGATCGACGGCGAAGTCGGGGTCGTCCCAGGGGATGTCGCGGAACGGCTCCCAGTGCTTGTCCACCGAGGCTTTCGAGAGCCGGGCCAGCGCCTTCTCGTAGGCGATGTCCTCCAGTTCCGTTTCCCGCGTGACAGTCATCGCGTCCTTCCGAAGGGGAGCGGAGTTTTCCGGGCGGCCGCCGATCACGAGGCGGAAAGGGAAATTGTTCGCGGCGACGTCCCTGACTGAAACTTTTCTCCCGAGTCAACCTAGGAAGTCCCGGCGAGTCGGGTCAACGCCCCATCCCTCGCCGCCTCCCCGTGACCGGTCGATCCGGCGCGCGTCCTCTGACATCGAAGTGCGCAATCAAGGGCTTACGCGCTCCATGACCGAACTCGGACACGGGAAGGACGGGCCGTAACTCATCGGCAACACACGGGCGTCTCTCGTCCGCCCTTTCATTCGGGGCCTGCCAGCGCCTCGGCCAGAACGTGCGCGGCCCGCGCCGCGTTCACCACCGACACCAGCCCCAGCGAGCAGACGAACCAGCCGCCGAACACGCTCACCTGCGTCGCGTGGTGCGAACGCCCGTCCACGTACGCCACCACCAGATGCGGCGCGACGGCGGCCGGGGTGAGGAGCTGGACGACGACGGGCGCGCCGGTGCCTTTAAGGCAACGGGCCAGGGCCGCAAGGTGGCGGGCTTCGGCCGCCTCGTCCCACCACTCGGGGCACCCGCCGCAGGGGAACGTCACGGCGTCCTCCCCGCGAACCTGCGCGCGGCCGTGGCGAACGCGTCCGGATCCGCGCCCGCCAGATGCTCCAGCAGCCCTTCGACCGTGGAAGCGCTGATCAGCATGAACCCGGCCGCCCGCCACACGCCCCGGTCGCACACCCAGACTTCCCAGCGCGGGAACAGCTCGCGCAGGACCGCCAGCAGAACGTCGCGAGGGCTCATGCCGTCGCCTCCCGCATGACCGCGTAGACGGCCTTGCCTCCGAACGCCAGCCGCCAGAACCCCCACGCCGCCGCGAGCTCGGAGACGATCGCCAGCCCCCGCCCGGAGAACCGGTCCAGCGTCAGCGGCAGCGCCCTCGGCTCGGCATCGCTCCCGTCCCGAACCTCCGCCACGGGCCCGCCCGCCGACAGGTACAGCCGGACGGAGATCGCCTCCCCCGGCGCGCTGCCGTGCTTGTAGGCGTTGGTCACCAGCTCGGTCACCACCAGCAACGCGACCTCGACCGCCGCGCGCTCGACCCCCTTCGCCTCCAGCCACCCCCGCGCGAAATCCCGCGCGGCTTTGATCGCCTGCGGAGCGGAAGTGAGCAGCAGAGTCGACGGATCAGTAACGGCTGTCGGCGGAGGAGCGATGATCATGGCTGCTGCCTTCGGTTCGTGACTCCCGGTCAGTTTCATGTGACGCACTTACATGGAGGCACAGACCGGCATAGTGTCACCAGGTAAGTGCGTCATCGCCAGCAATGCGTTTACGTCCGCAAGCACCCTGCAAACATGGCCAAGGGAAGCGTGATGTCGGAGAAGAAGATCCTCCCCGAGCTCCGGTCATTCGGCATTGAGGTGCGTACCGCCCGCGCGGACGCAGGGCTCAGTCAGCAGGAGCTGGCGGACAAGGTCAACGTGACGCGCAGCTACATCGCGCAAGTCGAGTCCGGTACGACTCGGTGCCGAGCCGACTTCGCCCAGAGGCTGGACGGCGCTCTCGGGGCAGAAGGACGCCTGGTCGAGTCATGGGATGATCTGCTGGACAGCATCAAGACCACAAAGTACGCCAAGCACTTCGTGAAGTTCCCGAAGATCGAAGCTTCGGCCGAAGCACTACGGACGTACGAGACGCATGTCGTATACGGACTCTTCCAGACGGAGGATTATGCCGCGGCCCTGATCAAGGACGCCGAAGGCGTGGCCGTTCGGATGCGGCGGCAACAACACGTCATGGCCGAGGAGTGTCCCAAGATCTTCGTCGTACTTGAAGAGACCGTCCTCTATAAGGGTGTCGGCTCCCGCCAAATAATGCGAGAGCAGATGGAACGCCTCCTTGAGGTAGCCGACCGGGACGAGGTACACCTCCAAGTCATCCCCTTGGATGTTCATGTCGAGGAGGCGCGCGCGCCATTCGCACTAGCCGTTGGGCGCGACCACCGACAGGCCGCGTATATCGTCACGGGCACGGGCGGCGAGACAACCACAGATGAAGTCCAGATATCGGAACTGAACAAAACGTTCGCTATACTCCAGTCTGAAGCGCTGAACGTAAGGGACACACGAGCACTCATTAGAAGGGTTATCAAGGAACGATGGACCTGAGCACCGCCACTTGGCGTAAATCTTCTCGCAGCACCGGACAGAACGACAACTGTGTCGAGGTCGCCGCCACTCCCGTCACCGTGGCCCTTCGAGACAGCAAAGATCCGGACGGATTTAAATTGCTCATCAGCCGCACAGAAGCTCAGACGCTCTCTCAGAACATCAAGAACCTCTGACAACTGGAACCTACCTCTTGCCCTGCACATGACAGAGCCGGGACGCTCCCCTTGAATCCAGCCTCAAGGCAGTTGAAGAAGATAGATCCGAACAAGATGACATGGCGCAAGGCCGCACGGAGTACCAACAACGGCGGCGACTGCGTGGAGGTGGCCGCCGTGCCTGGTGTCGTCGCGATCCGAGACAGCAAGAACCCGGACGGCGGCATGGTGGTTGTCGGCTGTGAGGAAGCCCGCGTGCTTGCTGAGCGCATCAAGAACGATTGACCATTGAGCGGGCGAAGGGCCTGTTCGGGACGGGGCTCCTGGTCCGGGGCGGTGTTCCGTACCCGGCGAAGGTGAGTGGGTGCTGACACGTCGGTCCATCAACGGTCCCGCTGGCGACGCCGTCACCAAGCCCGCGTCCGCCGCTGCCACCTATGATTGCGCGATGTCGCTCGCTATGCGCTGGACTCGGCTGCTGATGGTGGTGTCGGCCCTCGGCTTTGCAGGCGCGGCCTACGCGATCCGCGCCGTGATGGACGGGCCCATCGAGCAGTACTCGGGCGCCGCCTTGTCCGGGGCCATCGTCTACACGATAGTGATCTTCATATGGCCGCCGGTCTCTCCACTGCCCGCCGGCAGTGCCGCGATCGCCTACTGCTGGTTCATCGAGTTTTCACAGCTCACCCCCATACCCGCGGCGCTCTCCCAACGCAGTTGGCTGGCGCGCCAGCTTCTGGGCGCCCAGTTCGACCTCATTGACGTCGCCTGGTATCCCGTCGGCGTCATCCCGCTGGTCGCCGCGCATTGGGCCCTCCGCGCCCGCACCCGTTCCCGAACAAACCCGACACCCGCCAGGTCTGAGCCCTAGTGTCTGCTTTGATGGCGAGCTTGCCTTGAGCGGCGCATGCCGGGCGGGGAGGTGGGTTCGGCGTTGGTGCTGGATGCGGAGTCGCCGTCAGTCGGCGTGGCGGTGGCCACGGCGTGAGCGCCACGCGTGGGCGCACCACGCGATCGCGGCGGCGACGAGCCCGGTGCCGACTCCGATCGTCACAGCGATCCCGCTGCTGAAGGAGCGCAGGATGAGCTCCTGCCAGCCTGCGGGCAGGCTGTGGG
>NZ_BCQR01000180.1 GCF_001552175.1 Actinomadura kijaniata NBRC 14229
TCAGCGCGCCCAGCGCGTCGCCGGTGACCCCGCCGTGGCGGCGTACCGCGCGGCGCGGCGCCAGCGGCGCCGCCGTCAGGCCGACGGCCGTCGCCGGGGACGCCTGAGGGTCAGGCGGCGGCCAGGATCACCAGGGCGGTCGTCGTGGCGATCTCCACCAGGGCGCCCAGGACGTCGCCGGTGACACCGCCCAGGCGTCCCACCGCGCGGCGCAGGGTCAGCAGCGCCGCCGCCAGGCCGCCCAGGACCGCCGCCACACCGTACGGGCCCGCCACCAGGGACGCGGCGAGCACCACGGCCGTCACCACCAGCGCGGCGGGGGTCCCCACGGTCCCGGCGACCAGGGCGCCCAGGCCGCCGGGACGGGCCGAGGGGACGCCCGTCCGGCACGCCCAGGGCAGGGCCAGGCGGCCCGTCACGGCGGCGACCAGGGCGGCCACGGGGGCGTCCGGGGCCGAGGCCAGGGCCGCGACCTGGACCAGCAGGGCCAGCAGGAGCGTCATGACGCCGAACGGGCCGATGTCGGAGCGCTTCATGATCGCCAGGGCCTCGGCGGCGGGTCGGCCGCTGCCCAGGCCGTCGGCCAGGTCGGCCAGGCCGTCCAGGTGCAGGGCGCGGGTCAGGGCCGCGGACGCGGCGACCGCCAGCGCGGCGCCGAGCAGGGGCGACAGGCCCGCGGCGCCGCCCGCCAGCAGGACCAGGGCGGCGGCCCCGCCGACGATCAGGCCGGTCGCGGGGGCCAGCAGCATCGCGCGGCGGCCGGTCGCCCTGTCCACCGGGCCGGTGCGCAGCCGGACGACCGTCAGCAGCGGGACGGCCAGGCGCAGGCCGTTCAGCCAGCCGGTCACGCCAGCTCCACCACGCGGCCCGCCACGACCAGGGCCGCCTCCTCGGACTCGGCGACGAGCCGCTGGTTGAGGCGGCCGAGGGCGTCGGCGAACGCGCGCCCCGCCCGGTTGGCCGACACCAGCGAGAGCCCCACCTCGTCGCTGACGGCGATCACCTGGGCGGAGGTGGCGCGCCAGGCGGCGACCAGGGCGTCCAGGCGCGGCGCGACGGCCGCGGGGTCCTGCCACGCGCCGGTCTCGTCCATCACGGCGGCCAGCCAGGTGCCGATCCCGTCGATCAGCAGCGCGCCCGCCGCCGACTCCAGCAGCGGCGGCAGGTCGACGGTCTCCACCGTCCGCCACCAGGCCGGACGCCGCCGGCGGTGCGCCTCCACGCGGGCCGTCCACTCGGCGTCGCCGGGACGGTCCGGGCCGGTCGCCACGTAGGTGACGTCCGGGTGGCCCATCAGCCGCAGCTCGGCCTCCGCCGACTTGCCCGAACGCGACCCGCCCAGCAGGACGGTGCGCCAGGGGCCGCCCGGCGGGCGCGACCAGAACCCCGTCCGGCGTTCCAGCTCGGCGGGGGAGGGCACGCGGTGGTCGACGTGCAGGGCGTGGACCTCGGTCCGGTCCGTCACCGCCCCCGCCCGGCGCAGCCGCCCCAGGTGCTCGGGGGCGCCGACCAGGTCGAGCAGGACGGCCTCGTAGACCGCGCCGGGCACGGGCTCGGGGCACTCTCCCGGCCCGCCCGCCACCAGGAGGCGTCCCGCCACGTCGTGGCCGCCGGGGACCGCCCGGCCCCGCGGGTGCGCGGCCGGCGGGACGCCGTCCACCAGGACGCGGGCGGGCGCGTGCCGGATCCCGGCGGCGCGCAGCCGGTTGCAGGAGGCACAGCGGCAGCCCTCGGCGGGCCAGCCGTCCGGTCCCGCCACTCCACGGAGCTCCAAATCCATAATGATCGGAGAGCTTAGGGGCGGCGGCGCGTAGGCTCGCCGCGACGAGGGAGGTCGGGATGGCGTGGAGCTGGCGGCTGGAACGGGCCGACGGGCAGACGGTGGGCACGTCGGATGAGACGTTCACCACCCAGGCCGACGCCGAGACGTGGGTCGGCGAGAAGTGGCGCGCGCTGCGCGAGGAGGGCGTCGCCCAGGTGTCGCTGCTGGACGGCGACAAGGTCGTCTACACGATGAGCCTGGCCGACCCGCGGTGACCGCGCGATGACGGCGTGGGCCCGGCCTCCCCGGCCGGGCCCACGCCGCGGGACCGCCCGGCTCAGGGGCGCTTGGACGGGCTGGCGGTCAGGGCCGGATCGCGGATCACGACGTCGCCCAGCACGTCGTCGATGCGCTTGAGCACCTCGGCCTCCAGCGTCACCCCGGCGGCCTTCACGTTGTCGCGGACCTGCTCGGGACGGGACGCCCCGACGATCGCGGCGGACACGTTCGGGTTCTGCAGGGTCCAGGCGATCGCGAGCTGCGCCATGGTCAGGCCCAGCTCGTCGGCGATCGGCCGCAGGTCCTGCACGCGGGTCAGCAGGTCGTCGTCCAGGAACCGGCGGATCATGTCCGCGCCGCCCTTGCCGTCGGTGGCGCGCGACCCCTCCGGCAGCGGCCGCCCCGGCTGGTACTTGCCGGTCAGCACCCCCTGGGCGATGGGCGACCAGACGATCTGGCCCACGCCCTCGCGCTCGCAGAGCGGGACGACCTCCTCCTCGATGACCCGCCACAGCATCGAGTACTGCGGCTGGCTGGAGACGATCCGGTCGAAGCCCATCTCGTCGGCGATCGTCAGGGCGCGCTCGATCTCCTCGGCCCGCCACTCCGACACCCCGACGTACAGCACCTTGCCCTGCCGCACCAGGTCGTCGAACGCCCGCAGGGTCTCCTCCAGCGGCGTCTCGTAGTCGAAGCGGTGCGCCTGGTACAGGTCCACGTAGTCGGTCTGCAGGCGGCGCAGCGAGCCGTGCAGCGACTCCATGATGTGCTTGCGCGACAGGCCCCGGTCGTTGGGGCCGGGGCCGGTGGGCCAGTAGACCTTGGTGAAGATCTCCAGACCCTCGCGCCGCTGCCCCCGCAGGGCCCGGCCCAGCACCTCCTCGGCGCGGGTGCCCGCGTAGACGTCGGCGGTGTCGAAGGTGGTGATCCCCTCGTCGAGCGCCGCCGCCACGCAGGCGCGGGCGGCGTCCTCCTCGACCTGCGAACCGTGGGTGAGCCAGTTCCCGTAGGCGATCTCACTGATCTTCAGGCCGCTGCGGCCCAGTCGTCGGAACTCCATGCCGCCGACCCTAGCCGCCGATCCGCGAAGCCGATCAACCCCGCGGACCGGACCCGTCGCTCAGACCCCGCCGATCAGACCTTGTCCTTCTCGCCCAGCTTCACCTGCGGGGCGGGCATCCGCAGCCGGCGGATCTGCATCGCGCGCATCGCCGCGTACAGCCCGACGCCCTTGGCGTCCTCGTCCGGGTGGCGCTCGGCGGCCAGCCGCTTGACCCCGCGGCTGATCCAGAAGCCCTCGATGAAGACCGCGCCCAGCAGCACCGGCGGCACCAGCAGGCCGATCAGCCGGGCGATCGCCACCGGTGTCAGGCTCAGCACCACCACCGCGAACATGATGTACATCAGGTACGAGCCGATGGTGCGGCGGGAGTCCACGTAGTCACGGGCCATCCGGCGCACGGGACCGCGGTCGCGCTTGAGGAGGTACTTGTCGTCCCCTCGCAACATCCCCTCGCGCTGCTTGGCGCGTTCGGCGGCCTGCTTCTCGCGCAGCTTCCGATAGGCCTCCTTGCGCGTGTTGGGCGCGGTGATGGGCTGTCGGCGGCGCTTCTCAGCCTCGGAACGCTTGGGCGTGGGGCGCCCCTTTCCTCCCGGCTTTACTACCTGAGGAGGATTTTCGGGGGCTTCCTGGGTACGACGTCGGAACACGAGGTTCAGCCTACCGGCTGCGAACATCGTGGCTGCCTCGCGCGTTACAGCGTAGGGTGATATGAACCCCAGCAGTGGTCATAGAGCCCAGTTTCTGTACTGAGCGCACACGAAGGGACCGGCGCCGCGCGATGAGCGTGATGAAGCGAATGTCGATGATCTTTAAGTCCAAGGCGAACAAGACCCTGGACAGGATGGAAGATCCGCGCGAGACCCTTGACTACTCCTACCAGCGTCAGCTTGAGATGCTGCAGAAGGTCCGCCGGGGCGTTGCCGACGTCGCGACCTCGCGCAAGCGCCTGGAGTTGCAGATCAACGGCCTGGAGCGCGAGCAGGACAAGCGCACCGAGCAGGCCCGCAAGGCGTTGCAGGTGGGCCGGGAGGACCTGGCGCGCGAGGCGTTGCAGTCCAAGTCGGTGCTGGAGGCCCAGCTCGTCGACCTGCGGGCGCAGTACGAGCAGTTGCAGGGCGAGGAGGAGAAGCTGACGCTGGCCTCCCAGCGCCTGCAGGCCAAGGTCGACTCCTTCCGCACCCGCAAGGAGACCATCAAGGCCACCTACACCGCCGCCGAGGCGCAGACGAAGATCAACGAGGCGTTCACCGGCATCTCCGAGGAGATGGGCGACGTCGGCCTGGCGATCCAGCGCGCCGAGGAGAAGACCGAGAACATGAAGGCCCGCGCCGGGGCCATCGACGAACTGCTGGCCTCCGGGGCCCTGGAGGACTACTCCGGGCCCAAGGACCACATCCAGGCCGAGCTGGACCGCGTGGGCGCCACCGGCGGCGTGGACCTGGAGCTGGAGCGGATGAAGGCCGAGCTCGGCCAGGGCCCCGCGCCCAAGGAGCTCAACCCCGGCGCCCAGCAGGCCCCGCCGCAGGCGCAGCCCCAGCCCGGCTACCAGCAGGA
This sequence comes from Actinomadura kijaniata NBRC 14229, assembly GCF_001552175.1. GTDB lineage: Bacteria > Actinomycetota > Actinomycetes > Streptosporangiales > Streptosporangiaceae > Spirillospora > Spirillospora kijaniata. The sequence continues at coordinate 4,659 of NZ_BCQR01000180.1, forward strand.
CCAGCAGGGTTACCCGCAGGCGCACCCGCAGCAGGGCTACCCGCAGCAGCCGGGGGGCCACCAGTGATCGTCCGGATCATGAGCGAGGGCCAGTTCGACGTGGCCCCGGCCGACCTGGCCGCGCTCAACGCGCTCGACGACGCCCTGGAGGCGGCGATCGAGAGCGGCGACGAGGCGACCTTCCGCAGGGCGCTGCACGCGCTGCTGGACGACGTCCGCAGGGTCGGCAAGGAGCTGCCGCCCGACAGCCTGGAGCCGTCGGAGCTGATCCTACCGCCCGCGGACGCCGACATCGACGAGGTCCGGCAGATGCTCGGCGACAGCGGGCTGATCCCCGACTGACGCGGAAAGTGTGACGCGGGGCACCACCGCGTTCCCCTGCGCGTCCTACCGTCCTGGGAGAGACGGACCGCAGGGGGACCGATGGGGCCGCCGTTCACCGACCGGCACTTCGAGCCGGACGCGGCGCTGTACCGCCGCATGTTCTTCACGATGGCGCTGGTGGCCGGCGTCTACGCCGCCGCCGTGCTGCCCTTCTTCCTGGTGGGCGGCCCGCTGTGGGGGCTGGCCGCCGTCGCCGCCGCCGTCGCGCTGGCGGTGGTCCAGTGCCGCTGGGCCGACCGCTTCGTGCTGTGGGCGACGGGGGCCCGCGAGGTGACCGCCGCCGCCGAACCGGAGCTGCACGCGCTCGTCGACCGCCTGTGCGTCTCCGCCGGGCTGCCCAAACCCCGGGTGGCGGTGGCCGCGACCCCGGTGCCCAACGCGTTCGCCGCCGGATCCGGCCCGGGATCGGCGATCGTCTGCGTCACCGACGGCCTGCGCGACGCCCTCGGCCCGGCCGGGCTGAACGCCGTCCTCGGCCACGAGATCGCGCACATCCGCAACCGGGACGTGCTGATCGCCGGGATCGCGGTCTTCCCCTGCCTGTGCGCGGACCTGTTCCTGGGCTTCTGGACGGGGCTGCTGCGGCCGCGGGGACCGCTGGGCCCCTTCGGGACGCCGCTGGCGGTGCCGCTGCTCCCGCTCGCCGTGGCCGCCGCCGCGCTGTACACCGCCGGGCTGGTCACGAGCATGGCGCTGTCGCGGCACCGCGAGCTGTGCGCCGACGCCACCGGAACGCTGCTGACCGGCCGCCCCACCGACCTGGCGGCCGCCCTCGGCAGGCTCGACGACGAGGTGCGGGGCGCGGGCGCCGCCGACCGGCGGGCGTTGCGCCCGGTCAGCGGCCTGTGCGTGGTCCCGGTGCGGGGCCGCCGGCGGGACGCGGCCGGGCTGCTGTCCAGCCATCCCACGCTGGCGCGGCGCGTCGCCCGGCTCACGCTGGTCTCCCGCCGGCTGGCGGCGGGCGGGCGGTGACCCGGATGCGCCCGCCCCTGCCCGGCCTTCTCGGCCGCGCCTTTCCCGGCCGGCCGGACCCGCCGCGTCCCGCCGCCGAAGACCTCCACCGCCTGGTCTCCGCGCTGCCCGCGCTGACCGCCGGGACCGGGTTCGTCCCGACCGGCGCCGGGGCGGTCTGCTACCGGCTCGTCGAGGGCGGCGCGTTCGGCGCGTTCGCCGGGGCGCGGCGGGAGCTGGACCGGCTGCTGGGCGGCCCGGACACCGAGGTGACCGAGAGCCCCTACGGGCACGCCTGGACGCGGCTGCGCCGCCCGCCCGAGGACTTCGACCGGCTGGTGGCCGACCTGTACCTGGTGCGGTCCACGCTGGAGCGGGCCGGGTTCGGCGCTTACCTGCTGTACGCGGCGGTCGGGTTCCGCCGGCGGGACCGGCAGCGCCTCTTCCTGGTCCACCTGCCGTCGCGGGGCACGTTCTACCCGTTCGCGCCCCGCCCCGGCGGGCGCCGGGAACGCCGCCGCAACAACGCCGTGGAGGCCGCGGCGCGCGAGGCCGTCGCCGGTGAGCTGCCCGTCGAGGCCGACACCGGCCGCTGGTTCCCCCTGTGGGACGCCCCCGTCCTCGACTGAGGACGGGGGCGCGAGGTCCCGGCGTTCCCCCCCGGCTAGGGGAGGGCCAGCATCTGGTCCAGCGCCACGCGCGCGTAGTGGGCCGTCTCCTCGTCCACCCGGATCACGTTCGCGACCTCGCCGCGGGCCAGCGACTCCAGCGACCAGACCAGGTGCGGCAGGTCGATGCGGTTCATCGTCGAGCAGAAGCACACGGCCTTGTCCAGGAACATCACGTTCTTGTCCGGGTGCGCGTTCGCCAGCCGCTTGACCAGGTTCAGCTCGGTGCCGATCGCCCACGACGACCCGGACGGGGCCGCCTCCAGCGTCCTGATGATGAACTCGGTGGAGCCGACCAGGTCGGCGTTGGTGACGACCTCGTGCCGGCACTCGGGGTGGACCAGCACGTTGACGCCGGGAACGCGGGCCCGCACGTCGTCCACCGACTCCTTGGTGAAGCGGCCGTGGACCGAGCAGTGCCCCTTCCACAGGATCATCTTCGCGTCCCGCAGCTGCCGCTGCGACAGGCCGCCCTCGGGCCGGTGCGGGCTGTAGACCACGCAGTCGTCCAGGGAGAAACCCATCTCCAGCACGGCCGTGTTGCGGCCCAGGTGCTGGTCGGGCAGGAACAGCACCTTCTTGCCCCTGGAGTAGGCCCAGTCCAGCGCCCGCTTGGCGTTGGAGGAGGTGCACACCACACCGCCGTGGCGGCCCACGAACGCCTTGATGTCGGCCGAGGAGTTCATGTACGTGACGGGCACCACGTCGTCGGCGATCCCGGCGTCCTCCAGGACCTCCCAGCACTCCTCGACCTGGTCGAACGTCGCCATGTCCGCCATCGAGCAGCCCGCCGCCAGGTCGGGCAGCACGACCTGCTGGTGGCCGGCGGTGAGGATGTCGGCGGACTCGGCCATGAAGTGCACGCCGCAGAACACGATGTAGGGCGCCTCGGGCCGGGCCGCCGCCTGCTGGGCCAGCTTGAACGAGTCGCCGGTCACGTCCGCGAACTGGATGACCTCGTCGCGCTGGTAGTGGTGGCCCAGCACGAACACCCGGTCGCCGAGCGCGGCCTTGGCGGCGCGGGCCCGCTCCACCAGGTCCGGGTCCGAGGCGGGCGGCAGCTCGCCGGGGCAGTCCACGCCGCGCTCGCTGGCCGGGTCGGAGCCGGCGCCGAGCAGCAGCAGCGGCAGGTCGCGCGCCGGGGCGCCGGGAACCGGCCCGGTGGTGCGCTCAGGGGTGACGGTCACGGGAGTCTCCCTCCTGCGACGGGGGACTTATCGTCGCTTTGACGACTAATCATCGCACACCCGGCGGGTGCTCCCGTCCGCCGGGGGCCCGGACCGCGAAAGCCTCCCGGGAAGCGGAATGAGCCGCGCGCGAGGTACGTTGTCCACGGGAAGAGGCGCACGCCGTCTCCGTGTAACGCGACAGACAGCCGCCGCAGGCGGCGCAGCAAGTGACCCGGGAGCTGAACACATGACGGTTTCAGGCGAGACCACGCAGGAGACCACGCAGCAGGGCGTCGTCCTGACCGACGCCGCCGCCGAGAAGGCCCGCGGCCTGCTCGAGCAGGAGGGGCGTGACGACCTCGCGCTGCGTGTCGCCGTGCAGCCCGGCGGCTGCTCCGGTCTGATCTACCAGCTGTTCTTCGACGAGCGGGAGATGGACGGCGACCAGGTGCAGGACTTCGGCGGCCTCAGCGTCCGGGTGGACCGGATGAGCGCCCCCTACCTGCAGGGCGCCACGATCGACTTCGTGGACACGATCGAGAAGCAGGGCTTCACGATCGACAACCCGAACGCCTCGGGCTCCTGCGCCTGCGGCGACTCCTTCAACTAGACTGGCGGGCGGACGCGGACCCTCGGGTCCGCCGGAGCCTCCGAGCGGCCCGGACGATCTGTCCGGGCCGCTCTTTTCTTGTGCCCCTTACCCCGCCGGGGGGTGCGCGTGCGCGGTGTCCCGTGGTGCCATGGCAAGTAGGCTTTGCCCGCCCGCCCCCTGCCGGGGTCGAACCACAGCCGGACATACAGCCGGACGACACCAGAGGAGAGCGACGCCGTGCGCATCGCCGTGACCGGTTCCATCGCGACCGACCACCTGATGACCTTCCCCGGACGGTTCACCGACCAGCTCATGCCCGACCAGCTCGACCGCGTGTCGCTGTCGTTCCTGGTCGACGAGCTGGAGGTGCGGCGCGGCGGCGTCGCCGCCAACATCTGCTTCGGCATGGGCAGCCTCGGCAAGGAGTCCATCCTGGTCGGGGCGGTCGGCGACGACTTCGCCGACTACCGGTCCTGGCTGGAGCGCCACAAGGTGGACACCGCCTCGGTGCACGTGTCGGAGCTGCGGCACACCGCCCGCTTCCTGTGCACCACCGACCAGGACCAGAACCAGATCGCCAGCTTCTACGCCGGCGCGATGAGCGAGGCCCGCGAGATCGAGCTCGGCCCCGTCGCCGACCGCGTGGGCGGCCTGGACCTGGTGCTGGTCAGCCCCAACGACCCCCTGGCGATGGTCCGGCACAGCGAGGAGTGCCGCACCCGGGGCATCCCGTTCGCCGCCGACCCCTCCCAGCAGCTGGCCCGCATGGACGGCGAGGACGTGCGCAGCCTCGTCGACGGCGCGGCCTACCTGTTCACCAACGAGTACGAGAAGGCCCTCTGCGAGGAGAAGACCGGCTGGAGCGACGCCGAGATCCTCGACCGGGTCGGCATCCGCGTCACCACGCTGGGCGCCAAGGGCGTGGTCATCGACCGCCGGGGCCAGGAGGGCCTGCACGTCCCGGCCGTCCCGGTGGACAAGGTCGTGGACCCGACCGGCGGCGGCGACGCGTTCCGCGCCGGGTTCCTCACCGCGACCGCCTGGGGCCTGTCGCTGGAGCGCTCGGCCCAGGTCGGCAACCTGATCGCCGCCCACGTGCTGGAGACCGCCGGCCCGCAGGAGTACAAGCTGGGCCGCCGCCGGTTCCTGGACCGGTTCGCCTCCGCCTACGGCCAGGACGCCGCCGACGAGGTCGCCCCGCACCTCGGCTGCGCTGGGTAAAAGGAGCGTCCGGCTCCGAGGGTCCGCCTGGGGGCCCACCCTCGGCCCGGAAGCTCGGCGAGTGCGTGATCGCTTCGCGACCTTCCCCCTGGACGCTCGGCTCCGCCGTCGCGTCCAGGGCTCAGACAGACGCACTCGCGTCGGCTGAGGCACGAGCACGCCGCGTTCCCGCTTCGGCGGGACGCGGCGTGCTTCTGTTCGCGGGTCAGTACATGCGGCGGATGTGGAAGCCCCAGCCGCCCTGGGGGAGGGTCTCCTCCCAGACGAACTCCTGGGACTTCATCCGGCACCAGGCCGGGATGTCGGTGCGGGCGGCCACGTCGTCGGCCCAGACGGACACGACCTCGTTGACCGGCACCTCGCGGATCCGCTCGGCCAGCATGATGATCGGGATCGGGCACTTGCGGCCCAGCGCGTCGATCACCAGGAACGGCGGCGGACCCGCGGGCTGCGGCGCCGGCTGCTCGGCCGGTGCCTGACGGGCGTTCTCGCGACGCGCACGGCCTCGGAACCTCATGGGCGCGTCCGCCTCCCTGTTCTGCTGTCCGACGGGGTGTTCGGGGCGGGGGTGTTCGGGGCGGGGGTGTTCGGGACGGGGGTGTTCGGGACGGGGACGGTCACGGGGCGGTCACCCCGGCGGCCCGGCGCAGCCGGGCGACGGCGTCGGGGAGCACGGCCAGGAACCGGTCCACGTCGTCCGACTTCGCGCCACGCGGCAGCGATACCCGGACGTTCCCATGGGTAATCACCCCCATCGCCTCCAAGACGTGACTGGGACGCAGCGTATCGGCCGTGCAGGAGCTTCCGGACGAGACCGCGAAACCCAGCCGGTCCAGCTCGGTCAGCAGCGCCTCGCCCGGCACGTACAGGCAGGAGAACGTGACCAGGTGCGGCAGCCGCCGCACCGGGTCCCCGACCACCTCCACGTCGGCGACCGCCCGCGGCACCGTCTCCCGGATCCGGTCCACCAGCGCCGACAGGCGGGGCGCGTCGGCGGCCATCTCCGACCGGAACGCCTCCAGCGCCGCCGCGGCGGCGACCGCGCCCGGCACGTTCTCGAAGCCCGGCACGCGGCGGCCCTCGCGTTCGTCCTCGGGCAGCGGCGACCGCCAGCGCACGCCCTTGCGGACCACCAGCACGCCCACCCCGGGCGGGCCGCCCCACTTGTGGGCGCTGGCCGTCAGCACCGACCAGCCCTCGGGGACGTCGGCCCGTCCCACCGACTGCGCGGCGTCCACCAGCAGCGGCACCCGCGCCGCCCGGCACGCCTCGGCGACCTCGGCGACCGGCTGGACCGTCCCGACCTCGTGGTTGGCCGACTGGAGGCAGGCCAGCGCCGTGTCGGGCCGCAGCGCCGCCGCGAACTCCGCCGGGTCCACCCGCCCGGCGCGGTCCACGCCCACGACGGTGACCCGGCCGCCGTCGCGCTCGTGCTGCTGGGCGGTGTGCAGCACGCTGGAGTGCTCCACCGCGCCCACCACCAGGTGGCCGCCGACACGCCGACGGGCCCGCAGGGAGCCGAGCATCCCCAGCTGGACCGCCTGGGTGCCCGAGGAGGTGAACGCCACCTCGTCGGGCCGGACCCCCAGCACCCCGGCCACCCGGGCGCGGGCCTGGTCCAGCATCATCCGGGAGCCGCGCGCCGCGCCGTACAGCCGCGCGGGGTCGGCCCAGCCGGCGTCCAGCGCGGACAGCAGCGCTTCCCGCGCCGCGGGATGCGGCGGCTCGGTGGAGGCGGCGTCGAGGTAGGCGCCGGGGGCGGAGAAGTTAGCCACGCCAGAACACTAACCGGGTACCCAGGACGGGGGTGCCGGGACCCTCGCGCTAATGTGTCCCCCAAACGTGTAACAACTGATCTCTCTGCCCGGGAGTTCCCTGGGCTCTCATCCGTGGGGAAGGCATTCCGTGAGTCCGACCCGCTCTAGGGAGCGGCGTACGCCTGTGCGCAGTCGCCGCGCATTGAAAAGCGCCGGCGCGCTGGGCCTGCTGGCGCTGACCGCCACCGCGTGCAGCGGCGAGATGTCCCGCCTGGGCATGCCCGAGCCGATCAGTGACCAGGCCGAGCGCATGCTGAAGCTCTGGCAGGGCTCCTGGATCGCTGCGTTCGCCGTCGGTGCCGTCGTCTGGGGACTGATCCTCTGGGCGGTGCTGTTCCACCGCAAGCGCTCTGACGACCTGCCGCCGCAGGTGCGCTACAACATGCCCATCGAGATCCTCTACACGGCCGTGCCGTTCGTGATCATCGGTGTGCTGTTCTTCTTCACCGCCCGCGACGAGGCCTACGTCGAGAAGCTCACCGACAAGCCGGATGTCACCGTCGATGTGATCGGCTTCCAGTGGAGCTGGCAGTTCGACTACAAGTCGGGGCCGGAGAAGAACGCCTCGACCGTCGCGTCGGTCGTCGGCGTCCCGGTGGCTCCGAACGCCCCCACGGGGGCCAAGCCGGTCATGACCATCCCGGCGGGCAAGAAGGTGCGCGTGCGGCTGCACGCCAACGACGTCATCCACTCGTTCTGGGTGCCGGCGCTCCTCTACAAGAAGGACGTCATGCCCGGCTACACGAACGAGTTCGAGTTCACGGCGAAGAAGACGGGAACGTACGAGGGCCGCTGCGCCGAGCTCTGCGGCGTCGACCACAGCCGGATGCTGTTCCAGCTCCGGGTCGTGACGCCCGAGCAGTACCAGAAGTTCCTTGACGACGCCAAGGCCAAGGCCGCGGGAGGCGCCAAGTGACCGCGATCAGTCACGCTCCGAGCGCGCCGGTCACCGCGTCGCGGACCTCCAAGGGGCGCCTCATCGCCAACTGGATGTCCTCGACCGACCACAAGGTGATCGGCTATCTCTACCTGATCACCTCTTTCTTCATGTTCCTCATCGGCGGCGTCATGGCGCTGCTGATGCGTGCCGAGCTGTACAAGCCCGGCATGCAGGTGATGAGCAACGAGCAGTTCAACCAGCTCTTCACCATGCACGGCACCGTGATGCTGCTGATGTTCGCGACGCCGCTGTTCGCGGGCTTCGCCAACGTCATCATGCCGCTGCAGATCGGCGCCCCCGACGTGGCGTTCCCGCGCATGAACATGCTGGCCTACTGGCTGTTCCTGTTCGGGAGCCTGATCGCGCTGTCGGGCTTCCTCACCCCGAACGGCGCCGCCAGCTTCGGGTGGTTCGCCTACGCCCCGCTGTCGGACGCGGTGCGCTCCCCGGGCATCGGCGGTGACCTGTGGGTCATGGGCCTCGGCATGTCGGGCTTCGGCACGATCATGGGTGGGGTCAACTTCATCACCACGATCCTGTGCATGCGCGCGCCGGGCATGACCATGTTCCGGATGCCGATCTTCACCTGGAACATCCTGCTCACCTCGATCCTGGTGCTGCTGGCCTTCCCGGTGCTGGCCGCCGCCCTGCTGGCCCTGGAGGCCGACCGCAAGCTGGGCGCCCACGTCTTCGACGCCGCGCACGGCGGCGCGCTGCTGTGGCAGCACCTGTTCTGGTTCTTCGGCCACCCCGAGGTGTACATCATCGCGCTGCCGTTCTTCGGCATCGTGACCGAGATCTTCCCGGTCTTCTCGCGCAAGCCGATCTTCGGCTACATCGGCCTGGTCTTCGCGACCATCACCATCGCCGGTCTGTCGATCACCGTGTGGGCGCACCACATGTTCGTCACCGGCCAGGTGCTGCTGCCGTTCTTCTCGTTCATGACGTTCCTCATCGCCGTGCCCACGGGGGTGAAGTTCTTCAACTGGGTGGGAACCATCTGGCGAGGGCAACTGACGTTCGAGTCGCCGATGCTGTGGTCGCTGGGCTTCCTGGTCACCTTCCTGTTCGGTGGCCTGACCGGCGTCATCCTGGCCTCGCCGCCCATGGACTTCCAGCTCTCGGACTCCTACTTCGTGGTGGCGCACTTCCACTACGTCGTGTTCGGCACCGTGGTGTTCGCGATGTTCGCGGGCTTCTACTTCTGGTGGCCGAAGTTCACCGGCAAGATGCTGAACGACCGCCTCGGCAAGATCCACTTCTGGCTGCTGTTCATCGGCTTCCACGGCACCTTCCTGGTGCAGCACTGGCTGGGCGCCGCCGGCATGCCGCGCCGGTACGCCGACTACCCCGACGAGTTCGTCGGCATGAACCAGATCTCCACGGTCTTCTCGTTCATCCTCGGCTGCTCGCTCCTGCCGTTCTTCTACAACGTGTACATCACGTACAAGAAGGGCAAGAAGGTCGAGGTCGACGACCCGTGGGGCTACGGCGGCTCGCTGGAGTGGGCCACCTCGTGCCCGCCGCCGCGGCACAACTTCAACTCGATCCCCAAGATCCGATCCGAGCGTCCGGCGTTCGACCTGCACCACCCGCACGTGGGCGCCAAGGGCGAGATCTCGGCGGCCGACGCCCGCGCCGCCGCGGTCGGGTCGGGCGCCTCGGACGAACAGAAGCTCAAGGGGGACTAGCCGATGCGCGTTCAGGCGTTCATGTTCTACGGGTGCGCGCTGTTCTTCCTCGCCACCGACGTCGTGTACTGGCTGTGGTCCAAGGACTGGACCGGCACCACGGCGATGGCCCTGGCCGTCGGCCTGGCGGGTCTGATCGGGTTCTACATCCACTTCACGATCCGCCGCCTGGAAGCCGCCAACGGCGGCCCGCTGTACGAGGACGACCCCGAGGGCGACATCGCGCAGGCGGCCGGCGAGATGGGCTTCTTCAGCCCGCACAGCTGGTGGCCGCTGTTCGTGGGCCTGTCGGCCGCCGCCATCACGCTCGGCGTGGTGTTCGGCTGGTGGCTGGTGCTCGCGGGCAGCGCCGCGATGCTGATGTCCGTGATCGGTCTGGTCTTCGAGTACTACCGGGGCCACTTCAGCCACTGATCGGCAAAGGATCCCCAGGGGGCCGGTGTCCCGCGTTCACGCGGGCGCCGGCCCCCTTCATAATGGGCGACGACCATGGTTTTCACGCCATGGAGTCAGGTCATTTCACACGGTGACGGCCCGGGGGGTTGACGGTGCGCGGCGGGGGATCGGAAGCGACGGACCGCGGGCGGCTGCCCGCCGCCCTGCTGCTCGCGGCGGCCATGGCGGCCGGCGCCGCGGGCTGCACCGGCAGCGACGCGGAGATGGCCGACAACTCCGTCCGGCTGGAGGTCGCGCCCGCGCACGACAGCGACGACCTGCGGCCCGACAGCCCCGTGACGGTGCGGGCCCGCAACGGCACGGTCGAGAACGTCACCGTCACGACCAAGGGCGACCCGGTCGAGGGGACGCTGAACGCCGACCGGACCGAGTGGCGCGCGACGTGGACGCTGCAGCCCGACACCCGGTACGCGGTGACGGCGACCGCGCTGGGCCGCGACGGCAGGACCCGGACCGCCACCAGCCAGTTCCGCACCGCCAAGGCCGACCAGGTCGTCGCCACGACGATCGAGGCGCCCTACGACAAGGAGACCGTCGGCGTCGGCATCCCGATCGTGCTGCGGTTCGACCGGGAGATCGCCGACCGGGCGGCCGTGGAACGGGCCCTGGAGGTGCGGTCGGCCAAGCCGGTCGAGGGGGCCTGGCACTGGTTCGGCAACCAGACCGTCGTGTTCCGGACCAGGAAGCACTGGCCGCGGCACACCGACGCCTCGTTCACCGCCCACCTGGCCGGGGTGCGGACCTCCAAGGGCACCTGGGGCGGGCGGAACCAGACGGTGCGGTTCCGCATCGGCGACGAGCACATCACCAAGGCCAGCGAGAACAACCACGAGATGGTCGTCCGCAAGAACGGCAGGGTCGTGCGGCGGATGCCGATCAGCATGGGCAAGGGCGGGCGGCTCAAGTACGTCACCACCAACGGCGACCACCTGACCATGGACAAGGAGAACCCGGTCGTCATGGACTCCTCCACGGTGGGGTGTCCTCCCGGCTGCCCGGACTACTACCGCCAGGTCGTCTACTCGGCCGTGCGGATCTCCAACAGCGGCGAGTACGTGCACAGCGCGCCCTGGTCGGTGGGGTCGCAGGGCAACTCCAACGTCAGCCACGGCTGCGTCAACGCCAGCCCGGCCGACGCGCGCTGGTTCTACGACTTCTCCTACCGGGGCGATCCCTTCAAGGTCACCGGGACGATCCGGGAGCTGGAGCCGGAGAACGGCTGGGGCTACTGGCAGCTCGACTGGGACGACTGGGCCAAGGGCAGCGCCCTCAAGCGGTCCCTGAAGATCGGGCCGGAGGGCACCACCCCCGTGCCGCTCACCTGAGCCCCGGACGCCCCCATCGGCCCTCAGGGGCGGCCCAAGGACGGTTCAGCGGCGGTTCAGGGGCGGTGGCACCGGAACGCCGTGCAGCTTCGCCCAGTCGCGGGCCATGGCGATCCGTTCCGGACCTGGCGGATGCGAGGACCACAGCAGGCGCTCCAGGCCGTTGGGGCGGGGATCGGACAGGTTGCGCGCCGACAGCTCGTGCTGCATCGACACGAACGTCGCCGGATCGCGGGTCAGGTCCAGCGCGTGGGCGTCGGCGCGGGCCTCCACGCGCCTGCTGACGAAGTTCTGCACGGGCCCGCCGAGCTGCGTGGCGACCGTCACCAGCGCCAGCACCAGCGCCACCGAGCGCGCGTCGGCCGCCGCCGCGCCCTCCGGCGTCCCGGACCGACGGGCCAGCCGGGGCGAGGACAGCAGCAGGGACAGCAGGCACACCGCCCCGGCGACGCCCAGCCCCCCGATCAGGGTGCCGTGCAGGACGTCCCGGTGCTTGGCGTGGCCGAGCTCGTGGGCCACGATCGACTCGATCCGCGCGGGCGGGGACTTCAGCAGCGTGTCGTACACCACGATCCGGCGGGTCGAGCCGAACCCGGACACGTAGGCGTTGAGCGAGGTGGTCCGCCGGGACGCGTCGGCGACCAGGACGTCCTCCACCGGGACCCCGTCGCGGTCGGCCATCGCCAGCAGGTCCGACCGCAGCCGCCCGGCGGGCAGCGAGTGGAACTTGTTGAACACCGGCTCCACCACCACCGGGTACACGAACGACCCGCCGACCACCAGCAGGAACGCGCCCACGGCCGCGCCCGTCCACCAGTAGCGCGGAAAGCGCCGCAGCAGCGCGTAGAGCAGCAGCAGCGCCAGCGACCACACCACCCATGTCACGGCCAGCGACCGGGCCTGGTCGCCCAGCCAGGAGCCCCAGGTCTGGGTGGACAGGCCGTAGCGGCGCAGCACCGTCTCGCCCCAGATCCCGAACGGCAGGCCCACCAGCCGCAGCACGGTGGTGAGGACCACGGCGGCCAGCGCGACCCGCAGCGGCCACCGCCGCCCCCGGGCGGTCGCCCAGCCCAGGAACCGCGCGCCGAGCGGGGTCAGGCCCAGCGCCAGGACGGCCAGCAGACCCACGGCCAGGCGGGTGTAGGCGATCGGGTTGAGCTCGGCGTCGAACGCGCGGGCGCGGGCCAGCTCGGCGGCGGAGAAGTCCAGCGCCGGGTCCGGGACGGTCCGCCCGCCGGGAACGTGGCCGGACAGCGGGTCCCAGGGCGTGGTGACCGCCAGGATCACGGCGACGGAGGCCAGCAGGACCCCGGCGGTGACCGCCGCCGCGACGCGGGGACGGCGGGCGTCCGCCGCCGGTGGGAGGGGTGCCGCCGGTGGGGTGTGGACCGTCAACGCAGTTCCCTTCGCAGGTAGTCGCGCCACAGGGCGGTGAGACGCGCCCGGTCCACGCCCAGCACCGCGCGCAGCGCGGCGTCCTCGGAGGCGCGTCCGGCGGCCCGGTAGAGCCGGACCAGCGTCGCCTCACCGTACCGCTGCGCGATCATCCGGCAGGCCAGCCAGGCCTCCTGGTAGGCCTGCGACAGCCGCCCGGAGCCGCCGTCGAACGCCGCCGGCCCCGGCAGCGCGTCCGGGAGCCGCCCCGCGGCGACCTCGCGGCGCAGTTCCCCGGCGGCGTCGCGCACCGCGACCTTCGCGTCCCGGTAGCCCACGTAGTCGGCCAGCCCCTCGATCAGCCACAGCGGGGTGCGGCCGTCGCGGGCGCCGCCGGTGGCCACATGGGTCAGCTCGTGGGTGAGCACGACCGAGCGGCCCAGCCCGTTCAGACGGGGGAAGGCGGCGGGGGAGATGACGATCCGGTCGCCGGCGTCGCCCGCGGCGACGGCCAGGGCGGCGATCGAGGCGAGGTCCCGGCCGCCGCCCACCAGGGCGGCGGCGCGCTCCGGGTCGGCGGGGGCGAGCGCGACGGCGCGGCGGGGCCAGCCGTCGCCGACCACGCGGGAGACGGCGGGCAGGGCCGCGTCCAGCCGGCGCGCGATCTCCTCCAGCCCGGCGGCGTCCCCGATCACCAGGCTGGACCGGCCGCGCACGACCCGCACCGGCCGGTCGTCCCAGATCTCGGCCTGCGCGGGGGCGGCGCCGGGGCCGGGCCGCCCCGGCCCCCTGATCACCCAGCCGCCGTCGCGGGGCGCGAACGCCAGGTACCGCGTCCGGGCGACCGGCCCGGGGTCGTGGCCGCGCAGCCGGTAGCGCAGGTCGATCCGCACGGTCACCGCGCCGGGCCCGGACTCGGCGGGGGCGTCGGCCAGCCGTTCCCGCCAGTCCTGGAGGGGCAGCCGGAGGAGGTTGTCGAACAGCGTCTCCTGCTCGCGCTGGAACGCGGCCGGGGCGGTGGCGACGGTGGCCAGGAACGCGGTGCGGTCGCGCTCGCGCACGGCGCGGGCGCGGTTGGCCAGCACGGTGCCGGCGGCCCGGCGGTCGAACCCGGCGGCGGAGACCGGGCGCGGGGCCGGGGCGCGCTCCGTCCCGGGGGAGGCGGGGGCCAGCGTGGCGGCGAGCCCGGCGGCCAGGCAGCCGACGGCCCCGGCCGCCACCGAGACGATCACTCGGCGGCGCCGGGGCCGTGCGGGCTCCGCCCGGCGGGGACCGTCCGTCATGGGGGCGATCCTATGCACGGGGACGGAGAGGGTTTCCAAGCGGCCTCAACCACCGCGCGAGCGCGTGACCTGACCGGTGGGGCGACGCCGGAGGCGAGCCCCCGGGGCGAGCGCCGTGGGCCAGGGCTTCTGGAACACGGCTTACTTGGCGTAGTCGGGGTAGCCGTAGCCGACGATCTGGCTCTTGTTGCGCGTCTTGATCTGGACGGCGTTGCCGGTGTTGCCCTCGACGGTCTTGACGGTGCCGTCGCCGTTGTCCTTGATGACCATGCCGACGTGCACGATGTCGTCGATGCTCTTGCCGCCCTTCCAGGAGAAGAACACGACCGCGCCGGGCTTGGCCTCGGTGCCCCAGCGGTTCCGGTCCTTGAACCAGTTGGCGTGCGCGATCGTCCAGGCGTCGGCGCCCATCTGGTCGCTGAACCCGAGCTGGTCGCCGACCCAGGAGACGAACATGGCGCACCACTGGGCGTCGGTGTAGCCGTCCAGGGAGCCGCCGTCGCGCTTGACGGTCTCCTTGGCGCGCTCGGTCTTCTTGTACCAGTCCTGGAACTTGGTCTCGCCCGCGCCGTTCTCCTTGATCCCGACCTGCGACTCGGCGATCTTGATGGCGTCGGCGGCGGTGGGCCGCTTCTTGGCCTGCTGCGCGGGCTTCTGGGCGGGCTTGGCCTGCTGCGCGGGCTTCTGGGCCGGCTGCTGGACCCGCTGCTGGGGCTGCTGCTGCGGGGCGACGGCGGCCTTGGCCACCGGCTGGGCGGGCTTGGCGGCGGCGATGGCGGCCAGCGCGCCGCTGCGGGGGGCGTCCTTGCCCGGCATCGGGACCGAGGCGGAGGCGGTGGCGGCGGCGGTGCCGATCACGGCGGCGCCGACGGCGAGGGTGCCGCCGGTGCGGACGGCGATCTTGAGCGGGCTGGGCTTGCGGTGCTTGCCTGACACGAAGATGGCTCCTTGGCTTCCATACCGCCTACCGGGTTAGCTGACGGGTTCGGGCGTGGAAGCTGCCCTACGGCCGCGTGGCGGCCGATTCACCCCAGGGGAGATTGGGTCCCCGGCTTCGCGCGCCCGGACAGGGCGCAACGGCGAACTCGGCGGTGGGCGCGTGCGCGCCCGTGACTACGGGTGGTTCCTCGATGAGGAGAAGGAGGGGGAAGGGGCGTGACCGCCGGGAGGATGGGAGACGGGGTCGGCGGTCACGCCCGTGGTGTGAGGGGGCGCCGTCAGAAGGGGCGGACGGCGCCGGCGAAGGTCCGCTTGCGGTAGCCGTCCAGCTTGACGACCTTCACCGAGCTCCCGCTGTGCGGGGAGTGGATCATGTGGAGGGTGTTGCCGGTCTTCTTGTAGACCAGGCCCACGTGCCGCTTGCCGTTGAAGAAGACCAGGTCGCCGGGGGCGAGGTTCTTCCAGGAGATCTTGTTCTTGACGGCGGAGTACTGCGATCCGGTCACGCGGGGCAGGGCGACCCCGGCCTTCTTGTAGGACCACTGCACCAGTCCGGAGCAGTCGAAGGCGTTGGGGCCCGAGGCGCCCCAGCGGTAGGGCTTGCCCTTCTTGGAGGCGGCGGCGCGCAGGGCCTTCTGGGCGAGCTTCTGGCGCTCGGCCCAGGACTTCTTCTTGGCCTGCTGCACGACCTTGGCCACGGGGGTGGCGGCGCTGGCCGAGGAGGTCCCGGCGACGGCGATCGCGGGGGTCAGGACGGCGGTGGCGGCCACGAGGCCGCCCGCCATGCGGGTCCGGCGGGGAATGCTGCTGGCAGCGTTGCTGGGCAGGGGTTGCTCCTTCTTCCAGACGCCTACCGGGTTAGCTGACGGGTTCGGGCTTGGAAGTCGCCCTACGGCGAGGCGGGCCGATGCGTGATCGGGAGGCCGCGCCGATTCACCCCGGGGTCGAGGCGGTTCCGGAAGCGATGTCCGGGACCGTGACCCAAGTGGGTCCCCGGTTCCGCGCACAGGCGGATTCGGCGTTGCCGACACGTTCGAGAGGCGTGGTGAAGCTCGCCGGAGGCACGGGACCCTGTCGTCCCGCGTGAACGCGCGGCTTGGTTGTCATGGGCAGGGCGGCCGGTCGTGCGGACCGGTGAACCGCCGGTGGCCTGGGCCCTCATGGTCCGCCGTGGCGCGCTCTCAGCGCCATGCACGCCGATTCGCGTGCGCACGGTGCGGCCGGGCCGGCCGAAGGTCTCCCTGGGAGACGGCCGCGACGTCTGGACGACGCCGGGCGGGTGGCGACACGTGGGACGTGCCGTCCGGGGGTTGTCCGTCGTCTGGGGGACGACGTGCGGGGAAAGACACCTGGAGGGTGCCTCAGGTGTCCACAAGGTATCAAAGGTCCACGTGATGGCAAATGCCCGGCAAAAATGACAACGGACCAGGTCAAGCCTGGTCCGTTGTGAGCAAAAGCCCGTGCCGACGGGGGATGCGGCGTTACGGGCGGCTCGCGCCGTAGTAGGTCTGCGCGTAGTAGCCGGATGTGATGTCGACCACTTCGACGTTCTTGCCGGTACGCGGCGCGTGGATCATCTTGCCGCCGCCGACGAACATGCCGACGTGCCCCAGGTTACGGAAGAACACCAGGTCACCGGGCTGCAACTGGCTCTTGTCGATGTGCCGGGTCGCGGCCCACTGGGAGTTGGTGGTGCGGGTGATGTTGACGCCCGCGGCCGCCCAGGCCTTCATGGTCAGACCCGAGCAGTCGTAGCCGCCCGGGCCGGTGCCGCCCCACACGTAGGGCTTGCCGAGCTGGGCGTAGGCGAAGTTGAGCGCCGTGCGGGCCGAGCCGCTGGCCGGGCCGTTGTAGGAGCCGCCGCCGCCACCGGAGCGGGGCTTCTCCTCCTTCAGGCCCAGCTTGCGCAGCAGCTTCTTCTGCGCGGCGACGTTCTTCTCGACCTCGGCCTTCTGCTTCTTGAGCTCGTCGGCCTTCTTCTTGACCTCGTCGTAGGCGGCCTGCGCCTGGGCCTGCTCGCGGCGCAGCCGCTGCGCGGTCTCCAGGAACTGGCCGAGGTCGTCGCTGCGGTTGCGCTGCAGGTGGGTGAAGACCGCCGCCTGGTCCAGCACGGCCTGCGGGTCGCCGGTGCCGACGAAGCCCGCCACGTCGCCCGTGTCGCCCTTCTTGTAGGCGTTGTTCGCCATCTCGGCGATCCGGGCGCGCTGCCGGTCGAAGGCCTTCAGCTCGCTGGCACCGGCCTTCTTGGCCTCGGTGAGCTTGCGCTTGGCCTTCTTGAGGTCCTCGGAAACCTGGTTGTACTTCTCGACCAGGTCCTCGACCTTCTCGTTGAGCTTCTCGAGTTTCTTCTCTGCTTCCGCCGCGCTGGGCTTGGGAGCTGCGTGCGCGACCGCGACGGGAGTCGTCAGCGTCGCCGTCACGGTCAGGCAGGCAACCGCCGCCATCCAGCGCGGGGCGCCGGCCTTGAAGTCCTTGGCCACAGTCCGGTTCGCCCCTCTCGTCCAACGATGTCAGCGGACGACACTAGCGAGGGCGATCATGCGCCACAACTGAAACGATGGTATTTGCAGACCTTAAGCTCACTTTGTCCACTTAAGGTGACCGGATCATCACAGCTCACGGGAGCCAGGGAGGCCGCGGAGGCCGCGGTATGGCGAACGCCACACGCCGCCGGGCCGGGCTGGGCCTGGCGTAACGGTCAGGAGCGCCCCAGCCGCCGCAGCAGCAGCGTGGAGGGCGCGGGCCTGGCCCCCGCCCGCCGCGCCGCGTCGGCCACCTCACGGTCGCTGGAGACCACCACCACGGCCCGGCCGGGCGGCTCGGCCCGCACCAGCTCCCCGATCATCTCGTCGGCGGTCTGCCCCGGCAGGCTGAACCGCACCCGCACCCCGCGCGGCGCCATGGTGGCCACCGGCGCGTCCAGCTCCGCGCCGTCGAACACCACCGTCACCTCCGCGCGGGTCTGCGCGGCCAGCCCACCCAGCCCCGCCAGCAGCCGGCGGCGCTGGTCGGCCAGCGGAAGCTCCCCATAGCCGGTCTTGGTGACGTTGTAGCCGTCCACCACCAGATGGACCTGCGGCAACGTCAGCAGCCGGTCCAGCAGCTGCGGGTCGTCGTCCGACAGGGCCCGGCCCGGCAGCGCCCGGTGCGGGGCGCCGCCCGGCTCGGCCCCGCCCACCGCGTCGGCGGGACGGCCGATCGTGGTGGGCAGCGCCAGCTCGCGCCGCACCCCCTGGGCGGCGTCCACCAGGGTGTCCAGCAGCATCCGCAGCCGCACGTCGTCGATGTTGCGGCCCTCGCGGGCGGCGCGGCGGGCGGCCTCGGCGTTGTTCTCGGCCTGCTCCAGCTTCGCGCGGACCTTGCGCAGCTCCTTCTCGGCGGCGGCCTTGGCCTCGCGGGCGACGGTCAGCTCGCGCTCGGTGTCGGCGGCCATCGCGTCGGCGTGCGCCTGGGCGGCCTTGGCCCTGGTGCGCGCCTCGTGCAGCTTGCGGCGCAGCTCGGCGTTCTCGGCCTTCAGCTCGCGCAGCTCGGCGCGCAGCTTGTCGGTCTCGGCGGAACGGGCCGCCTGCGCACCGGCCAGCTCCTGGCGCAGCGCGGCGATCCGCCGCTCGGCGGCCTCCTCCTCCGAGGCGGAGGCGGAGCGTTCCAGCTCGGCGCGGGCCGACTCCACCAGGTCCGACCAGCCCTCCGGGCGCAGCAGATAGGCGATGGCGGCCACCGCGACCGGCTCGGCGGCCGGCGGGACCCGCCCGGCCTCCACCTGCTCCACCAGATCCGGCTGCGACTCGCGCAGCGCCTCGGCGACCCGGCGGCGGAACCCCTCGTCCTTCTCCAGCAGCGCCGCGATGTGCGGCCCGGCGAGCTTGGCGCGCTTGCGCCGCTCGAACCGGGCGAACCGGCGCAGCGGAGCCGGGACCTCGTCCGGCGGCAAAGCACCGAGCAGCGCCGCGGCCGCCTCCAGCACGTGCTGGCGGACCGCCTCGGGGAGCGGGCGCGGCACCCGCTCCGCCGCCTCTGCGCCGTCGATGTCGCCGCTCCTTCCCTCGTGGCCGCCGGTGCGCTGATCTCTTCCCGGACGGCCGAAGCCCTAACCAGCGGGAACGTCCACCCGACCCGCCGTGGAGGGTGAAACCGGCCCCAGAATCCCCCCAGCGTAGCGGCACCGGCCCCGGCGGTGGCGGGCTCGCCGGAGGTCCGGAGCCTCCCGGGCGCCGGTCCCGCGGAGACCCCGCCCACTGTCGGTGGGGTGGCATAACGTCACCGACATGACGGCCGCGCATCCCGTTCAGGGGACCCTCGACGATCTCGGCACCCCCCTCGCCGACGTGACCTTCGTGGTGGTGGACCTGGAGACGACCGGGGCGTCCCCGAAGGACGCGGCGATCACCGAGATCGGCGCGGTGAAGGTGCGCGGCGGCGTCGAGCTCGGCGACCTGGCCACCCTGGTGGACCCCGGCGGGCCGATCCCGCCGTTCATCACCGCCCTGACCGGCATCACCCAGCAGATGGTGACGGCCGCGCCGCGCATCGGGCAGGTGCTGCCGGCGTTCCTGGAGTTCGCGCACGGCTGCGTGCTGGTGGCCCACAACGCGCGCTTCGACGTCGGGTTCCTCAAGGCCGCCTGCGCCGAGCACGGCTACGAGTGGCCGGACTTCCCCGTCGTCGACACCGTCGACCTGGCCCGCCGCACCCTCACCCGCGACGAGGTGCCCAACTGCAAGCTGGAGACCCTCGCCCGCCACTTCCGCACCACCGTCCAGCCCAACCACCGCGCCCTGGCCGACGCGCGGGCGACCGTGGACGTGCTGCACGGTCTGATCGAACGGCTCGGCTCGTTCGGCGTCTCCTCCCTGGAGGAGCTGCGGTCGTTCGCCAAGGCCCCGACCCCCGAGCAGCGCCGCAAGCGGTACCTGGCCGACGACGTGCCCAGCGCGCCCGGCGTGTACCTGTTCGAGAACGCCGACGGCGAGGTGCTGTACGTCGGCAAGAGCGGCGACCTGCGGTCGCGGGTGCGCAGCTACTTCACCGGCTCCGAGACGCGCTGGCGGGCCCGCGAGATGGTGGGGCTCGCCGAACGCGTCCGCACCGTCGTCTGCGCGACCGGCCTGGAGGCCGAGGTGCGGGAGCTGCGGCTGATCGCCCAGCACAAGCCCCGCTACAACCGGCGCTCCAAGTTCCCCGAACGGGCCGTCTGGCTGAAACTGACCGTCGAGCCGTTCCCCCGGCTGTCGATCGTCCACGAGTGCCGCGACGACGGCGCGAGCTACCTGGGGCCGCTGTCGTCGCGGCGCCAGGCCGAGGAGGCGCGAGCCGCGCTGCACGAGGCCGTCCCGCTGCGCCAGTGCACCCAGCGCCTCACCCTCACACTGATCGAGAAGGGGAGGGCCCGCACCTGCGCCCTGGCCGACCTGGGCCGCTGCGGCGCCCCCTGCGAGGGCCGGGAGACCCCCGAGCACTACGACGCGCACACCGCCGCCGCCCGGCGGGTGATCGAGGGCGACGCCCGGCCCGTGGTCGCCGCCGCGCGGACCCGCATCGACCGGCTCTCCGCCGAACTCCGCTACGAGGAGGCCGCCGCCCAGCGCGACCGGCTGGCGGCGTTCGTGCGGGCGGCGGCGCGCGGCCAGCGCCTCACCGCGCTGGCGCGCCTGCCGCAGCTGGTGGCGTCCCGGC
>NZ_BCQR01000181.1 GCF_001552175.1 Actinomadura kijaniata NBRC 14229
CCCCGCCCTGGTGACCTGGGAACACGGCGGCCCCGCCCGGAGAACGCTCCGGGCGGGGCCGCCGCCCTGTCGGCGGGGACCGGTCAGGGGGCGGAGGCCACATCCGCGGAGGCGGTCAGGCTCTGCCGCACGAGGGTGCGCACGCCCACCCGGAACTCCTCGGGGGTCACGTCCCCGAGGAACAGCCGCTGGATCAGGAAGCCGGGCATCATCGCGAAGATCACCTTGCTCGTGGCCACCGGGTCGGTGCCGGCGGGCAGCATCCCCGCCGCGACGAGCCGCTCCACGTACCCGATCCACGACTCGCGCAGCGTCGTCATGTTCTCCTTGATGTAGGAGCGCAGGGCCGGGTCGTGCATCGCCAGCGACCAGGCGTGCGGGGCCATGTGGACCGGGCCGTCCTCCCCGCTCAGCAGGACGACCATCCGCGTGACCCGCTCGATCACCTCGTCCAGCGGGAGCGGCGGGTCGGCCGAGGTCAGATCCGTGATGAACCCGCGCATGTCGGTGAGGACCATCGACATGATCGCCTCGACGATCTCGCTCTTGCTCTTGAAGTAGCGGTAGACGGCCCCGGCCGACAGCCCGGACTCGGCGAAGATGTCCTGCATCGAGGTGTCGTGCACCCCCTTGCGGACGAAGCAGGCCCGGGCGGCGTCGAGGATCTGCTGGCGGCGGCGTTCCAGGTGCTCCGCGGAGACTCGTGGCATGCCCCCAAAGTAAAACGAACATTCGTTCTTGACAAGGTGGCCGGGTGGGGGGACGCTGGGGACATCAAAGAGAACGAACATCCGATTTTATTTGGAGGCCGTCGTGCACTCCGCGTCCCCACAGTCCGGCCCGTCACGGTCCACGCCCGCCCGGCGCGCGCTCGGCGTGGCCGTGGCCGCCGCGCTGCTGCAACTGCTGATGATCCTCGCGTTCGCCTGGCCCGCCGCCCGGACGGCCCCGCGTGACGTGCCGGTCGTGGTCGCCGGACCACAGGCCGCCGCCGTCGCGCAGCGCCTCGACCAGCAGCGTCCCGGCGCGTTCGCGATCGTCACGCGGCCCGACGAGGCCGCCGCCCGGCGCGCCCTCGCCGACCGCGAGGCCTACGGCGCGATCGTCACCACCCCCGCCGGGCCGCGCGTGCTGGTCGCCTCGGCGGCCTCGCCCGCCGTCGCCCAGCAGCTCACGGCGCTGGCCCAGCAGATGGCGGGGCAGGCCGCCGCGCCCGTCCAGGACGTGGTCGCCGCCGACCCCGACGACCCGCGCGGCGCGGCGTTCGGCGCGCTGGTGCTGCCGCTGATCATGTCGGGGCTGGCCGCCGCGGTCCTGCTGACGTTCGCCGTCGGGCCGCTGGCCTGGCGGGCCGCCGGGGTGGCCGTGTTCGCCGTGCTGGGCGGCCTGGGCTCCACCGCGCTCGCGCAGGGCTGGCTGTCGCTGCTGCCCGGCTCGTTCCTCGCCGTCGCCGGGGTCGTCACGCTGGCGCTGCTGGCGGTCAGCGGGTCCGTCATCGGTCTGGCCGCCGCGCTGGGCCGCGCCGGGATCGGCCTCGGCGGGCTGGTCCTGCTGCTGCTCGGCAACCCGCTGTCGGCCGCCGGCTCCGCGCCCGAGCTGCTGCCCGAGCCGTGGGGCGCGCTGGGGCAGGCGCTGCCGCCGGGCGCGGCCGTCACCCTGCTGCGGTCGGTGGCGTTCTTCGACGGGGCGGGCGCCGCCGCTCCGCTGACCGTGCTGGCCGTCTGGGCCGCCGCCGGGTTCGCTCTGCTGGGCGTCGGACGGCTGCGCGCCGGTCGCGCCGCCCCCGCCGAACGCGAGCCGGCCCTCGCGTCCTCCTGACCCGCCTCGTGCACGGTGACCTGCGCACTCTCCCGCGCAGGTCACCGTTCGGTCACTTTTGGTGAGCGCGTTTCCGTGTTTCCCCTGCGCCGACCGTCACCGACAAGTAGCATTCCGTGACTGTCCTGCGCGCGGGGGAGGGGGAGAATGGCGGGTTTCCTGCTGCGCCGGCTGGTCAACTACGCGGTGCTGGTGGTCCTGGCCGCCAGCCTCTCCTACCTGCTGGCCGCCAGCGCCCTCAAGCCCCGGGCCAACCTCGAGGACCGCAATCCCCGGCCCCCGGCCGCGGTCGTCGACGCCGAGCTGAACCGGCTCAACCTCAACGACCGCACGCCCCTCGCCGAGCGCTACCGCGTCTGGGCCGCCGGCGTCCTGCGCGGCGACTTCGGCCGCACCCTCCAGGGCGAGCCGGTCAACGACGAGCTGTGGCGGCGGCTGTGGGTCAGCGTCCGGCTGCTGACCTTCGGGACCGTCCTCGGCTGCGTGCTCGGGGTGCTGCTGGGCGCCTACGCCGCCGTCCGCCGCGACCGCCCCTCCGACCGGATCATCACCGCCGGGTCCTACCTGCTGCTGTCCACCCCGATCTTCGTGCTGGCGGTGCTGCTGCAGATCGGCGCGCAGAAGGTCAACGACACCACCGGCCTGCAGGTCTTCGAATGGGTCGGCGAGACCGCCCCCGGCTCGTCGGAGGGCACGTTCGGCCCGCTCGGCGGCCTCGGCGACCGGCTGCGGCACCTGCTGCTGCCGACGGCCGCCGTCGCCCTGGCGCAACTGGCGCTCTACAGCCGCTACCAGCGCGGCATGATGCTCGACGTCCTGAACGCCGACTTCGTCCGCACCGCCCGCGCCAAGGGCCTGCGCCACCGCGACGCGCTGCTGCGGCACGGCCTGCGCACCGCCCTGATCCCGATGACCACCTACTTCGCCTACACCTTCGGGCTGCTGCTGCTCGGCGGCATGTTCCTGGAGGAGATCTTCGGCTGGCACGGGATGGGCGAGTGGCTGGTCGAGTCCATCATCCGCGGCGACGTCAACGCGGTCGCCGCCGTCAACTGCTGCGCCGCCGCCGCGGTGCTGCTGGCCGGGCTGGTGTCGGACGTGCTGTACGGGGTGCTCGACCCGCGCGTGCGGACGAGCGGCACCACCTGGACGGCCCGGACGGGGCGCTCGTGAACCGGCCGGGCCGGACCCTGCGCGGCCTGGCGGCCAGCCGCCGCGTCGTCATCGGGGCGTCGCTGCTGGTGCTGCTGTTCCTGCTGGCGTTCGCCGGACCGTACCTCGCGCCGTGGGGCTGGGAGGACACCGACTTCACCGCGTTCCGGGAGCCGCCCTCGACGCGGCACTGGTTCGGCACCACCCAGAGCGGCCGCGACGTGTTCGCGCTCACCCTGCGCGGCATGCAGAAGTCCCTGGTCATCGGGCTGCTGGTGGCGGTGCTGTCGACCGCGCTGGCGGCGCTGGTCGGCATGGTCGCCGGATACCTCGGCGGCTGGCCGGACCGGCTGCTGATGTGGGGCGTGGACCTGCTGCTGGTGCTGCCGGCGTTCCTGGTGGTGGCGGTGCTGGCACCGTCGCTGGGGGGCGGCTGGCCACTGCTGGTGCTGCTGCTGGCGGCGTTCCTGTGGATGATCACCGCGCGGGTCGTGCGCGCCATGACGATCTCGCTGCGGGAACGCGAGTACGTCCTGGCCGCCCGGTTCGGCGGCGCCTCCACGCCCTGGATCATCCGGCGGCACATCCTGCCGCACCTGGCGTCGCTGCTGATCGTGGACGCCGGGCTGAACGTCAGCGTCGCGATCATGGCCGAGAGCGGGCTGTCCTACTTCGGGTTCGGGGTGCAGCCGCCCGACATCTCGCTGGGCACCCTGATCGCCGACGGGCACGGCACCGCCACCGCCTACCCGTGGCTGTCGGGGTTCGCCGCGGGGCTGCTGGTGCTCACCGTGCTGGCGGTCAACCTGCTCGGCGACGGCCTGCGCGACCTGCTCGACCCGACCCTGGAGAAGGGAACGCCGTGACCGTGCTGGAGGTCCGGGACCTGCGGGTGACCTATCCGCGGGGGGTGCGGGCCGTGCGCGGCGTGGACCTGTCGGTCGGCCGGGGCGAGGTCCTCGGCATCGTCGGCGAGTCCGGGTCGGGCAAGAGCGCCCTGGCGCTGGCGACGCTCGGCCTGCTGCCGCCCGGCACCCGCGTCGAGGGGTCGGTGCGGCTGCGCGGGCGGGAGCTGCTGGGCCGCTCCGACGCCGAGCTGTCGCGGGTGCGCGGCAAGGACCTGGCGATGGTGTTCCAGGACCCGCTGTCGGCGCTGACCCCCGTCCATCCCGTCGGCGACCAGATCGCCGAGACGATCCGGGTGCACGCGGGCGCGACCCGGCCGGCCGCCCGCGCCCGCGCCGTCGAGCTCCTCGAACTGGTCGGCATCCCCGACGCCGCCCGCCGCGCGCGGGCCTACCCGCACGAGTTCTCCGGCGGCATGCGGCAGCGCGTGATGATCGCGATGGCGATCGCCAACGACCCGGTCGCCATCGTCTGCGACGAGCCCACCACCGCGCTCGACGTCACCATCCAGGCGCAGGTGCTGGAGGTGCTGCGGACCGCCAAGGAGGCCACCGGCGCGGCCATCGTCCTGATCACCCACGATCTGGGGGTGGTCGCCGGGTTCGCCGACCGGGTCATGGTCATGTACGCCGGCCGCGCCGTGGAGACCGGCCCCGTCGCCGAGGTCTACGCCCGGCCCCGCATGCCCTACACGATCGGGCTGCTCCAGTCGCTGCCGCGCATCGAGCCCGACGCGCCCCGGCCGGTGCCGATCGACGGCGCGGGCGGGATCTCCACGGGCGGCTTCCCGGCGACCGGATGCCCGTTCGCGCCGCGCTGCCCCGTCGCCGTGTCCCGCTGCGCCGACACCGAGCCCCCTCCGGTGCCGGTCGGGACGCCCGCCCACACCGCCGCCTGCGTCAACCTCGACGCCACCGGCGACCCCGCGCGGGTGTTCCCGGCGCCCGCGCCCCCGCCCGCCCCGCCCGTCGTGCCGCGCCACGAACGTCCCGCCGTGCTGGAGGTCGAGGGCCTGGTCCGCCACCATCCCCTGTACCGGGGCACGGTCCTGCGCCGCCGCAACGGCACGGTGCGCGCGGTGGACGGCGTCTCGTTCGACGTGCGCGCGGGCGAGACGCTGGGCCTGGTCGGGGAGTCGGGCTGCGGCAAGACCACCGCGCTGATGGAGATCCTGCGGCTGACCCGGCCGCAGCGCGGGACCGTCCGGCTGTTCGGCCGCGACACCGCCGCGCTCACGGCCGCCGAACGCAAGGCGCTGCGCCGCGACGTGCAGGTGGTGTTCCAGGACCCGTTCGCCTCGCTGGACCCGCGCATGCGCGTCGCCGAGATCCTGGCCGAACCGCTGCTCGTGCACGGCGTTCCCCGGGCCCGGATCGACGCGCGCGTCCGGGAGCTGCTGGCGCTGGTCGGCCTGGACCCCGCGCACGCGGCCCGCCACCCGCACGGGCTGTCGGGCGGCCAGCGGCAGCGCGTGGGGATCGCCCGCGCCCTGGCGCTGGAGCCGCGCCTGCTGCTGCTGGACGAGCCGGTCGCCTCCCTCGACGTGTCCGTGCAGGCCGGGATCATGGCCCTGCTGGAGGAGCTGCGGGCCCGGCTGGGTCTGGCGTACCTGTTCGTCGCGCACGACCTGGCGGTGGTGCGGCTGCTGGCCGACCGGGTCGCGGTGATGTACCGGGGGCGGATCGTCGAGATCGGGCCGGTCGCCGACGTCTACGGCGCGCCCGTCCACCCCTACACGCGGGCGCTGCTGGACGCCGTCCCCCGGCCCGACCCGCACCGGGAACGGCGGCGGCGGCCCGCGCCGCTGCCCGGCGACCCGCCCGACCCGTCCGAGCAGCCGCGCGGATGCCGGTTCCGGGCCCGGTGCCCGAGCTACGCGGCGTCCGCCGACGCCGCGTGGCGGACGCTGTGCGAGACCGACGAACCGCGGCCGCGTCCCGTCCCGGAGGGGACCGGACGCCTGGTCGCCTGCCACCATCCGGAGGGGGGACGCCCGTGAGGGCGCGCCGTGTTCTTTCCCTGCTGCTGGCGGGCGCGGTGCTCGCCGGGGCGGGATGCAGCGACGCGGGGACCGAGCCGCCCCCGACGGGGACGCTGCCGGTCTCCGACGTCAACCCCACGTCCCGCGACCGGATCCGCACCGGCGGCACGCTGCGCTGGCCGCTGCCGGAGTTCCCCGTGCAGTGGAACTTCCACCACATCAACGGCAGCCGGGGCGTCGTCGAGCAGGTCGTCCAGGGCGTGCTGCCCTCGCTGATGCGGTCGGACGCCAAGGGCGTGCCGCACCCGGTCCCCGCCTACCTGGAGTCGGCCGAGGTCACCCGCACCAGGCCACGGCAGGTCGTCACCTACCGGCTCAACCCGCGCGCCCGCTGGTCGGACGGCCGCCCGATCGGGCTGCGCGACTTCGCCTCCCAGGCGCGGGCGCTGTCGGGCCGCGACCGGCGCTTCCAGGTCTCCACCGTCACCGGCTACGGGCAGATCGCGCGGGTGGAGAAGGGCGACCGCGCGCACGAGGTCCGGGTGGTGTTCCGGCGGCCCTACGCCGACTGGCGCAGCCTGTTCAGCCCGCTGTACCCGGCCGGGACCTGCGACGACCCCGAGACGTTCAACAACGGGTGGCTGGGGCGGGTGCCGGTGTCGGCCGGGCCGTTCCGCGTCGCCGCCGTCGACCGGACCGCCGAGACCGTCACGCTGGAGCGCGACCCGGGCTGGTGGGGACGGCCCGCCAAGCTCGACCGGATCGTGTTCCGGGCGATGGACACGAGCGCGATGCCCGGCGCGTTCGCCAACGACGAGATCGACCTGATGGACATCGGCGTGGACGCGGCGGCGCTGCGCCGGGTGGAGAACGTGCGCGGCGCGGTGGTGCGGCGGGCGGGCGGCCCGGACTGGCGGCACTTCACCCTCAACGCCGCCGGGCCGGTCCTGTCGGACGCGCGGGTGCGGCGCGCGGTGATGATGGGCATCGACCGGCGCGCCATCGCCCGCAGCGACCTGGCCGACCTCGGCTGGCCGGTGCAGACCCTCGGCAACCACTTCTTCGTCAACACCCAGGAGGGGTACCGCGACAACTCCGGCGAGCTGGGCCGCTACGACCCCGAACGCGCGGCGCGGCTGCTGGACGAGGCGGGCTGGCGGCTCGCCGGCGACCACCGCGTCAAGGACGGCCGCACGCTGGCGCTGCGGTTCGTGGTGCCGTCCGGGGTGCCCGGCAGCAAGCAGGAGGGCGAGCTGGCGCGGGCGCTGCTGGCGCGCATCGGCGTCCGCGTCGACATCGAGACGGTCCCGACCGACGACCTGTTCGACCGGTACGTCACGCCCGGCGACTTCGACATCGTGCCGTTCTCGTGGCTGGGCACCGCGTTCCCGCTGTCGCCGCTGCGGTCGGTGTTCGCCCGCCCGCGCGGCGAGGACATCCAGCAGAACTACTCGCGGCTCGGCACCCCCGAGATCGACGCGGCGATGGACCGCGCCATCACCGAGCTGGACCCGGCCCGGGCGCGGCGCCTGGTCAACGAGGCCGACCGGCTGATCTGGCGGCTGGCGACGGTGCTGCCGCTCTACCAGCGCCCGCAGATCGTCGCGACCCGGGGCGGGCTGGCCAACCTGGGCGCGGGCGGCTTCCAGGAGATCGCCTACGAGGACATCGGCTTCACCGGGCCGAGCGCCCAGGGGCGCGGCCCCGCGCGGGCGCCCGGGGGCTTCTAGGGGAAGGCGACCTCGATGCCCTTGCGTTCGGGGGTGTAGCGGGCGTCCCACACGTACAGCCGGATGTCGCCGGCCTCCAGGCCGTCCTTGACCGGCAGGTCGGTGGCGACCCGCACCAGGTAGGACGCCCCGCCCGGGATCATGGTGTCGGCGCCGTCGCGGAACGGCGGCCTGCTGCCGTCCAGCCGCGCGAGGACCTTGCTGTGGTTGGGCAGCGTGCACATGTGGGAGGGGACGCCCGCCTGGGGCATGCAGCGCTCCTTCGCCCCGTCGGGCACCTGCGAGGCGGGGACGAACAGGTCGGCGGCCGAGACGTTGGGCAGCAGCGCCGGGCGGCGCCCGGTGTTGGTGAGCACGTAGTCGGCGTAGGCGAACGTCTTCCCGTCCGCGGTGGCCTCGCTGGTGGCCAGCGGCTTCTCGTCGGTCCCGGCCTTGACGGCGGCCAGCCCGTACCCGTAGCCCTCGGGGGTGGTGAGGCTCAGCACCGGACCGGTCGGCGGCGCGGCGGTCGCGCTGGGGGTCGCGGCCTCGCCGCCGCCGGCCTGGCCGATTGCGGTGCCGGTCCGCCGGTCGTCGGGGCGCATGAGCACGATGCCCGCCGCCACCGCGGCGATGCCGACGGCCCCGGTGAGGGCGCCGGCGAGACCGAGCCGTCCGGCCTTGCTCTTCTTGCGGCGGCGGTGTGAACGGTAGCTGTTGGACATGCTCTTTTCCTGGGCTCGCGGGTGCCTCTCCGACCTCGGTAAGGGCGCCCTTGCCCTTTGGGGCGAAAACGATACAACACGTCCCGATCGGCCGTCGTCGGGTCCCGCGGGCGACGGAAGCGGCGCTTCCCCCGGCGCGGCTTTCACGATAGGGGCGTGCGGAACCCGTCCGGACCGAGCCCCCGCAGGGAGGCGTCCAGGATCTCGGCGGTGTGCGCGACGGCCATCGGCGCGCCCTGGCGCCCCAGCGCGTCCGCGATCTGCATGACGCAGCCGGGATTGGCCGCGACCAGCACGTCCGCGCCGGTCGCGCGCACGTTGGCGGCCTTGCGGTCGCCGAGTTCGGCGGCGGGTCCGGGCTGCAGGAGGTTGTAGGTCCCGGCCGAACCGCAGCACACGTCGGGGTCGGCGATCTCCCGGACGGTCAGCTCGGGGATGCCCGCCAGCAGCGCGCGGGGCTGGCTCCGGACGCCCTGGGCGTGGGCGAGATGGCAGGCGTCGTGGTAGGCGACGGTGACCGGAAGTGGCCGACGGGGCGCGCGGGGCCCGAGCTCCACGAGGTACTCGGCGAGGTCGCGGGTCCGGGCCGACAGCGCCTCGGCGCGCGCGGCCCAGGCGGGGTCGTCGGCGAGCAGGCGCGCGTACTCCTTCATGGAGGAGCCGCAGCCCGCCGCGTTGACGACGATGACGTCCACGTTCTCGAACGTCTCGATCGTGCGGCGCGCGAAGCGCCGGGCCTCGTCCTCGCGGCCCGAGTGCAGCGACAGCGCGCCGCAGCAGCCCTGGTTCCGCGGGATGACGACGTCGCAGCCCTCCATGGCCAGGACGCGGGCGGTGGCGGCGTTGACGCCGGGGAAGAACTCGCGCTGCACGCAGCCGGTGAGCATCCCGACGGTGGCGCGGCGCCCGCCGCGCGCGGAGACGCGTTCGGGCAGGCGGGGCGCCCTGCCGAGGGGCGGGGCGAGGCGTTCCATCGCGGCCAGGGACGGGGAGAGGCGCTCCAGGACGCCGGTGCGGCGCACCACCTTGTCCAGGCCGCTCCTCTGGTAGAGGCGCAGCGGGCCGCGCAGGGCGCGCAGGCGCCTCGGGTAGGGGAAGAGGCCGAAGACGGCCCTGCGGAGCGCCCGGTCGGCGGCGGAATGCGGATGCTCGCGTTCGACCTCGGCGCGGGTCAGCTCGATGAGTCGGTCGTACTGGACGCCCGAGGGGCATGCCGTCACGCACGCCATGCAGCCCAGGCACGCGTCGAAGTGCTGGACCATCGCGGGGCTGAGCGGTTCGCCCCGCTGGTGCTGCTGCATCAGGTGGATCCGGCCGCGCGGGGAGTCCATCTCCTCGCCCCACAGGACGTAGGTGGGGCAGGTGGGCAGGCAGAACCCGCAGTGGACGCAGTCTCCCAGCAGCTTCGGCAGTTCCTCTGGGGCGCTCATCAGATTCCTCCCACGAAGCGGCCGGGGGACAGGCGGTGGTCGGGGTCGAACTGGTCCTTCACGCGCCGCATCAGCGACAGCGCGGGGACCGGCCCCCACACGTCGAGCGCGTCGCGGACCGGCTCGGGCGCGTAGCGGACGACGGCGGTGTGGGCGGCGCGCAGCTCGTTCACCGTCTCGGTGACCTGCTCGGGTCCGGCCTCCAGCCCCAGGAGGCCGTGGCCGGACGCGCTCCAGGTCGCCGCGCCGGTGAGCCAGGAGGCGCGCGCGAGCGCGGCGGGCGGGGCGGTGATCTCGACGAGGGTGGTGCCGTCGGGGTAGCGGCCCCACCATTCCGGCGGCTCCTCGGCGACGTCCGCGCCGCCGAGCAGGGACGAGACGCGGTCGGCGCGGGCGGGGACGCCCGCCGCGACCCCCTCCACCATGACGCAGACCTCGATCCCGCCGGGCGCCGCGGCGCACTCGACGGCGGCGGGCACCACGGGGGAGTGCAGCACCGCCTGGACCGCCTCGTGCGCGGCGGCGGCGTCGGGCAGCACGGCCGAGACGTAGGCGGTGGCCTCGCAGACCGGGTGCAGCCGGAACGTGGCCTCCACGATCAGGCCGAGCGTGCCCCACGATCCGGCGAACAGGCGGCCCAGGTCGTATCCGGCGACGTTCTTGACGACCTTGCCGCCGGAACGGGCGATCTTCCCGTCGGCGCGCACGACGGTGAGACCGATGACCAGGTCGCGGGGGGCGCCGTAGAGCAGGCGGCGGGGTCCGGCGGCGGCGGTGGCGATCGTTCCGCCGACCGAGGAGGCGAAGATCGGGCAGTCCAGGGACAACCGCTGCCCGTGCGCGGCGACCTCGGCGTTGATCTTCTCGATCGGCGTTCCGGCCTCGGCGCTCACCACCAGGTCGCCCGCGGCGTGCTCGACGATCCGGTCCATCCGGTGGGTGTCGAGCAGCAGGTCGCAGCGTTGCGGCGGCAGGCCCCAGTCCAGGCGGGTCTCCATGCCGCGCGCGATGACCGCCAGCCCGTGCTCGGCGGCCGCGCGCATCGTCTCGGCGGCCTCGGCGACGCCGGCCGGCGCGGCCACGAACCGGGGCAGGACGCCGAGCACGCCCTCCTCGGGGTAGGCGGGGCGGACGTCGGAGCAGACCTTGGCCAGCGCGTCGATGGGCTTCATCAGAACAGGTCCGCCTTTCCCTGCTCGACCAGAGGGTGCACGCCCTTGCGGACGCCGGGGGCCTCGCCGCACAGCCGGGGCGTGGGGAACACCTTGCCGGGGTTGCACAATCCGGCCGGGTCGAAGCCGCAGCGCACCATCTGCATGGTGTCCAGGTCGGTGTCGGTGAACATGCGCGGCATGTAACGGGACTTGTCCACGCCCACACCGTGCTCGCCGGTGATGGACCCGCCGTGCTCGATGCACAGGTCCAGGATCGCGCCGGAGACCTCCTCGGCGCGTTCGGTCGCGCCCGGCTCGGCGTCGTCGAACAGCACCAGCGGGTGCAGGTTGCCGTCCCCGGCGTGGAAGACGTTGGCGACGCGGACGCCGGACTCGGCCGACAGGGCGTCGATGCGGGCCAGCACCTTCGGCAGGGACGTGCGCGGGATGACGCCGTCCTGCACCAGGTAGGCGGGGGAGATGCGGCCCACGGCGGCGAACGCCGACCTGCGGCCCCGCCAGATCAGGGCCCGTTCGGCGTCGCCGGCGGCGATGCGGACCTCGAACGCGCCCGCCGCGCGGCACAACCGTTCCACCTCGGCGAACTGGTGGGCCACCTCGCTGCCCGGCCCGTCCAGCTCGACGATCAGCACCGCCCCGGCGCCCGGCGGGTACCCGCAGCGCACGGCCGCCTCGGCGGCCTCGATGGACAGCGCGTCCATCATCTCGACCGCGGCCGGGACGACGCCCGCGCCGATGATCGCCGAGACGGCCGCGCCGCCGGACTCGATCGAGTCGAACGCCGCCAGCAGCGTCTGCACCGTCTCGGGCAGCCGCGTCAGCCGCACCGTGATCCTCGTGGTGATGCCGAGGGTGCCCTCCGCGCCGACGAACACGCCCAGCAGGTCGTAGCCGGGGCCGCCCGCGGTCAGCTCGACGATCTCCCCGTCGGGGGTGACGACCTCGCAGGCCAGCACGTGGTGGGCGGTGAAGCCGTACTTCAGGCAGTGCGCGCCGCCGGAGTTCTCGGCGACGTTGCCGCCGACCGAGCAGACCTGCTGGCTGGAGGGGTCGGGCGCGAAGTGGTAGCCCTGGTCGCGGACCGCGCGGGTGACGTCCAGGTTGATGACGCCGGGTTCGACGACCGCGCGCTGGTTGGGGATGTCGATGTCGAGGATGCGGCGCATCCGCGACGTCACGATCAGGACGCCGTCGGTGCGGGGGAGCGCGCCGCCCGACAGGCCCGTCCCCGAGCCGCGCGCCACGTACGGCACGCCCTCGGCGACGCAGGCCCGCACGACGGCGGCGACCTGCTCGGCGGTGCCGGGCAGCACCACGACGCCGGGGGTGGCGCGGTGGCTGGTCAGCCCGTCGCACTCGTAGGTGCGCAGCCGCACCGGATCGGTGATCACAGAG
Organism: Actinomadura kijaniata NBRC 14229; assembly: GCF_001552175.1. GTDB lineage: Bacteria > Actinomycetota > Actinomycetes > Streptosporangiales > Streptosporangiaceae > Spirillospora > Spirillospora kijaniata. The sequence continues at coordinate 12,292 of NZ_BCQR01000181.1, forward strand.
TCGGCGCCCAGCAGCGCCGTGAACCGTTCGGCCAGCCTCGTCAGCGCTTCGCCCATACCCCCACCCTTCCACTCCGGAGCGCCGGGAACGAGTGCGCGCCGGCCGTCCCGGAGGCTGTTCCCGGGACGGCCGACGCGGATCGGGCGGGCTTACGGGAAGTGGACGTAGGCCGGGGTGGTCAGGAACTCCTGGTACTCGTCGGCCAGGGTGACCTGCTTGAACAGCTCCACGGCCTCGTTGTAGCGGGGCTCGTTGAACGCCTCGCCCAGCTCGGCGCGGATCTTGCCCAGCTCCTCGTCGAGCAGCTGCTCCACCCACTCCTTGGTGATCTTCTGGCCCTCCTTGGTGGAGACCCCGTTGTAGATCCACTGCCAGACCTGGGAGCGGGAGATCTCGGCGGTGGCGGCGTCCTCCATCAGGTTGTGGATCGCGACCGCGCCCGAGCCGTTCAGCCAGGCGGCCAGGTAGCGCAGCGCCACGTCGATGTTGTTGCGCAGCCCCGCCTCGGTGATGTCGCCGGGGGTGGCCTTGACGTTGAGCAGGTCGGAGGCCGAGACCCGGACCTCCTCGCGCAGCCGGTCGCGCTGGTTGGGCTTGTCGCCGAGCACGCCGTCGAACACCTCGCGGCAGACCGGGACCAGGTCGGGGTGGGCGACCCAGGAGCCGTCGAACCCGTCGGTGGCCTCGCGGGTCTTGTCGGCGCGGACCTTCTCGAAGGCGACCTTGTTCACCTCGGCGTCCCTGCGGGACGGGATGAACGCCGCCATGCCGCCGATCGCGTGCGCGCCGCGCTTGTGGCAGGTGCGCACCAGCAGCTCGGTGTAGGCGCGCATGAACGGCGCCGTCATGGTGATCGCGTTGCGCTCGGGCAGGAGGAAGTCGGCGCCCCGGTCGCGGAACTTCTTGATCACCGAGAACAGGTAGTCCCAGCGGCCCGCGTTCAGCCCGGCCGAGTGGTCGCGCAGCTCGTAGAGGATCTCCTCCATCTCGAACGCGGCCGGGATCGTCTCGATCAGCACGGTGGCGCGGATGGTGCCGCGCGGGATCTCCAGGTGGTCCTGGGCCAGGTTGAAGGCGTCGTTCCAGAGGCGGGCCTCCAGGTGCGACTCCATCTTCGGCAGGTAGAAGTACGGGCCCTTGCCCTTCTCCAGCTGGCGGCGCGCGCAGTGGAAGAAGTAGAGGCCGAAGTCGAACAGCGAACCCGACATCGGCTCGCCGTCGACCAGCAGGTGCTTCTCCTCCATGTGCCAGCCGCGCGGGCGGACCACGATGGTGGCCAGCTCGCCGTCGTCCTTGAGCGCGTAGGACTTGCCGGAGCGGGAGTCGGTGAAGTCGATGGTGCGGTCGAGGGCGTCGCGCAGGTTGAGCTGGCCCTCGATCATGTTGTTCCACAGCGGGGTGTTGGCGTCCTCGAAGTCGGCCAGCCACACCTTGGCGCCCGAGTTGAGAGCGTTGATCGTCATCTTCCGGTCGGTCGGACCGGTGATCTCCACCCGGCGGTCCTCCAGGCCCGGCGCGGGCGGGGCGACCCGCCAGGAGTCGTCGGAGCGGACCTCGGCGGTCTCGGGGAGGAAGTCGAGCGTGCCGCCCCCCGACAGCCTGCGCTGCCGCTCGGCGCGGGCCGCCAGCAGCTCCTTGCGACGGCCGCCCAGCTCGCGCTGCAGAAGGGCGAGGAGAGCGAGCGCCTCGGGCGTCAGGATCTCGTCGTACCGCTCGTTGAGGGGGCCAGCGATCTCGACCCCTTCGAGTGCAGCCATCGGCCTGCCCTTTCGTCTAGCGAAATTCGACTTCTGGTGTGTGGAGAACGCTACTCGCGGGTACCGTTCCCGGTCAAAGCGGGTCCCGCGTGAGGTGCGTCAACGTCCTGGAACCGGGCATGCCCGAGGTGGCGAGGGGATAATCGAATGCCTCCGGACCCGGGGGCGTGAGACGATCCCGGGGAAGACACGGCCGCCCCGCGGCGTTCTAGAGGACATATGACTGCACCTTTTTCTGAAGACCAGACTCCGGACCCGTTCGACGGCTTCGACGAGCCGATGACCGGAGAGCTCGACCTCGAGGAACGCCGGGCACTGCGCCGCGTCGCGGGCCTGTCCACCGAACTCGAGGACGTCACCGAGGTCGAGTACCGCTCCCTCCGCCTGGAGCGGGTCGTCCTGGTAGGTGTGTGGACGGAGGGGACGGCCGAGGAGGCCGAGAACTCCCTCCGCGAACTCGCGCTGCTCGCCGAGACCGCCGGCTCGCAGGTCCTGGAGGGCCTGATCCAGCGCCGGCAGCGGCCCGACCCGGCCACCTACATCGGCTCGGGCAAGGCCGCCGAGCTGCGCGACATCGTCATCGCCACCGGCGCCGACACCGTCATCTGCGACGGCGAGCTGGCCCCCAGCCAGCTGCGGCACCTGGAGGAGACCGTCCGCGTCAAGGTGATCGACCGGACCGCGCTGATCCTGGACATCTTCGCCCAGCACGCCAAGAGCCGCGAGGGCAAGGCCCAGGTCGAACTGGCCCAGCTCGACTACCTGCTGCCCCGCCTGCGCGGCTGGGGTGGCAACCTGTCGCGCCAGGTCGGCGGCCGCGCGGCGGGCGGCGTCGGCATCGGCGGCCGCGGCCCCGGTGAGACCAAGATCGAGCTGGACCGGCGGCGGATCCGGTCCCGCATGGCCAAGCTGCGCCGCCAGATCGAGGAGATGGCCAAGTCGCGCGAGACCAAGCGCGGCGAGCGGCGGCGCAACGCCGTCCCGGCCGTCGCCATCGCGGGCTACACCAACGCGGGCAAGTCCTCGCTGCTCAACCGGCTGACCGGCGCGGGCGTCCTGGTGGAGAACGCGCTGTTCGCCACGCTGGACCCGACCGTCCGCAGGACCGAGACGCCCGGCGGGCGCGCCTACACCCTGGCCGACACCGTCGGGTTCGTCCGGCACCTGCCGCACCAGCTGGTGGAGGCGTTCCGCTCCACGCTGGAGGAGGTCGCCGACGCGGGCCTCGTCCTGCACGTGGTGGACGGCTCCGACCCCGACCCCGAGGCTCAGATCGACGCGGTGCGCGAGGTGTTCCGCGAGATCGGGGCGGACCGGGTGCCCGAGATCATCGTGATCAACAAGGCGGACGCCGCCGACGAGATGGCCCTCGCCCGGCTGCGCCGCCGCGAGCCCAACAGCATCGTCGTCTCGGCCCGCACCGGCGCCGGGATCACCGAGCTGCGGCAGATGATCGAGGAGCAGCTGCCCGGCCTGGAGGCCGAGGTGAAGGTCCTGCTGCCCTACGACCGCGGCGACCTGGTCGCCCAGATCCACGAGCGCGGCGAGGTCGCCGAGCAGGAGCACCTCGCCGAGGGCACCCTGCTGCGCGCCCGCGTCCCCACCGACCTGGCGGGCGAGCTGGCCCCGTTCGAGGCCCTCACCCCGACCAGCTGAACCACCCGGACGCCGGACCGCGCCCCGTTCAGGGCACGGTCCGGCGTCGCGGTGGTCGCCGAACGGTGACACCTTCCCCATTCCGCTTGACGCGCCTGGCGGATTCCGTACGGTCTTATGACTAAGGGGCGGGGTGATGACGGCGATGCTGAACGACCGGATATTCCATGGTTTATTAGCGGCTCTGCGCGCTTTGTCCGGTTGTCGTCAGGTGCTGACCTGAGCGAACGAAGCCTCCGTGCCGCGCCGCGCGCACCGGGGACAGGAAACTGTTTCCGGGATGTCCGTGTTCGTCGGCTAGAGGTTGTCGGCCGGGCCTTCAGTGCACTACCGTGACGAAACCGATATCTGCGGTTCCGTTGCCCAAGGTGGTCGGCCGACCACCGTCCCCCTCCAACGGTGAACCGCCGGCACCCAGTCGGCGTTGCGGATCGAGAGCAGGTGGCCTTCTCCATGGCGTCCGGTACAGCGGCCTGCGCCGCTTCGTCCCATCCTGGTCGGTGACCCTATGACGGTACGGCTGTTGACGAACATCGGCAGGCTCTGGACGGGCACCGACGTCTGCAGCAACGCCGCCGTCCTCATCCACGACGACCGGATCGTCTGGGCGGGGCCCGCCTCGGACCTGCCCCAGAGCGTCCCGGGCGTCATCGACGACATCGTCGACGTCGACCACGTGGAGAACCTCGGCGGCGGACTGGTCACCCCCGGGCTGATCGACGCCCACTCCCATCCCGTCTACGCCGGGAACCGCTGGGCCGAGCTCGCCATGCGCACCTCCGGGTCGTCCCACTCGGCGATCGCGGCGGCGGGCGGCGGCGTCAACTCCACCGTCACGCGCGGCACCGACCCGTGGACCCTGTGCAACGGCGTCCGCGAGCGCCTGCGCCAGTGGATCCTCGCCGGGACCACCACCGTCGAGGCCAAGACCGGCTACCACCTCACCCGCGACGGCGAACTCGCCGACATCCGGCTGCTGCGCTCCCTGGAGGGCGAGCCGTCGATGCCGCGCATCCACGCCACGTTCCTGGCCGCGCACATCCTGCCGCCGGAGTTCTTCGGCCGCCGCCGCGACTACATCGAGGCCGTCCGCCTGTGGGCGGGCGACGCCGCGGCCGCCGGGGCCGACTCCATCGACGTGTACTGCGACGAGGGCCACTTCACCGCCGAGGAGGCCCGCATCCTCCTGCTCACCGGCAAACGCGCCGGCCTGAAGGCCCGCATGCACGCCTGCGCCAACGAGCGCATCGGCGCCGCGCAGGTGGCGGCCGAGGTCGGCTGCGCCTCCGCCGACCTGCTCACCCAGGCCAACGACGACGACATCAAGGCGCTGGCGCACGCGGGCGTCACCGCCACCGTCTGCCCCGGCAGCGCCCTCAACTCCTCCCGCCCGCCCGCGCCGGTCCGCCAGATGCTGGAACGCGGCGTGACCGTCGCCCTCGGCACCGACCACAACCCCGGCCAGTGCGGCATCACCTCGATGCCGCTGGTCATCGGCCTGTCGGTGGCGATGTACGGCCTGTCGGTCACCGAGGCGCTGCGCGCGGCGACCCTCGGCGGCGCGGCGGCGCTCCGCGTGGGCGACCGGGGCTCGCTGGCACCCGGGATGATGGCCGACATCGTGCTGTGGGACGCCGACCACGAGGGGGCGTTCGCGTGGGCGTTCGGGCTGCGCGCGCTGCGGGTGTGGCGCGGTGGGGTGCCCGTCCAGGCCTGATTTCACCGCCCTGTCACAACACTGACATCGGCCGCGTCAGCCCGAGGAGTACCTTCGCCCTATGAGCCCGGTCGCGGTCGTCACGGATTCCACCTCCTACCTCCCGTCCGACCTCGCCGCACGGCACGGCCTCACGGTGGTGCCCCTGCAGATCGCCGTCGGCGGCACGGTGCGCGACGAGGACGACATCACCACGGCCGAGACGGCGCGGGCCCTCAAGGAGTGGCACCCCGTCACGACCTCGCGCCCGTCCCCCGAACGCTTCGCCCACGCCTACAAGGAGGCGGCCGGAGCGGGGGCGTCGGCGATCGTGTCGGTCCACCTATCCTCCCTGATGTCCGGCACGGTGGAGGCGGCCCGCCTGGCGGCGGAGGACGCGCCCGTCCCCGTGCACGTGGTGGACAGCCGGACGATCGGCCTGGGCCTCGGCCTGGCCGCCCTCACGGCCGCGGCCGCCGCCCTGGACGGAGAACCGGTGTCCGCGGTGGTGTCGGCCGCGGAGGACCGCGCCGCCGCGACGCGTTCCCTGTTCTACGTCGACACCCTTGAGCACCTGCGCCGGGGCGGCCGCATCGGGGCGGCGGCGACGCTGCTCGGCTCGGCCCTGATGGTGAAGCCGCTGCTGGGCATCACCGACGGGAAGATCACCCCGCTGGAGAAGGTGCGCACGTCGTCCCGGGCGCTGGCCCGCCTGGAGGAGCTGGCCGTGGCACGGGCCGGGGACCGGCGCGTCGACCTGGGGATCCAGCACCTGGCGGCGGCCTCCCGCGCCGAGGCCCTGGCCTCCCGCCTGCGCGAGCGCATCCCGAACGTGGCCGACGTCTACGTGGGCGAGGTGGGCCCGGTGATCGGGGCGCACGTCGGCCCGGGGATGCTGGGCGTGGTCGTCGCGCCGCACGCCTGACGAAGTTATCCACAGATCGGTCACCTCCCTGTCGCGGAGCGTCACCGCTTTCCTACGGTCGAGGCATGACCCCGACCGACAAGCAGCCGCTCTTTCCGCCGCCGGTGCCCCAGGCCCCGCCCGCGGCGCGCTTACGTTCGGGCCCCACCGGCCCCGACCACGCTGAGCCGCCCTCGCGCAGGCAGCGCATCCCGGCCGCCGAGGACGCGGCCCCGAAGCGGAGACTGCGCCTGCCCATGACGGAGGACCTGGATCCCGGCGTGGGCGGCGCGAGGGTGCTGGTCATCGTCGGGGTGATCGCGGTGCTGGCGGCGGGCGGCTACCTGTGGCTGGCCCGCCCCACCCCGGAACCGGTCCCCGCACCGGCGACCGCGTTCCCGACCCCGGCGACCGCACTTCCGGCCCCGGCGGCCGCGCTCCCGCCGGCAGGGGCCCCCTCGTCTCCCACGGCCGAGATCGTGGTCCACGTGTTCGGCAAGGTGAAGACGCCGGGCATCGTGACCCTGCCCGCCGGGTCGAGGGTCAGCGACGCGATCGAGGCGGCCGGGGGAGTCCGCCCCGGAACCGGGACGGGCGCGTTGAACCTGGCCCGCAAGGTGCAGGACGGCGAGCAGATCGCGGTGGGGGTGCCACCCCCCGATCCCCGCGCGGCGGGCAGCGCCCCCGCCGCGCCCACCGAGGGCGGTCCGGGCACCACGCCGCCCAACGGAGGCGGTCCCCTGGACCTCAACGCCGCGACGGCCGCCCAACTCGACGCGTTGCCCGGCGTCGGCCCGGTGCTGGCCCAGCGGATCGTCGACTACCGCACCCAGAACGGCGGCTTCCGCTCGGTCGACCAGCTCCAGGAGGTCACGGGCATCGGCGCGAAACGCTTCACCGAACTGAAGGCGATGGTCCGCGTATGAACGAGACCCCCGAGAAGGGCCACGACCTGCGCCTGGTGGCCCCCGCGGCGGCGACCTGGCTGACCGCGTCCCTGACCCTCGGCGTAGGCGCGCTTCCCTCCCTCCTTCTGGCATGCGCCATGGCGACAGCGGCCGTACCCCTACTGGCAAAACCACGACGCGGCTCCCCACACCCCCACCCGCCGCGCCCCCGGAGACCATTCCACGAAGACCACACTTCGAGAAGCAGGACGGAGCAGCCCGACGAGCCCGTCTCCGGAACACCACAGCCAACGGAAACACCAGGGAGAGCGAGGACGTGTTCGGGGAGCCGGGAGACGGCAGGAGAACGGGAAACGGAACGTGAGCCGGCAGAACCGCGGAGGAGGGAAGTTCGGCATGACGTTGAGGAGACACAGGGGGACAAGGAAACGCGGGAGCCGTGGGGAACGGCGGGCGAACCGAATGGGTCACGTGGTGGGAGGTTTCGGTGGTGCGGGGCGAGGCGGGGCGGGGTGTGGTGGAGGACGGTCGGGTGGCGCGGGGTGGGTGGGGTGGTGCTGGTGTGTGCGGCGGCTTCGGCGGCGGGGGTCGGGCTTCGGGTCTGGGCGGTGGAGAGCGGGCCCGTTCGAGCGCTGGCCGAGCGGGGCGGGAGGGCGGCCGTCGAGGTCGTGGTGAGCGGCGATCCGCAGGTCAAGGGCGGCGCGGGGCGGAAGGTCGTCGTGGTGCGGGCTCGGGCGGAAGGCGTTTGGCGGCACGGGCGGCGGGTCGGCGTCCGGGTGCCGGTGCTGGTCATCGCGGGCGACCGGCGGTGGGAGAGGCTGACCCCCGGGCAGCGGGTCAAGGCCAGCGGACGGTTCGGGGAGCCGCGTAAGGCCGAGTTGCTGGCGGCCGTGGTCGTGGTGCGCGGGCCGCCGACGCTCCAGGGGGAGCCGCCCGCCACGCAGCGGGCCGCCGAGCACGTCCGGGAACGGCTGCGCCAGGCCGTCGCGCGGCTGCCGCCCGACCGGCGCGCCGTGCTGCCCGGCATGGTCGTCGGGGACACCTCGCGGCTCGACCCCCGGCTGGCGGAGGAGTTCCGGGAGTCGGGACTCAGCCACCTGCTGGTCGTGTCGGGGGCCAACCTCGCGATCGTGATCGGCGCGGTGCTCGGCCTGTGCCGTCTGGCGGGGCTGGGCCGCCGGTGCGCGCCGCCGCTGGCGGTCTGCGCGGTCGCGGCGTTCGTGCTGGTGGCGCGGCCCGAGCCGAGCGTCCTGCGCGCCACGGTCATGGGGGTCATCGGGCTGCTGGCGTTCTTCACCGGGCGGCGGCGCCAGGGGATCCCGGCGCTCGGCGCGGCCGTCGTCCTGCTGGTGCTGGCGGACCCGACGCTCGCCCGGTCCTACGGGTTCGCGCTGTCGGTGCTGGCCACGGCGGGGCTGCTGGTGCTGGCCCCGGCGTGGCGGGAACGGCTCCGCGCCCGCCTGCCGGGGCCGGTCGCCGACGCCCTCGCCGTCGCGGCCGCCGCGCAGATCGCCGTCGCCCCGGTGCTGGTGATGCTCTCCGGGGAGATCGGCGTCGTCGCCGTGGCCGCGAACCTCCTCGCGGCGCCCGCCGTGGCTCCCGCCACGCTGCTGGGTGCGGCGAGCGCGGTGACGGCGCTGTTCTCGGTGCCGTTGGCGCAGTGGACGGTGTGGCCCGCCGGGCTGGCCGTGGGCTGGATCATCGGGGTGGCCCGCACCGCCGCCGCGCTGCCGTACGCCACCGTGCCCTGGCACGCGGGCGGGCTGGGCGCGGTGTCGCTGGTGGCGGCCGGTGCCGTGGCCGTTCTCGTGCTGCGCTCCCGGCGGTGGCGGCTGGTCGTCGCGGCCGCCATGGGCGGCGTGCTGGTCGCGGTGGTCGTGCTGCGGGTGATCGCGCCGGGCTGGCCGCCGCCGGGCTGGCAGATGGTGGCGTGCGACGTCGGGCAGGGCGACGCCCTCGCGCTGGCGGCGGGACCGGGCCGGGCGGTGGTCGTGGACGCGGGTCCCGACCCGCGCGCGGTGGACGGCTGCCTGGACCGCCTCGGCGTCCGCGAGGTGCCCCTCCTGGCGATCACCCATCCGCACGCCGACCACCTGGACGGCATGCCGGGCGTCCGCGACGGCCGCGCGGTGCGCCTCGTCCTGACGACACCGCGCACGTCCGGCCGCGAGGCGCGGTTCGCCGCGGGGACGCCCGTCCGCACCGCCGAGGCCGGGCAGCGCTGGGACATCGGCGACCTCTCGCTGACCGTGCTGGGACCGTTGTCCAACGGCCCGCGCCTGACCCCCGCCGACGACGGCGGCACCATCAACAACGCCAGCCTGGTCCTGGTGGCCCGCCGCCCCGGGTTCAGCGCGCTGCTCGCCGGAGACGTCGAGACCGAGGCCCAGCGCGCCCTCACGGGAAGCGTGCCGCAGGTGAACGTCCTGAAGGTGCCCCACCACGGCTCCCGAACCCAGGACCCCGCCTTCCTGGCGGCGGCCCGCGCCCCCATCGCCCTGATCTCGGCCGGAAAGGACAACGACTATGGCCACCCTTCCGCGACCACCCTGACCCTGCTCCGCCGCCTCGGCGCCCGCATCCACCGCACCGACCACTCCGGCGACATCGCGATAACCCGCACCCACGGCGGCCTGTCCACCATCCACCGCAACTAACACCCCTCAGAGCGACCCCACGTCATCCGATCCGGTGCCGTAGCGATGATCCGCACGTGTGGTGGCTTGGTCGTCGGTCATCGCGGCTGACGGTCCCTGGCAGATCTTCGCGCTGTTCGGTCCGGCGTCGTGGCGATGACCCGCACGCGAGGTGGCCTGGTTGTTGTCCACCGCAGCTGACGCTCCTGGGGCGGTTTCCGCTCGTCCGTTCTGCCTGGCCGAGGTCGTGGTGGTGGCCCGTGGGCGTGACGGGTCGGGGCTGTTCGCGTGGTCGGCCGGTTTGGGCGGGTGGCTTCTGTGTGGTTGGGCGGGTTGGTTCGCTGGTCGTCGTGGATGGCTGTGTCTCGGGGGCGGTCGTCGGGGTTCGGGGTGGGGACTTCGGGGTGCTTTGTTCGGGTGGGCGGCTGGGCTTTGGTCCGGGGAAGAGTGGGGGCGTGGCATGCTGCTGGGGTGGCGGTGGATCCTCTTACCCTCGTTGTCGGAGACGAAGAGCTGCTCGTGGAGCGGGCGGTCGGTGACGTCGTCGCCGCCGTCCGGTCTCAGGATCCCGAGATCGAGGTCATCGATCTGGTGCCCGGCGGGATGGAGCCCGGGCGGCTGGCCGAGCTGACCTCGCCGTCGCTGTTCGGCGGCGGCAAGGTCGTCGTGATCCGGTCGGCGCAGGACCTCGGCAAGGATCTGATCGCCGAGGTCCTCAGGTACGCCAAGGACCCGGCCCCCGACGTCGCCCTGGTCGCCGTGCACCCCGGCGGGGTCAAGGGCAAGGCGCTGGTGGAGGGGCTCGCCAAGGCGGGGGCGCGGAAGATCTCCTGTCCGAAAATCACCAAGGCGGGGGAGCGGATCGACTTCCTGCGGGCCGAGTTCCGGCGGCACGGCGGGAAGATCTCGGCGGACGGCGCCCGCACCCTGGCCGAGGCCGTCGGAAACGATCTGCGCGAGCTCGCCGCCGCCGCCAGCCAGCTGGTCGCCGACACCGGCGGCAAGGTCGATGACGCCGCCATCGCCCGCTACTACAAGGGGCGGGCCGAGGTCAGCGGGTTCGCGGTGGCCGACAAGGCCATCGAGGGGCAGCTCGCCGAGGCCCTGGAGCAGCTGCGCTGGGCCCTGGCCACCGGTGTCGCGCCCGTGCTGATCGTGAGCGCGCTCGCCCAGGGGGTGCGGGGGCTCGCCAAGGTCGGCGGCGCCCCGCGCGGGGCCGGCGCGGCGGCGCTGGCCAAGGACCTCGGCATGCCGCCCTGGAAGATCGAACGCGTCCAGAAGCAGTTGCGCGGCTGGTCCGGTGACGGCGTCGCCAGGGCGCTGACGGCGGTCGCCACCGCGGACGCCGCGGTCAAGGGCGCCGCCGCCGATCCCGCCTACGCCCTGGAGAAGGCCGTCTCCGACATCGTCGCCGCGCGGTCCGCGCGCTCCGCGTACTGATCAGCGGCGCTCGCGCGCGGTCATGAACGCGCCCGCCGCGGCCGTGGCGGCGACCATCCCCGTGGCGCACCAGAACGTCAGGCGGATCGCGTGCGCGGCGGAGTGGGCGGCCAGCGCGTGCAGGAACACCCGGCCGAGCAGCGCGGTGCCCAGCGTGCCGCCGAACTGCTGGACGGCGTTCAGCAGCCCCGCCGCCGAGCCCGTCTCGTGCGGCCGCACACGGGACAGGGCCGTGGTGAAGAACGCCGGTGTGAACAGCCCGCTCCCGACACCGCACAGGGCCAGCGCCACGAGCCGCCATTCCCGGGACGCGTCGTAGACCGCCACGGCGGTGAGCAGCCCGAGCAGCAGCACCGCGAGACCCGCGAACATCACCCGTGACCCGTGACGGGGGACCAGCCGCGTCCCGGCGACCCAGGACGCGGCCGCGAGGCCGCACGACCAGGGGAGCAGGGTCAGCCCGGCGGCGAGCACGCCGCCGCCGTGTCCCAGCTGGACGTGGAGGGCGATCACCAGCGTCAGGCCGGTCGTCAGCGCGAAGAACAGCGTCGAGGTCGCCAGCGCGGCCGGGAAGCCGCGGTCGCGGAACAGGCTCGGCTCCACCAGGGAGCCGAGACCGCGACGCGCCCGGGCCCGCTGGTGGAACGCGAACGCCGCCAGCGCCCCCGCGCCGAGCGGCAGCGGCCAGAGCCCGGCGCCCTGCTGGATGAGGGGGTACACCACCAGGCCCGTCCCCGACGCCGCCAGCACCGCCCCCGGCAGGTCCAGGCGCGGCGGCCGCGGCGCCCGGTCCTCGCGCAGCAGCGGGGCCAGCGCCAGCACGGCGACGGCCGGCGGCACGTTGAGCAGGAACGCCGCCCGCCACGACGACCCGAACAGGTCCGCATGGGTGATCACCGCGCCGAGCACCGGCCCGCACACCGCCGTCAGCCCCATCACCGGGCCGATGGTGCCCATCGCCCGCGCCAGCTCGCGCCCGTCGAACATCACCCGGATCAGCCCGATCGTCTGCGGGATGGCCAGCGCGGCGGCGGCGCCCTGCACCGCGCGCGCCGCGATCAGCGCGCCCGGGCCGGTGGCCAGCGCGCAGGCCGTCGAGGCCAGCGCGAACGCGCCCGTCCCCACGACGAACATCCGCCGCCGCCCGGCCAGGTCGCCCAGCCGCCCGCCGACCAGCAGCAGCACCGCGAACGGCAGCGTGTACGCCGCGCCGAACCACTGCACGTCCGACACCGCGCCCCCGAGGTCGGCGTGCACGACCGGCGCGGCGACCGTCACCACCGTCGCGTCCAGCAGGTTCATCGCCTCGGCGGTCAGCAGCGCGGCCAGCGCGACCCACCGCCACCGATGGACGGTCCCCGTCCCGACGGCCTCTCGCACGGACATCGCATCCCCCTTCTTCCGGCGGCCGGACCCTCCGGCCGGAACCAGGCTGGGGCGGGCCTCCGCACCTGTTCCACCTGGCGGGGGATACTGGGGGATTCGTTCCTTCAACAAAGCTCTGATCAAGGAATCGGCTCATGCTGGACGAGATCGATCGCGGGCTGGTGCACGCCCTGCACCTGGACGGGCGGGCCTCGTTCGGCCGGATCGCCGAGGTGCTCGGCGTCTCCACCCAGACCGTGACCCGCCGCTACCGGCGGCTGCGCGCCG
>NZ_BCQR01000182.1 GCF_001552175.1 Actinomadura kijaniata NBRC 14229
AGGGCCGCGGCGGCGGCCCCGGCGGCCGCGCCCAGCAGCGCCACGCGCCGCCGCCTCCTCCGGCGGTCCCGCGCGGCCGTCACGACCTGACCGTGAAGACCGGGCGGCGGGACGCCCTCGATCCGGGCCAGCCGTTCGGCGACCCGGCGCTCGATCTCATCCATGAGCCTCCTCCTCGCGCGTGCCGGAACGTTGCGGGGGAGGGGCCGCGGCCGCGCGCAGCTTGGCCAGCGCCCGCGCGGCCTGGCTGCGGACCGTCCCGGCCGAGCAGCCGAGCACCGCCGCGATCTCGGCGTCGGGCAGCTGGTCGAGGTAGCGCAGCACCAGCACCGCCCGCATCCGGGGCGGCAGCCCCGCCAGCGCCGCGTCGAACGCGGCGTCCCCGGTCACCCGGTCCAGCCCGGCGTCCTCCACGGGCCGTTCGGGCGGGTCGGCGGTGAGGTGCTCGCGGCCCCGGCGGCGGCGCCGGTTGGCCCAGATCCGCACCATCGCGGTGCGGACATAGCCCTCCGGGTCGTGCCGGCGCCGCACCCGCCACCAGGCCGCGCCGGTGCGCGCGAGCGCCTCCTGCACCAGGTCCTCGGCGTCGTGCCGGTCCCCGGTCAGCACGCACGCGTACCGGAACAGCGCGGCCAGCCGGTGTTCGACGAACTCCTCGAACGCCCCGAGATCAGCCTGCGGCACGGTGGACCTCCCACATCCAGGGACACACCAGGTGTCCACCGTGCTGCACGCGTGGCGAAAAAATCAGTCCGACACCGTCACAGTGTCGCCTCGGACAGGTGCATCCAACCGGACACGGGGGTCTTCTTGACCCGCTCGCGGACCGGCTGGAAGCACTTGGGGTTCACCTCCCCGCAGTCCTGGGCGACGACCGTGTCGTAGACGTACTCGCTGGTGATGAACCCCAGGTCGGACTGGGTGCGCTGCATCCACTCGCGCAGCGTCGCCGAGTCCAGCAGCCGCGCCGCCTGGATGATCGTGAAACCGTTGACGCCCTCGGTGTCGGAGGTCACCGGCCCGACGCTCAGCGCCGCCCGCAACCGGATGCGCCGCGCCTCGCCCGCCCAGCGGTTGTGGTCGCGCAGCCCGGCGGCCAGCCGCGCCAGCGTCGTCTCGATGACCATCCGGGGCGGGAACTCCGGCCGGACGACCAGCAGCGCCCCGTCGCCCCGGTCCTCCCGGTGCATCGACTCCCACGGCACGCCTGCCTCCTCCAGCGCCTCGCGCAGCACCGCGTACATGACGCGGCGGATCTCCCGCCGGTCGGAGTCGCGGCGGTGTGGGCCGCTGAAGTCCACGATGTCGGTGAACAGCACCGAGCAGATCTGCCCGGTCCAGGACGGGCGGCCGCTCCGCCGCCAGGTGGGACGGCCGGGCGCGACCGACGGCGGCCGGACCGCCAGCGGCCGGACGTCCGCGCCGTCCCAGCCCGCCGCGGCCGGCGGCGCGGCGTCCCGGGGCGAGGCGGCCCACTCCGCGAGGGGGGAGGGGGACACCGTGTTCTCGACGAGCCGCTGGTAGATCTCCTGCTCCAGCAGGACCAGCACGCGGGGGTGGGCCTCCAGGAACGCGGCGAACCGCGCCGTGGTCATGCGCAGGCACAGCAGCTCGTCCAGCACGACCACGGTGGCCGACCGCCGCCGCAGCATCAGCGTGGCGCGTTCGCCGATCACGTCGGCGGGGCCGCGCAGCGCGACGATCCGCTCGCCGTCCCGGCCGACCGAGACCTTCACCCAGCCGGACAGGATCACCAGCAGGTGGTCGGCGCGGTCGCCCTCGTGCCACAGCACGTGCCCGACGGGCAGCCGGACGCGTTCGGCGGCCTCGACGAACGCGGTCTGCTCGACCACGGTCAGCGCGTGCCAGAACCGGGTCCGCGAGGGCGGCACCGGAACGGCGCCGAACCCCTCCAGGCCCGTGGGCGGGGGGCCGGGCGGCGGCAGCGCGGGGCCGCCCGCCACCTCGGACCGGACCGGGTACAGCACCGGGTCGTCGCCGTAGGTCCGGTACTGCACGGCGCCGCGCCGGGCCGCGTCGTGCCGGGTCGCGTCGCAGGTGGACAGGGGGCGGTCGGCGGGGCCGGAGGACGCGAGGGACAGGCGCGGCGCGCCGCCGTCCGACCGGGTGGGCGCCTCGACGGCGTCCGGGTCGTGGCTGTGGGTCCGCCAGGTCATGCCCGCACCTCCGTTCGGGTCTCGTCGGGTCGGGGCTGGGTGGGGACGGGACGGGCGGCGGGGGACCCCGGAACGGGGCAGCCCTGGACGGGCTTGGGTGGATGACCGTTAACGGGCGGGGGCTTTTCCTGGATTCTGCTCATGTCGAGAACCCCGTGTCTCACCGTGCGGCTTTCTGCGCAATCCCCGGTCGGATCGTTCGTTGTTACGGATTGGACCGATGTATCACCGCAGGGCCGCTCCACCTACTAGCCTCTTCCGCTTGATCGCGGTTAGACTGGGTGGGTCCGTCGTCAGCGTTTCGCCAGGTCAAGAGGGTTTGCGGCGAAATTTTCACCGCATCTTTCCCGACCGGCGGGCGCACCGGCGGGCCCGCTGGGGTCGCCCTTCACTTCACTTCGATCCGCCAGGCCGCCAAACCGGAGATCGAAGGGGAGTGGGGGCGGCTCTGTTTATTTTCGCACAAAAGACAAAGCGTCGGCGATTCCATTGACCTCCTGCCCGGCGGCGCCTCGCCGAGGGGGACGGCGCGGAGTCCCTGCGGTCGGCGGCCGACGTGCCGACCCGAATCCTCACTCAACGTCAGGATGATCTGCCAACTTTAACACGTCAGTCTGCCTTGTGCTACTACGATGACTGTCATTATGCTACCTGGCAACGTGGTAGGTGCGCCATAGCAGATGGCGTCCTGCAACGTTGAGTAGAACCTTTCTCCTACCGTGGGGAGATGTGTCGGCTGCCGGGGGAGACTTCTTGCTCGTTGAACCTACCGGTGTGCTGCCACGTACGGAGGAAGGTGGCCGGTTGACACATGGCAGACCGCTGTATGGCGGCAACTACCCAGAGTGAGACATGAGATGACCACTGATCAGGGGCCAGTCGTCCAGAGCGCGTTGTTGCGCAGCGAGCTGACCCAGCTCCGCAAAGAGCGGGGCATGACCCAGGAGCAGGTGGCCAAGGCCCTGGAGTGGTCGACCTCCAAGGTGATCCGGGTGGAGGGCGGGAAGAGCTCGATCACGCGCACCGACCTCCAGGCGTTGCTGCTGGTCTACGGGGTCACCAACGAGAGCCGTCAGGAACGCCTCCAGAGCCTCGCCCGCGGCGCCCGCGAACCCGCCTGGTGGAACTCCTACAAGGGGGTGCTGAGCGACGCGTTCCTCAACTTCGTCGGCTATGAGGCGGGCTCCTCGTTCATCCGGCAGTTCACCTCGATGCTGATCCCCGGCCTGCTGCAGACCCGCGAGTACGCCGAGGTCTTCTCCACCGGCATCGTCGACGCGACCACCCGGGGCATGGCCATCCGCCTGCGCATGCAGCGCCAGGAGGAGCTCTCCGCCCGGGAGAACCCGCCGCGCCAGTTCTTCGTCCTTGACGAGGCCGCCATCCGGCGGCACGTCGGCGTCCGGACCGATCCCGCGATCATGCCGAACCAGCTGCTGCGGATCGCCGAGCGGGCCGAGTCCGACGACCTGGTCACCGTGCGGATCATCCCGTTCTCGGCGGGCATGCACCTCGGCGTGTACGGGCCGTTCACGATCCTGGAGTTCGACGGCGGGCTGAGCGACATCCTGTTCATCGAGGGCCGTCCCGACGTCGGCGCGGACGTGACGGTCGCCGGCGACGACCCGCTGGTCGTCGACTACCGGAACAACTTCGAGACGCTGCTGGACGAGGCGCTGTCGGCCGAGGAGTCGATCGCGCTGCTGCGGCGGGCCGCCGACGACTTCATGGCCTGACCGACCCGGCTCCCGTGTTCCCATGCCCTTTCCGGAGGTGACGGCCACAGCGGACTCCCAAGGCGAGCGGGCCACATAACCGAAGCCTTCGATCTTGTGCCGCCGTATAGGCGGAAGATGTCAAACCGTTTACACTCGGGAACGGGAATTTTCCACAAGGTCGTGGTTTGCCATGCCCTGTTCGGCTCGCGCTAGGTGGGTGCTCCTGCCCGGTCGATTGGCGTCGCGGACCCCGCCGGCAGTGGATGGAGGGTCGCTGGATGGTCGATCGTTCGTTTCGGGGGACGGGTGCCGTATGGCGCAAGAGCGCGCACAGCGCGGAGAGCAGCGACTGTGTCGAGATCGCCGCTGTGCGTGCGTTGATTCTGGTCAGGGATTCGAAGGACGCGTCGGGTCCCGTTCTCACGCTCGATCGGCCGCACTGGCGGGGGTTGCTGTGCGGCATTCGTGACAGCCGTTCCGAGCCGTTCTCCTGACAGGAGGGCCACACCGGGGGCACGGGTCCTGGACCCGTGCCCCCGGTCATTTCCGATTCGTCCTTTCCGGTGCGCGGCCCGGAAACGGAACGCGTTTGCGGACGTCAACACCGTTTTCGTCAACGCATCGCGATGTGGTTGTCGCCGCCCGCGCCTGTTTCGCCGTTTTCCGGTCGCCGCGGCGGGCGGTCCCCGGGGCGCGCCGAAGTGCCGTCCTAGTCTGGGGTCGTGCCTGATCACGCTCGCCGGCTCGCGGCCGCCCTTCCCGGCGTCGTCCGGACGGACCTGACGGCCCGGGCCGCCTACTCCTCGGACGCGTCGGTGTTCCGGACGGTCCCGGTCGCGGTCGCCGAGCCCCGCACCCCGGCCGACCTCGTCCGGATCCTGGAGGTCGCCGCCGCCGAGGGACTGCCGGTCACCCCGCGCGGCGGCGGCACCTCGATCGCGGGCAACGCGCTGGGCCCCGGCGTCGTCGTGGACGTCTCCCGCCACCTGAACCGGATCGTCCGGCTCGACCCGGACGCCCGCACCGCCGTCGTCGAACCGGGCGTGGTCCTGGACGACCTGCGGGCGGCCGCGTCCCGGCACGGCCTGACGTTCGGGCCGGACCCGTCCACGCACTCGCGGTGCACGCTCGGCGGGATGCTGGGCAACAACGCCTGCGGCCCGCACAGCGTCGCCTGGGGCACGACCGCCGCCAACGTCGAGTCCCTCACCCTGCTGCTCCCCGACGGCCGCGAGCTGCCCGCCGCCCGGGGCACCAGCGGGGACGCGGCCACCGACGCCGCCCTGACCGCGCTGCGCGACGCGCACCTGGCGGCGCTGCGCACCGAGCTGGGGCGCTTCTCCCGCCAGGTGTCGGGCTACGGCCTGCACCATCTGCTCCCCGAGCACGGGTTCGACGTCGCCAAGGCGCTGGTCGGCAGCGAGGGGACCTGCGGTTTCGTCACCGAGGCGACCGTTCGGCTGGTCGAGGCCCCCGCCGCCCGCGCGCTGGCGGTCCTCGGCTTCCCTGACGTCCACACCGCGGCCGAGCAGGCGCCGTTCGTCGCCGCGGCGGGGGCGCTCACGGTCGAGGGGATGGCGTCGGACCTGCTGGCGGCGCTGCGGTCGCGGCCGGGCCGGGGCGGCGCGGGCGCGGACCTGCCGCCCGGCGGGGGCTGGCTCTACTGCGAGGTCGGCGGCGCGACGGGGGCGGAGGCCCGCGACGCGGCCCACACCCTGGCCGAGGCGGTCCGCGCCCGGGTTCCGGACACGACCTCGGTCGTCGTGGACGACCCCGCCCGCATGCGGGCGCTGTGGTGGATCCGCGAGGCGGGCGCGGGCATCGTGACCCGGCTGCTGGACGGCGGCGAGGCGTGGGCGGGATGGGAGGACTCGGCCGTTCCGCCGCGGCGCCTGTCCGCCTACCTGCGGGACCTGTACGCGTTGATGCGCGAGCACGGGCTGCGGGGTGTTCCCTACGGCCACTTCGGCGAGGGCTGCCTGCACCTGCGTCTCAGCTTCGGCCTCGACACCCGGCCGGGGCTGGCGGTCTACCGCCGTTTCATGGAGGACGCGGCCCGGCTGGTCGTCTCCCACGGCGGCTCGATCTCCGGTGAGCACGGCGACGGCCGCGCCCGTTCCGAGCTGCTGCCCGCCATGTACTCGGCGGGGACGCTGCACGCGTTCGCCGCGTTCAAGCGGGTCTTCGACCCGGACAACCGCCTCAACCCGGGCATCATCCTCGATCCCGCGCCGCTGGACGCGCACCTGCGCCCGGGGCCCGGCCGCGACGCCCTCGCCGTGACGCCCGTGCACGCCCTGACCCGCGACAACGGCTCGTTCACGGCGGCCGTCCACCGCTGTGTGGGCGTCGGCGCGTGCCGCGACCTGCGCGCGGGGGCGATGTGCCCGTCGTTCAAGGCGACCCGCGACGAGGTGCACTCGACCCGGGGCCGGGCACGCGTCCTGGCGGAGATGCTGCGCGGCGAGTCGCTGCCGGGAGGCTGGCGTTCCAGCGAGGTCCGCGAGGCCCTGGAGCTGTGCCTGTCCTGCAAGGCGTGCGCCACCGAATGCCCGGTGAACGTGGACATGGCGACCTACAAGGCGGAGTTCCTGCACCATCACTACAAGGGCCGTCCGCGTCCACGGGCGCACTACGCGATGGGCTGGCTGCCGTTGTGGTCGCGCCTGGTCACGGCGACCCCGTTCACGGCGGGCCTCGTCAACCGGACCCTCGCCGCCCGGCCGTTGGCGGGCGCGGTCAAACGCCTGGCGGGGCTCGAACCGCGCCGCGACCTGCCCTCCTTCGCGCCGCGGACACTGCGCGCCTGGACCCGCGGACGCCAGCCCCGGCGCGCGGGCCGGCCGGTGGTCCTCTGGCCGGACACGTTCACGAACTTCCACACCCCCGAGGTGGGCCGGGCGGCGGTCGAGGTCCTGGAGGCCCTGGGCCACCGCGCGGTCCTGCCGCCCGGCCCCGTCTGCTGCGGCCTGACCTGGCACTCCACCGGCCAGCTCGGGGTGGCGCGACGCGTGCTGCGGCGCACCCTCGACACCCTGGCCCCCGCCCTGGAGGCGGGCCTGCCGGTGCTCGGCCTGGAGCCGTCCTGCACGGTCATGCTCCGCGAGGAGACCGCCGAACTCCTCCCGGACGACCCTCGCGCCGCGCTCCTGGCGGCCCGCGTGACGACCCTCGCCGAGCTGGTGCTGACCGGGGACGGCTGGCCGTTCGGACGGCTGGACCTTCCGGCCGTCACGCAGTTCCACTGCCACCAGGAGGCGAAGGGGACGACCGCGGCCGACCGGGAGGTCCTGGAACGCCTCGGGATCGCCGCCGACGTGATCACCGCGGGCTGCTGCGGCCTGGCCGGGAACTTCGGCTTCGAGCCGGGCCACTGGGAGGTCTCCCGGGCGTGCGCCGACCGGGAGCTCTACCCGAGGCTGAACGCCGCGCCGACCGCCCTGGCCCATGCCGACGGCTTCTCCTGCCGGCTCCAGATCGCCCAGGGCACCGCGCACCGCCCCCTCCACCTGGCGCAGCTCCTCCGTCTGGCGCTCCGTCGGTGAACCTTCCCGGAATCCCCTTGCTCTTCACATATGCAAACATTAGAGTTGCGTGAGCGACCACAGGAGGTCGTGAACAGGACGTGCGCGGCAGGCTTGTTTGCACCTGTGACGGCAAAGAGAGGGAGAGATGCGACGAGCGGCAGGACGCGTTCCGGCGCTGTGCGCGGCGGCCGGACTCGCGCTGACGGCGGCCCTGCTGTCCGGTTGCGAACTCGGCGGCGGCAGCTCCCCGGCGAAGGGCTCCCCGAAGGGCTCCGCCCCCGCCCCGCGCCCCTCCGGCCCCCTGACCAAGGAGGCGCGGGCGATGCTGGGCACGCACGCGCGGATCGAGGTGAAGCAGGTCGAGCGCCACGCGGACCGTTCGGTCCTGCGCCTCCACCTGACCAACCTCAACGGCTCCCCGAGCCAGTTCTCCTTCGGAACGTCCCTGGCGAGCGCGGCGTTCGCCGAGCTCCACTTCAAGCTGGTGGACCCGGTCGGCCGCAGGATCTACCACCCGCTGGTCGACGAGGGCGGCAAGGGCCGCATGGTCGGCAGCGTCACCCGGACGTACTACGCCCACCCCGGCGTCCGCTACGAGACGGTGGTGCACTTCCCGCCGCTGCCCGAGGACGTCCGGGCGGTCACGCTCATCACCCCCAGCACGGCGGGCGAGTTCACCGGCGTCCCCGTGGTCGAGGGCAGGGGCGGGACCGGCCCCGAGGCCCCCGTGACCGAGGCCTCCGTCACCCCGCCGCGCGGCAGCACCGTCGCCCTGCCGGTGCACACCCAGAACGGCCAGGCCCCCCACCGGGTGAACGACCTGTACGGCGTCGCCTCCGGCGAGGTGAAGACGACCTCCACCACCCGGAGCGAGCAGCGCATCGGCCTGCGCGCCGACGTGCTCTTCGACTTCGACAAGGCGACCCTGACCCCCAGGGCCAAGGCGGTCCTGGACGACGTGGCCGCGCAGACCCGGGCCGAGGCGGACCCGTCCAGGCCGCCGATCGTCATCACCGGCCACACCGACGGCAAGGGCGCCCCCGCCTACAACATGCCGCTCTCCCAGCAGCGCGCCGCCGCCGTCCTCAAGGAGCTCCAGGCCCGGCTGGGCACCGCCTACCGGTACCGGGCCGAGGGCAAGGGCGAGAAGCTGCCCGTCGCCAAGGAGGGCGGCGCCGACGACGAGAAGGCCCGCGCCAAGAACCGCCGCGTCGAGATCTCCTACCAGATCAAGCAGGAGCGGGCCGAGACCGGGACCGGCACCGCCACGGGGCCGGTCTCACCCGCCCTGGCCCCGGGCCGACCGGCCGCGTTCCGGCCGACCGACGGCCGGAAGGTGGCCGGCAGCACCATCGAGTTCCAGCTCTGGGGCCGGCCCGCCAAGCGGCGCATCGACGTCAGGCCATTCTACCGCGACGGCGCCTACCTGGTGGCGGTCTTCGACATCACCAACCTCGGCCCCGGGGACCTGAACATCGTCGACGGCTACTCCGACGGCGGCGTCGGCAAGTTCGGCGCGTTCACCGTCACCGACCCCACCAGCCGGATCACCTACGAGGGCGTCTCCATCGGCGCCCCGACCGACGCCCAGGGCGGCCGCAACATCGACCGCCTGGACCCCGGCTGGGCCACCTTCCTGGAGAAGCCCTCCACCACCAACCGCGGCTTCTTCTACGTCCCCGCCCCGCCGTCGAACGTCACGTCCGTCACCTTCAACGCGGGTGGCTTCGGGAAGTTCCACAACGTGCCCGTCCAGTGATCCGCGCCGCTCGCAGCGGAGGTCACTCCGCGGCGAGCTTGGCGGCGTCGGCCTCGTCCAGCACGATGCCGAACGTCTCCGCCAGCAGCGCCGGGACGTCCGCCCGCCGCACCTCGCGCACCTCGCGCGCGTCGGGCCGGGTGACCGTCAACGTGAGGTCGTCGAGCTGGTGGAGCGCCTCGGCCGTGAACTTCTGCGCGTACGGCCGGGCGGTGAACGGCGACCTGGTGCTGGTGGACACGTAGTGGT
Organism: Actinomadura kijaniata NBRC 14229; assembly: GCF_001552175.1. Classification (GTDB taxonomy): domain Bacteria; phylum Actinomycetota; class Actinomycetes; order Streptosporangiales; family Streptosporangiaceae; genus Spirillospora; species Spirillospora kijaniata. The sequence goes on from NZ_BCQR01000182.1 coordinate 9,431, forward strand.
TTCCCACGACGTAGTCCACGAGGTACTTGGGCTCCAGCGTGAAGTGGTGCCGGTCGATCCACCCGTCCGGTTCGCGCTGGTGGAGCGTCCACACCTCCTCGCCCGAGTACCCGGCGCCGCGCTCCAGCCGGAGCCGCCAGCCGTCGAAGTCCACCTCGTTGCCGTCCACCAGCTCGATCGGCTCCAGCGGTCCGCTGCCGAACCCGACGTCGCACAGCCAGACCCGATCGTCGCCGGGGAGGGTCACGCGCAGCAACGCGTGGGTGGCGGGCCGCAGCTTGTCGGCCCCCATGCTGACCCGCGCCTGCAGCCCGGTCACCCCGTACCCGATCCGTTCCAGCACCGCCGCGAACAGCGGGGTGTGCTCGTAGCAGTAGCCGCCCCGCCGCCTCCGCACCAGCTTGTCCTGCAACGAGGGGAGGTCCAGCGGGATCGGCCGCCCGAGGATGATCTCCAGGGTCTCGAACGGCACCGACGTCACGTGCGCCCGCTGCAACCCGCGCAGCGTCTCCAGCGTCGGCGCCCGCTCACCCGTGAACCCGACCCGCTCCAGGTAGGCGTCCAGGTCCAGGTCGTCTCCGTGCCACCCGTGCGAGGGATCCGCGTCAGGCATCTCCGCCCCCTAACCGATCTTCAGTGTCCCCCCGACGCTAGCCCCTCGACCGAGCTCGAGGTCAATCCCCGTCCCCCGGGCCGAGCGGGCCGAGCGCGTGCCCCGTCGTGGCGTCGACGTGGTCGGGGATCTCCTCGTGGCGGTCGCCGACCGACGGCGTCCCGGTGGGCTCGAACATGAGGATCGCGGCGCCGTGCGGCGCGTACGGCCTGTGCTCCGTGCCCCGCGGCACGGTGAAGACCGCGCCCCGCGGAAGCCGGACCGTGCGTTCCCCGGCCCGCTCGCGCAGGGAGATGAACAGCTCGCCGTCGAGCACCAGGAAGAACTCGTCGGTGTCGTCGTGGGCGTGCCAGACGTGCTCGCCCTCCACCTTGGCGACGCGCACGTCGTAGTCGTTGACGTGCGTGACGACGCGCGGGCTCCACAGCGCGTCGAAGGAGGCTAGGGCCCTGTCGAGGGCGATGGGATCGTTGCTCATGCGGGAATCCTCGCCGGTTGGCCCCGCCCCGCGTGAGTGCTAGGAATCGCATATGTCGCAAGATTCCTCGCATGCGGGTCGGCACCGGGTCGTCGTGATCGTGGACGAGAACTCCAACCCCTTCGAACTCGGCTGCGCGACCGAGGTGTTCGGCCTGCGCCGGCCCGAGCTCGGCCGCGACCTGTACGACTTCCGGCTCTGCTCGCCCGAGCCGGGCATCCTGATGCGGGACGGCTTCTTCACGCTCACGGGGGTCGCCGGGCTGGAGGCGGTCGCCGCGGCGGACACCCTGATCGTCCCGAACCGGCCCGACGTCGAGGTGCCCCGCCGCCCGGCCGTGCTCGACGCCATCCGGGAAGCGCACGCGCGCGGCACGCGGCTGGTCGGCTTCTGCAGCGGCGCCTTCACGCTCGCCGAGGCCGGCGTCCTCGACGGGCGCCGGGCCACCGCGCACTGGCAGTGGGCCGGCTCCTTCCGGGCCCGCTTCCCCGAGGTCCGGTTCGAGCAGGACGTGCTGTTCGTCGACGACGGCGACATCCTCACCGCCGCGGGCAGCGCGGCGGCGCTCGACCTCGGGCTGCACATCGTCCGCCGGGACCACGGCGCGGAGGTCGCCAACTCCGTCAGCCGGCGGCTGGTGTTCGCCGCCCACCGGGACGGCGGGCAGCGGCAGTTCATCGAGCGTCCCGTGCCCACCGTGCCGGACGAGTCCCTGGCGCCCGTCCTGGCCTGGGCGCAGGAACGGCTGGACACGCCGCTGACGGTGGCGGACCTGGCGGCGCGCGCCGCGGTCAGCCCGGCGACGCTGCACCGCCGCTTCCGCGCGCAGCTGGGCACCACGCCGCTGGCGTGGCTCACCGGGGAGCGCCTCGCGCTGGCCTGCCGCCTGATCGAGCGGGGCGAGGCGCGCATGGAGACGGTCGCCCGGCACAGCGGGCTGGGCACCGCCGCCAACCTGCGCGCCCTGATGCGCCGCGAGATGGGCGTCACCCCGTCGGCGTACCGCCACCGCTTCGGCCTCACGGAGAGGACGGCCCGGCCTCGGGCCCAGCGTCCCTCACGTAGGTGAACACGGCCATTCCGCCCCGCACGGTCTCGCCGCCGGCCAGCCGGAACCCCGCGGGGGAGAACCGGCCGTCGAACGCCCGGATCCCGTTCCCCGCGACCACCGGGTACACCTTCAGCACGATCTCGTCGATCTCTTCGAGCAGCGTCCCCGCGAGCCGCCCTCCGCCGACGAGGTAGATGTCCTTGCCGCCGTCGGCCTTGAGCCGCCGCATCCACCCCACCGGGTCGTCGGCGACGACCCGCACGTCCGGGTGGGGGGAGTCCCCCAGGGTCGTGGACACCACGTACTGCCGCAGGTGCGCGTAGGGGCTGCCGACCCCGGCCCGCACCCCGGGCTCGTAGGCGCCCCGCCCCATCACGGCGGTGTCGAACCGCCGGGGTCCCCCCGCGATCCCGAGCCGCTCCCGCAGCGCCGAGGGCAGCGTGTCCGGGTGCCGCTCGGCCAGGAACGTCACCACGTCCGCGTCGATGGGGAAGAAGCCGAGGTCCCCGTCCGGTCCCGCGATGTACCCGTCGATGGTGACCCCGATCGGGTAAACGAGCTTTCGCATGCGTCCCTCCCTGCTCCGTGCCGTTCGTCTGCCTGGCCCTCGCGCCGGGGCGTCAGCCCGCGACCGAGGTCGTGAGGGTGGCGCCGTTGCCGAAGGAACGGGCCTCCCGCGGGGTGAACGACCGCGGCCCGAAGGGGCCATCGACCATCGGGACCCCCGCGCCGAGCACGATCGGATAGCGCTTGACCACCAGCTCGTCGATCTCGTCGAGCAGGGTCCCGGCCAGGCGGCCGCCGCCGCACAGCCAGATGTCCCGGTCGCTCTCCCGCTTGAGGTGGCGGACGAACGCGACCGGGTCCTCCCCGACCACCGTCACCTCGTCGGACGCCGCCCCGCCGAGCCGCGACGACACCACGTACTGGCGCAGGTGGGCGTAGGGGCTGGCGGCCCCCGTCGCCAGCCCCGCCTCGTAGGTGCCGCGCCCCATCAGCACCGTGCCGAAGCGCCGGTTCGGCACGTTCTCCAGGCCCGCGGGGCCCCGGAACGCCGTCGGCACCGTCTCCGGGAAGCGCTCGTTGCAGTACTCCATCATGTCGGCGGCCCACGGGAAGAAGTCCGCGCGCCCGTCCGGCGCGGCGATGAAGCCGTCCAGCGTCACCGCCACGTAGTACACCAGTGCGCGCATGAGATCACTCCATTCAAAGTACTTCACTTGAAGTGATTTGAACGTAGTACTCTGCTTGTAGTGGTGTCAACCCCCCGAACCAGGAGGCTCCATGCGGCAGAACCCGGAACGTCGGCAGGCCCTCGTCGACGCGGCCATCGAGGTGCTCGCCCGTGACGGCATGCGCGGGCTGACGTTCCGCGCCGTGGACGCCGAGGCGGACGTCCCCGTCGGCACCGCCTCCAACTACTTCGCCAACCGCGACGACCTGCTCATGCAGGTGGGCGGCCGCGTCTACGAACGCCTCCAGCCCGCCCCCGGCGACGACCTCGCCGCCGTCCCCGGATTCGCCGAGGCCCTGGCCGCCGACGAGCCCCGCGAGCGCCTCACCGCGGTCATGCGCACGGTCGTGCACCGCGTCGCCGACTACCGCTCCGGCTACCTCGCCCTGCTCGAACTCCGCCTGGAGGCCACCCGCCGCCCCGGCCTGCGCGACGTCCTCACCGCGACCATCCGCGCCGACATCGAGACCAACGTCGCCGCCCACGTCGCCTCCGGCCTGCCCGGCGACACCACCACGGTCGAGCTGCTCCACCTCGCCCTCAACTGGCTGATCCTGGAGCGCCTGACCCTTCCCGAGGTGTTCCCGGCCGAACGCCTGGACTCCCTGGTCGCCGCCGCCGTCGAGCGCGCCCTGCCCTCGTGACACCGCGCCCCCGCCGTCCCGACCGGGGCGGCGGGGCTCCTAGGCTGATCGGGTCCACCCGTACGCGACATGTCAGGCCCCCCGATGTTCCTCGAACGCGTCCGTGTCCCCGACGAGCTCGTCCCGCCCGCCGACCGCGCACGGTGGCCGTTCACGGTCCCGTGCGTGGCCGACCTGTTCGGCGAGGGGCTGGAGTTCACCCGCCCCGTCACGTTCCTGGTCGGGGAGAACGGCTCGGGCAAGTCCACCCTCGTCGAGGCGATCGCCGACGCGTTCGGGCTCGACTCCCGGGGAGGCCGCGCGGGCCGCAAGTACGCCGGCACCACCCCCCGCACCCCGCTCGGCGAGGTCCTGCACACCGACCTGACCGTCCGCGGGGCCCGGATGCTCGGCGGCCCCCGCAACCGCCGCAAGGGGTTCTTCCTGCGCGCCGAGACCGCCCTCGAACTGGCGGAGAAGGTCTCCGGCCTGCCCGGCTACTGGACGGAGGACGTGCTGACCCAGAGCCACGGCGAGGGGTTCCTGACCATCTTCGAGGCGATGCTCCGCGAACCCGGCCTCTACCTCCTCGACGAGCCGGAGTCCGCGCTGTCGTTCACCGCCTCCCTCGGCCTGGTCTCCCTCATGCACGAGCTCGGCGGGTCCGGCGCCCAGGTCATCTGCGCGACCCACTCGCCGGTCCTGGCCGCCACCCCCGGCGCCGACATCGTCGAGATCGGCCCGCACGGCGCCCGCCGGGTCGGCTGGGACGAGCTGGACCTCGTGGACCACCACCGCCGCTTCCTGAGCGCCCCGGACGCGTACCTGCGCCGCGTCCTCTGAAAACTTCCGGCGGAAAAACCCCCGACCAGGGTTAACGATCACCGGTCAAGGTAATGAGATGGTCGCGGAGAGTAATCACTCCGTACTGAGAACGCCCGCCGCGTCCGTGCACACCGAGCCGGAGCCTTCCGACGACCCCCGGGTGACCGGCACACACGGACGCGGCGGGCGTACGACCCCGCCCGTCAGCGCACGTAGACGGCGGTCCCGATGGGCACGATCCGGAACACCAGGTCCGCCGTGTGCCGCATCGGCAGCCGCGCGCACCCGTGCGAGGCCGGGTACAGCGGGACGCTCGGCGAGCCGTGCAGCGCGTACCCCCGGTAGAAGTAGACCGGCTTGTACAGGTCGCCCAGCGGCGCGTGCCGCCAGCCGTTGATCTTCCGGTAGACGCGGAAGTTCCCCGACGGCGTCCGGGCCACCTCGCACCTGCCCTGGTGGCAGTACCGCTTGCCGCTGCCGGTCGAGGTGTGCGTGATCAGCTGGACCCGGCCGCCCTTGTAGACCACGACGAGCTGCCGCTTCTTGGAGATCTCCACCCGGTTCGCCGCGCCCCCGGAGACGATCCGCGCCGGCGCCTTCGGCCTGGCGAGCGCCGCCCACGTGCGCTTGCCGACGGTCCCGTTCGGCGCGAGCCCGTTGACCTTCTGGAACGCCAGCACCGCGAACCGCAGGTCCGTGCCGTACTTCCCGTCGGCCTTGCCGGGAGCGTAGTGCAGCGCGCGCAGCCGCTCCTGCACGTACTTGACGTACTTGCCCTTGGCTCCGTAACGCAGCGTGGGCTTCGCCGCGGCCTCCGCCGCGGGGGCGGCGACCAGCGACGCGGACAGGGATGACACCAGGACGGCCAGACCGGCCAACTTCATGCGCATACGCGAGCGACGCTCCGTTCCGCGGGACAGGGGGATCCTCAAAGACCACAGGGGTGACACCGACATCTTTTCCGACTCCGGCCCCACGGGGAAGGTTCACGCGCGCGTCCGCCTCCGGCTCTGTCCGGAACCAGCCTCGCCCTGACCAACGATCACCACGAGGTGTCACCCTTGGTGGACTCCATGTCGCCGGAGGTGCCCATGCAGCGTTATCCCGGCTACCCGCCGCCGCGGCGGAAACGACCGCCCTCGACGGTCAAGCTCGCTCTGATCGCCACCGGGGCCGGCGTCCTGACGACGGCCGTGTTCGGCCGGACCGTGGCGGCCCACCCCGTCCTGACCGCGCTCTGCCTGGTCCTCGGCCTGGCGGCGATCATCGGATGCAGCTACCACCTGGCCCGGCTCGCCGAACGGGAGCGCCACGCGATCTTCGCGGCCAACAGCCGGCTGGAGGTCGTCGACCGGATGACCGGGACGCAGTTCGAGGAGCACATCGCCGAACTGCTCCGCCGCGACGGCTTCACCGACGTCCGCGTCCTCGGCGGGGCCGGCGACCGGGGCGTCGACATCACCGCCCGCGACCCCGACCGCAAGCCGGTGGCCGTCCAGTGCAAACGCTGGTCGAAGCCGATCGGCGCCCCCGAGGTCCGCAACTTCATCGGCGCGCTGAACGCCACCTACGACGGCCACCGGGGCGTCTTCGTCGCCTCCAGCGGCTTCACCCGCCAGGCCGCCGAGGAGGCGGCCCTGTGCGGCCTGCTGCTGGTCGACCGCCCCCATCTGGCCCGCTGGCTGACCGGCACCCCGATCTCCCTGCCCTGATCCCGGCCGCTCCGCGACGGCGGGCGACCGGCGGCACTAGGGTCGCAGCACCCCGCCACACAGGAGGTCAGAGCGACCATGATGAACCACGAGGGCTGGGACGCCATCGACGCGCTGCTCAGACAGCGCTATCCGGACGTCGAGCGCCTCGAGTGGCACGCCCCCGTTCCCTACCGGCCGGTGGGCCCGATGCCGGTGGGCCAGTTCGTGACGAACTCGATGGCGATCTACCGCCGCGCCGAGCCCGTGCCGCACTGGCACATGATCGGCTACGCGCTGACGGCCCCGTTCGAGGAGCGCGGCTACGAGTTCACCCTCCGCGTCCCGCGCGCCGCCGCCGAGACCGAGGCCCCCGACTGGGCGCTGGCCGCCCTGGAGGGCCTGGCCGCCTACGTCTCCCGCAGCGGCAACGACTTCGCCGCCGGCCACTACATCGAGTACCCGCACCCGATCGACCCGGACCGCCCCGGCTCCCGCGTCCGCGCCGGGGCGTTCGTCCCCGACCCCGAACTCGGCGAGGTCGAGACCGAGCGGGGCCGCGTCACGTTCCTCCAGTTCGTCGGCCTCACCTCCGACGAGATCCAGGCGGCCCAGTCCTGGCACGTGCGCGGCCTGATCAGCGCCCTGGAGCCCCACCTGCCCGTCCTCGTCACCGACATGGACCGCGCCTCCCTGGCCGACCACCCGGAGGTGGCCGGGACGCTGCGCGAGGGCTCCCGCCGCGAGGGCTCGGGAACGGGCTACCTGTTCTTCCACCACCTGGAGGCCGACGCCACCGGCGACGGCCTCCGCCTGGAGTTCGGCGCCCAGCACGTCCCGCAGCTGGCCCGCGTCCTGCCCGCCCGCATCCCGCACGGCCGGCGGCTGACCCTGACCGGCGACACGCCCCGCGACGTGGTGTTCGTCCCCGGCCCCGCGTTCTCCTACCGGGAGTCCGGCGGAGCCCTGGAGATCGCGCTTCCCGGCACGGCCAGCGAGACCCTGGCCGCCGCCCTGGACCCGGCCCCCGGCGACTACACCGTCCCCGACCTGCCGGGCCTGCGGGTGACGGTCACGCCCTGACCGACTCGGCGGGCACGCCGGGCCGCACGTCGTCCAGCAACCGCAGGAACGTGCCCTCGTCCACGACCGGAACGCCCTCCTCCGCGGCCCGGCGCGCCTTGGCGGTCTCCAGCCCCCGGTCGTTGGTGACGAGCACGCTCGTGTTGCGGCTGACGGACCCCATGACGTTCAGCCCCACCGCGACGGCCCGCTCGACCAGCTTCTCCCGGGGCATGACGGTCTCCCCGGTGATGGCGACCTTCATCCCCTGGACGAGCGGCCCGCCCTCGTCCATCCGCCCCGGGCTCCGGTAGGGGCACGGGGTCTTGGGGATGCTGGGCGGCCTGCGCGCCCGCCGCGCCCGGCAACTGACCAGCGGCAACGCGACCCCGCCCTGATCCGCCGCCGCCAGCGACCCCCGCAGCACCCCCGCCAGCGCCCGGGCGTCCTCCAACGCGTCGTGCGCCCGCCGGTGCTCGGCCCCGTAGTGCGCGGCGAGCGTCCCCAACTGCAGATCCCCGACCGGCGGCCGGATCCGCCGGTTCAGCGACAGCGTGCACAGCCACCGTTCGACGGGAAGCTCGACCCCGGCCCGCGCGAACTCGGCGGCGAGGAACTCGTAGTCGAACTCGGCGTTGTGGGCGACCATCACCCGCCCCCGGAGCAACCGCGCGACCTCCCCGGCCACCTCCGAGAACAACGGAGCCCCCGAAAGCCGCTCCACGGTGATCCCGTGCACCTCGACGGGCCCCGGATCGACCCCCGGATTCACCAGCGAACTGAACTCACCCTCGAACTCGCCCCCGGCCCCGAGCACGACGACACCGACCGCCAGCACCCGATCCGCCAACGAGTCCAACCCGGTCGTCTCGACATCGACACAAGCCCACCCGAGGTCATCTCCACCCGAATCCGCCGGCCACATACCAGCCACGTTAACCACGAGCCCCAAGACCATTCACCAAATCCCCAAACCCCCACCTCACCGACGCCGGGCCGTGCCGTTCCCGTTGGTTCGGTGGGTGGGGAGGGGTAGGGCTGCTGCGATGGTGGCCAGGAAGGCCAGCATCGCTCCGGACACGTACCAGTAGGTGTAGACGCCGAAGTTCTTCAGGGGCCAGTGGCGGTAGGGGACCACGCCCGGGATCTGGCCCGATTCGGCGGCGGCGTTGCGGAACAGCAGGAGGGCGTCCAGGCGGCTGGCCGGCATCAGGGCCAGGAGCGGGAAGAGCATGGCGTCGTACCACGGGCGTTGCAGCGGCGAGGCCAGCAGCCATGCCGCGCACAGGACGAACAGGGGGCGGATCTCCGGGAAGTCCTCGTGGGCCTTCGGGGCGCGCCAGGCCAGCAGGACGAACAGGAGGGCCGTCGCCGTCCAGCCCAGGGTCTCGTGGGTCACGGTCCAGGAGGCGTCGGCGGCCCATTTCACCGGCCAGCGCCACGGGCTGATGGGGGAGATGCCGTCCAGCTTCGTGAACATCACCTGCAACGTCGCCTGCCCCGCCAGCAGGTAGGCCGGGACGATCGCCGCCACGGCTCCCAGGGCCAGGGCCGCCAGGGCGCGGAGGGATCGGCGCTGGGTCCAGGCCAGGGCCAGGCCCGCCAGGGCGAACGGGGCCTTCACCGCCGCCGCCGCGCCCAGCAGCGCCCCCGTCAGCAGGAGCAACGGGACGGGCGCGCGGTCGCGCAGGTGGAACGCCAGCAGGCCCGCCGCCATCAGGAGCGCGGCCAGGACGTCCACGTGGGCGCTGACCACCCCGGCCCACAGCATGAGGGGGTTCAGCGTCCACAGCAGGTGGACGCGGCGGCGGCGGTCGGGGTCGGCGGCCGTGATCCGGTCCAGGACCAGGGCCGTTCCGGCGAAGGCCGCCGCCATCACCAGTTTGAGCAGGAAGGTGATCGCGGCCATGGAGGCGCCGCCGAGCAGCGCCACCAGCCAGAACAGGCCGTTGGCCAGCGGGCCGTAGACCGATGGTGTCTTCCGCCAGGCGCGCGGCGCGAAGCGGGCCACCGGGTCATGCGCGTCGATCAGTTGTTGCGGGACGGCGACGGCCGGGTCGAGGCCGAGCACCGCCTCACGTCCGTACAGGGCGTAGCTCAGCAGGTCGGTGGAGCCCGCCACCGGCAGGACGGCCAGCACCCCCGTGACGACCAGCCCGGCGACCAGCAGCCGGGTCGGGGAGGGCCGCCAGCCCAGGCGCAGCCCGCGCAGGGCCAGGTACACGCCCGTCGCGCCGAACGCCATCACCGCCCAGCACAGCAGCAGGGTCGTCAGGGCGGAGGGGCGGAGGTCCAGCCAGCGCCAGCCCCCGGTCTTCGGGACCGCGTAGGACGGCCCCTGGACGCAGACGAGGGCCATCGCGAGCACGGCCGCGCCGATCACGGCCAGTCCCGCGCCGCCCCACCGTGACCCGCCGTCCCCGAACCACCGAAACCATCCCCCGAGTCCCCGCACACCCCCAAACTAACCAGCGTGATCAGGTGGCGGGACGGCGCCCCCGGGGCCCGGCTAGCCGAGCTGGACGCCGAAGAACAGCGCCGCCAGCGCGCCGACCAGCCCCAGCGCGCCCCAGATCGCCAGGCCCTTCGGGGTCCTGGCCTGGGCGTGCAGGAACGCCGAGACGCCCGACAGCACCACGAAGCCCAGCTTGACGTTGAGCGTCATCGCGGCGGGGCCAGAGAACCCGGCGGCCTGCATGTTCCAGATGCCGGTCAGCAGCAGGACGCCGAACGCGGGCCAGGCGACCAGGTTGAAGCGGTTGGCGGCGACCTTGGTGACGCCCTCGTATCCGCGCAGCGCGGGAACCAGCGCGCCCAGGGTGAGCTGGCCGCCCACCCAGATCGTCGCGGCCAGGACGTGCAGGAAGACGCGCACGTTCTCAAGGGTGATGGCGAGCATGGCGGACTCCTCGGGGTCGTGCGGGGGTTCTCAGCGGCGGTGCCAGAGCTGGACGCCGTCGCGGTCGGCCACCAGGCGGAAGCCCTGGCCGGGCAGCGCGGCGATGGCGGCGGGGATCTGGTCGGGGGGCACCGGCACCACCGAGGGGCGCCTGGTGTCCACGACCACCCAGTCCATGGGGGCCCGGGTGACGTTGGGGAACAGCACCACCTCGGCGCGGCCGGTGAGCTGGGGGGCCAGGAAGTTGGAGGCGGCGACCCGGGCGTCGTCGGGGACCATGGCCAGCACCTGGCGGGCCGCGGTGACGTGCGGGGTCGTCGTCCAGAACGACGGCGAGAACATCTTGCCGAACTCGGTCCCCGGCAGGCTCACCAGCGAGATTGCCAGCGCCGCGGGGACGGCGAACCGCGCGTACGTCCGCACGGGGCGGCGCGCGCCGCCCCGCATCCGGACCACGGCGTCGACCAGCGCCACGAACAGGATCGGCATGAGGATCGCGTTGTAGTGGACGCGTTCGGTGCTCCAGTGCAGGGGGATCGTGGAGACCAGCCGGTAGCCGACCAACGGCAGCGCGATCAGCGTGATCGGCGAGCGCAGCGCCGCGAAAGCCGTCACCACGCCCAGCATCCACAGCAGCCACAGCTTCTGCGGGTGCTCGACGAGGCTGGCGGGGAAGCCGAGCAGAGTTCCCAGCAGGTCGCCGCCCGCCCCGGGGGAGCCGTGGACCATGCCGCCGCCCGACACGCTGCCGAAGTAGGCGTAGCCCTTCGGGTTCCACAGCGGGATCAGCACCAGGACGATCACCGCGATGGCCGCGAACCCGCCGCCGAGCATCGCCGCGCCCAGCCGCCACCGGCGGCGCAGCAGCAGGTAGGCCCCGACCGCCGCGACGACCAGGCCCATGTCCTCCTTGACCAGCAGGACCGGCAGCGTCCACAGCGCGGCGGCCCGCCAGCGCTCCTCCACCAGCGCGACCATCGCGAACGCCAGCAGCGGCACCGCCAGCGCGATCTCGTGGAAGTCGAACGCGACCGCGCCCTGCAACCCGAACGACAGCCCGTAGGCGACCATCACGGCGACGCCGGACCGCACGCCCAGCCGGTCGATCGCCAGCCGGCCGACCGGGACCACCGACACCGCGATCAGCACGGCCTGCACGACCAGCAGCAGCCGGGCGTCCGGCCACAGCCGGTACAGCGGCCCGAGCGCCGCCAGCCACGGGTGGAAGTGGTCGCCGAGCAGGTGGAAGCCCGGCTCCTTCAGCGGCACGATCGGCGCGCGGAACTCCGCGTAGCCGCGCACCGCCTGCTCGAAGATCCCCAGGTCGTAGCCGGTGCTGCGGAGGAGGGCGTGCCGCATCAGCGAGTGGACGCAGTACAGCGCCGCGAAGAGGGCGGCGAACACCGCGGGCAGCCGGGCGTGCGGGCGGTCCCCGGGACCGGGACGCCCCGGCGCGGCGGCCCCGCCGCCGGGGGAGGCCGCGGGCGGGCCCTCGGCGACCGCCGTCTCGTCTCCGCTCACCTGACCGTCCACTGTCCCGTCTCTCCGGCGCCTGGGAATCCGTATGAGGGTACAAACACGGATCGCCTTCCCGCACCGCCGCGACGGCGGGGCGCGGCCGCGGACCGTGTGCCGGAGGCGCACTGGCACCGTTCCGGGCCCTATACGCTCGGAACCCCGGCCGCACGCGCCGGACCGATGCCGTAACCACCAGGGGAGAAGGACCGATGGGCGCCGGGCGAGTGCTCACGCGCATCAGCGTCGCGCCGGCGTTGCTGATCGTCGCGTGGTTGGCGGTGTCCCTGCCGCTGCTGATGGCCGGATGGTTCCGGCCGCTGCCGGTGATCGGGCTGTTCCTGCCGCTGGCCGCCGGGGCGCTCTGGCTCGGTCTGCGGGAACGCCCCGGGCCGGCCGCGCGCGAGCCGGTGGGGACGCCCCGCTGGGCGACCGCGGGGGTGCTGGCGGTCGGGCTGGTGTTCCTGGTCGTCGAGCTGGCGCTGGTCTCCGAGCAGATCGTGCCGCGCCGCGATCCGGCCTCCTACGTGCAGTTCGCGGTCTGGCTGAGCGAGCACGGGTCGCTGCCGATCCCGCAGGACCGGGCGGCGTTCGGCGGCGGCGACCCGGCGCTGACCTACGGCAGCCCGGCGTTCTACCAGCGGGGCGAGTCGATCGTCCCGCAGTTCATGGCGGGCCTGCCGATGGTGCTGGCGCTGGGCCACTGGCTGGGCGGGATGACCGGGCTGCTGGCGGTCGCGCCGGTGCTGGGCGCGTGCGCGGTGGTGGCGTTCGGCGGGCTGGCGGCGCGGCTGGTCGGGCCCCGCTGGGCCCCGGCGGCGGCGCTGCTGCTGGCGGTGACGCTGCCGATGCTGTGGGCCGCGCGGTCCAGCTACAGCGAGCTGGTCGCGCTGCTGCTGTTCCTCGGCGGGCTGTCGCTGCTGCACGACGCGCGGAACGCCGACGTCGCGGCGGCGCGCGGCCGGGCGTTCCTGGCGGGCCTGGCGCTCGGGCTGATCGTGCTGGTGCGGATCGACGGGCTGCGCGACGTGCTGCCGGTGCTGGCGTTCGCCGGGCTGCTGACGGTGACCGGGGTGGCGTGGGGCGTGCCGACGCCGTTCTCCCGGCGGGTCGGGTACGCGCTGGGCGGCGGGCTGCTGCTGGGCGCGGGCGCCGGGCTGGCCGAGGGGTTCGTGCTGTCGCGGCCCTACCTGGAGTACCTGAGCGACTCCCTCGACCCCCTCCTGATGATCAGCGCGGCGACCGTGGTGCTCACGGCGGCGCTGGTCCTGGCGCTGCGGAACCGGCGGACCGGCCCGGTGCTGCTGCGCGCGGCCGGGCGGCTGGCGCGACCGCCGTTCCCGACGGCGGCGGCCGTGCTGACCGTCCTGGTGACGGTCGGGTTCGCGGTGCGGCCGCTGGTCCAGACGGTCGTGCGGGTGCCGGTGACGCAGCCGGACAAGGACACCGCCGCCTACATCGAGTTCCTCCAGCGGTTCGAGAAGCTGCCGGTCGACGGCGCGCGCCAGTACTACGAGAACTCGCTGATCTGGGTGGCCTGGTACGCCGGCGTGCCCGCGCTGCTCGCCGCGACGATCGGGTCGGCGCTGCTGGCGCGGCGGCTGCTGCGCGGCCGCGACCCGCAGTGGCTGCTGCCGCTGGCGGTGGTCGCCTGGACGTCGGTGACGACGCTGTGGCGGCCGGGCATCACCCCCGATCAGCCGTGGGCATCGCGGCGCTTCCTGCCGGTCGTGATCCCCGGCCTGCTGCTGATCGCGCTGTGGGCGACGGCCCGGGCGGTGCGGGCCTACCGGCGCAACGGGCACGGGCCGCGCGCCACCCGCGCGGCGGCGGTCGGCGCCGTGACGGTGCTGGCGGTCCCGGCGCTGGGGATGGCGATCCCGTCGTTCTACCCGCCCGTCGAACGCGGCTCGGTCGCGGGCGTGGCGGGGCTGTGCCGCCAGATCGGCGACGGGAGGCGGTCCGTGGTGATCGTGGACAAGCTCACCGGCGAACGGTTCAGCCAGGTCGTGCGGGGCATGTGCGGCCGGCCGGCCGCCCGCACCGTGGCGGGGGCCCGGCCCGACGACGTGCGGCGGATCATCGGCCGGATCCGCGCGGCGGGCCGGACGCCCGTCGTGCTGGGCGCGAAACCCGACGACGTCGCGCCCTACGGCCGGCCCCGCCACGCGCTGAGGCTGCGCGCGCGGCAGGACGGCCACACCCTGGTCAGCCCGCCGCACGGCACCTGGACCTACAACGTCGACGTCTGGCTGGCCGAGCCCTCCCCCTGACCGGCCGGTCAGCCCCGCCGGCGCAGCAGGTACCGCTGGACCTTGCCGCTGGGGGTCTTCGGCAGCTCCGGCACGAACGTCACCCGGCGCGGGTAGGCGTGCGCGGCCAGCTCCCTCTTGACGAGCCGCTGGAGCTCGGCGACCAGGGCGTCGTCGGGCTCGACGCCGTCGCGCGGCACGATGTGGGCGACCAGGACCTCGCCGCGCAGCTCGTCCGGGACGCCGACGACCGCCGCCTCCGCCACCGCCTCGTGGCGGGTCAGCACCGACTCCACCTCGAACGGCCCGATCCGGTACCCCGCCATCAGGATCACGTCGTCGTCGCGGGAGCCGAAGTACAGGTAGCCGTCCGCGTCGCGGGAGGCCAGGTCGCCGGTGAGATACCAGCGGCCGTCGGCGGAGAACCGCTCGGCGGTGCGCTCGGGGGCGTCCCGGTAGCCGGTGAACCAGAACAGCGGGCTCGCCGTCCGGTCCACCGCGACCCGGCCGCGTTCGCCGGGCGCGGCGGGCTCGTCGCGCTCGGCGTCCAGCACCTCGACGGCGAAGCCGGGCAGCGGGCGGCCCATCGAGCCGGGCCGGGTCTCGCCGCGCAGGTCGGGGTGCCAGGCGTTCGCGACGATCATGCTGGACTCGGTCTGGCCGTAGTGGTCCAGGACCGGTAGGCCAAGGACCCGCTCCGCCCACTCGACCACGTCGGGCGTCAGCGGCTCGCCCGCCGAGGAGCAGCGGCGCAGCCGCAGCCCCGCCGGGACGGTCCCGGAGTTGCGCAGGGCGCGGTAGACGGTCGGGGCGGCCGAGAAGTTCGTGACCCCGAACCGCTCCAGCGCCCGCCAGGTCAGCTCGGGGGAGAACGGGGCGCGCAGCAGCAGGCTGGTCCGCCCCATGATCAACGGGGTGATGACCGCGAAGTACAGGCCGTACGCCCAGCCGGGGTCGGCGGCGTTCCAGTACACGTCGTCGGGCTCGCACCCGAGGGCGTACTCGACGTACATCCGCATCGACGCCATGGAGCGCAGGGGGATCGGGAC
>NZ_BCQR01000183.1 GCF_001552175.1 Actinomadura kijaniata NBRC 14229
GGACCGGGTCGCGGGGGCGGGTGAGGCGGCGCAGGGCGCGGGCACCGCGTACCTGATGCGGCGCCAGCGCCAGCGCCGCCAGCGCCAGGACGCCTCCCGCCGCATCGCCCAGCAGGCTGAGGCCATCCACGCCGAACTCGCCGACCACGCGGTCGCCACCCGCCACCACCCGGCCCAGGACCCGCGCCTGTCGGGGCGGGAGGGCACCCAGATCCTCAACACCGCCTACCTGCTGGACGATGAGCAGGTGGAGGGGTTCACTGCGGTCGCCCGCGCCATCGAGCAGCGGTTGACCGGCATCACGGTGGAGGTCACCGGGCCCTGGCCGCCCTACTCGTTCATCGACACCGCCGAGACGACCCGGGCGGACGCCTGATGCCGGTCGACCTGGACATCGGCGAGCCCGCCCCGGCCCAACGGGTGGCACTGGTGGACCTGCTGGACCGGCTGCTGGCCGGGGGTGTGGTCATCACCGGCGACCTGGTCATCTCGATCGCCGAGGTGGACCTGGTGCAGGTGTCGCTGCGCGCCCTGATCACCACGGTCCGCGCCGACCTCCAGCAGCCCTTCCAGCAGGCCCACGAGCAGTCCCAGCAGCAGGTCGTGCGGCACCCGGTGCGGCACGGCCCCCAGGAGGATCCACGGTGACCCACCATCCCCACCGCCCCACCGAACTGCCCGCTGAACGACCCGGCGGGCAGCCGAGCGGTCCGCCGGACGGGCAGCCGGACCAGCAGGCCGCCAAGCGGCCCGCCGCGTCACGGACGCCTGAACGACGGCCGGCGGGGGAGCGTCCGGTCACCGGGCAGGTCGCCGTCCGCGACGCCGACACCACCGAGGCGTTCACCGACACCCTCACCGGCCGCGGCCTGGCCGACGCGCTGGAGGACGCACTGGAGGAGGCGGTCAGCGCCGCCGAGCCGCTCCAGGCCCGCGCCGTCCGCGGCGTGCCCGCCTCCAGCGGAGTGATGCAGCGGCTGCGCTCCGACCCCGAAACGGTCGAACGCGACCTGGTGAAGCTGGTCCTGACCGTGGTCGAACTGATCCGCCAGCTCATGGAACGCCAGGCGCTGCGCCGTGTGGAGGACGGCAGCCTCACCCCCGAGCAGATCGAGAAGCTGGGGATCGCGCTGATGCGGCTGGAGGAGGCCATGGAACGCCTCAAAGACCACTTCGACCTCGACGACAGCGA
The DNA here is from genome assembly GCF_001552175.1 of Actinomadura kijaniata NBRC 14229. Taxonomy (GTDB): domain Bacteria; phylum Actinomycetota; class Actinomycetes; order Streptosporangiales; family Streptosporangiaceae; genus Spirillospora; species Spirillospora kijaniata. The sequence continues at coordinate 1,193 of NZ_BCQR01000183.1, forward strand.
CCTCAACCTGGACCTGGGCCCCCTGGGACCGCTGCTGCCCGAAGACTGACCCCACCAGCCCCCGCCGCAACGCCACCCAGCTGGCAGCGCTTCAGCGCGATGAGGGCCGGGCATCCAGGCGGGCAAGAGACACAAAAGCTCGTAGGGACGCCGCGCGTCGATACGTTCCCATGCGTTCCCGCAACCGGGCGCACGGCGTCACGTGGGCAACCATGCCCCACCGCCTGCAAGCCGCGGCCGGTCACCAGCCACGTCATCCCATCCGGCGCGATCCCCTTGTGCCAGAGTTCGCCGCCTTGGACCGCCCCAGTCCCGACGGCCGTAGGCGCTGCCCGGCGCGTCCACGGCTGCGCCGACGCCGACACCTCAGACCCGGTGTTGTCCAGGGGGTGAAGACGATGGTGCCGGGGACAGTGAGCACGGCTTCGGCGAGGGCTCGGTGTTCACGGGGCCGGGGGCGAGGCAATCGACCTCGACCCCGGCAGCTTGGCGGCACGGCCCCGGACACCAGACGACAAAGCAACAAAACCGCATCACCGGAACTGATGAATTGCGGTGCGGGGCCATGGGTGCGGGGCTAACCGCCGGGCTTGGCAGGCACGCTCCTCATTCTCAAGCGCCGCTACCAGAGCAGGCCAAAGGACATCCACGCGCAGAGCAGCAGCACAAGCACCTCGGCGACCAGCGCGAGAGCCGTCTTGCAGATCACCGCGACCGCCCAGCTCACATGGACGGCCCGGTAGGGCCGGACCGGATCGTAGGTGACGAAGATGGTGGGTGCGCCCGGCCCGTCAAGGTACTGGCGGGGGACGCCAGCGGCGTCGTTGTAGTAGTACAGGTGGCCCGAACCACTGCGCCCGACTCGCTCGGCCTCCACGGTGACGCCGTGCCGGGCAAGGTACATCCGGAGGGCTGTCTTCTCCACAGTCATGGCACACGTTCCCAGGCCGACGCGCCGGTGCCGAGCGTGAGGTACACGCGGCGGCCGTTGAACCTCTGTATGGAGCCCATACAGCCGACCATGATGCAAGGGGATCCCGCCCCGCCCCGCGAGAGGTGCCGACTGCGTGACGATTCCCGTGGCAGCAGGCGCGCACACCCGCCAACGCGGCTGCGCCGTGACGCCCTGCGAGCCGACCGCACCGACGGACGACCTTGTCCGCAGACTGCCGCCACGACCAGCGTGAACACCCCCGGCAGACCGGAACACCAGCGCTTTGACCTGCGACTTCAAGGTGGCGGAGGTCCCCTGGAAGGGAGGGCCGGGAGGTGGGGCCGGGATTCACCGGCGCGGCGCCGGCCGGTCGCGTTGACAAGGGGGAGCGTCCGGCGGCGTCGCTGCTGGTCAGGAACGGTCGGCGCGGCGGATCGCCTCGGCGAGCTGCTCCTTGCTCATCTTGGAACGGCCCGGGATGTCCAGTTCCTGGGCCCGGCGGTACAGGTCCTGCTTGGCCATGCCGTTCAGGTCCCCACCGGTGTCCTTGCCGTCGGGTCCACCGGCCACCGCGTTCTTCTTGGCGGGGGTGCGGGTGGTCCCGGCCTGCTTGGCGGGAGGCTTGCGCACCGCCTGCGCGGCGGGCTTTTCGCTCTTCTCCGCCTTCTGGTCCTTGTTCGCCTTCTGGTCCTTCTGGGGCTCTTCCGTCTTCTTTCCGGCAACCGAGCCCGTGGTTTTCTCCGGCGTCTTTTGGGCTGCCTTTTCGGTGGAACGGCCGACCGACTCTGGAGCCGACTCAGCAGCCGCCTTGGGGGCCGGCTTGGTGGTGGGCTTGTTGGTGGTGTCCGTGGCGGGTGCTTCGGCGGATGTTTCGGCGGGAGCACCGGAAGAAGACTCGTCAGATTGTGCGGTGCGACGGCGCAGCCGGGTGGTGAGTTCGGCGGCACGGTCCCGCGTCTTCTCCCAGGCCGCGCGCGCCGTGCGGGGCACCGGCCGCAGGGCCGCAGGCAGGTTCCGCAGAACCGGCATATCAATCGCTCCCTTCCCAAAACCACTGACAGATGACGCGGCTTTACCCCTTGCAGGAACGTTTATGCCACCTCACGCGGCGCCCCGCCCGCAACACCGCCGGGCGCCGTCCTGCCTTTTTGGGTCCAGTGGGCCTCAGGCGGTGAGCAGTTCGGCCTCCCACAGGTCCCGGTAGGGACCGGGGCGGGCGCACAACTCGTCGTGGTGGCCGCGTTGCACGATCTGGCCGCCGTCCATCACCACCACCTCGTCGGCGTGCCGCAGCGCCGCCAGCCGGTGGGTGACCAGCAGCAGCGTTCCGCCGCCGGGCGCTGACAGCAGGTCGGTCACCACCTCGTCGGCGCAGGCGACGTCCAGGGCCTCCACGGGTTCGTCCAGCAGCAGCACCGGCGGATCGGACAGCAGGGCCCGCGCCAGCAGCAGCCGTTGCCGCTGCCCGCCCGACAGGCCCACCCCGCCCGCGCCGACCATGGTGTCCCAGCCCTCGGGCAGTGCCTGCACCACCTCGGTCAGCCGGGCCCGGCGCGCCGCGGTCGCCAGCTGGGCGTCGGTGGCGTCGGGGCGGGCCAGCAGCAGGTTGGCGCGCAGGGTTCCGGCGAACACGTGCGCGTCCTGGGTCAGGCCCCGCACCGCCGCCCGCAGGCCTGCGGGGGCGTAGGCGTCCAGGGGGTGGTCGGCCAGCCGTACCGTTCCCGAGGTGGGGGCCAGGTGGCCCGCCGCAGCCGCCAGCAGGGTGCTCTTGCCCGCGCCGCTGGCGCCCACGATCGCGACGCGGCGGCCGCGTTCGATGCGCAGGTCCACCCGCCGCAGCGCCGCGGTGCTGTCGGGGTGCACCACGCTCACGCCCAGCAGCTCGACCGCCAGCGGCCCCGGCGGCACCGGCCGCGGCCGTGCCGGGGACGGCGCCGGGGGAGCGGCGACCAGGTCGGTGACGCGCCGGTAGGAGGGCCACACCTCCCGCAGCCGTTGCGCGGCGGCCGCCACCGGCAGCACCGCCTCCACCGCCACCAACGCCGTCAGCGCCGCCACCGCCACCCGCACCTGGTCGCCCCCGGCGCCGATCGCCGCCCACGCGGCCGCCAGGGCGGTCATCCCCTGCACCACGACCCCGGCGGCGGTCACCGCGCCGGTCAGGCGCGCCATCGACCGTTCGGCCCGCTCCAGGTCGGCCGCCGCCGCGTCCGCCGCGGCCACGAACCGGCCGGTCGCCCCGAACATCGCCAGATCGGCCGCGCCCTCCACCACATCCAGGCCCCGCACCGCCAGCACCTGCCGCGCCGCCGCCGCCCGCGCGGCGGCACGACCACCGCGCGCCACCGCCACCAGCGGCAGCACCAGCCCCGCCGCCAGCACCCCGGCCGCCACCACCAGCGCCGCGCGGGGGGAGGCCCACGCCGTCACCGCCACCCCCGCCGCCGCGCACACCGCCGCCGCGACGGTCGGCAGCAGGCACCGCAACAGCAGGTCCTGGACCGCCTCCACATCGGCGACCAGCCGCGTCAACGCCTCCCCATCCCGCAACCGCCCGCCAGCACGCCCGCCGGTGCGTTCCCCGGCGCGTTCCCTGCCCGTTCCAGAGGAGGCAGGGGAGGCGGCCAGTGCGTCGAACACCCGCCCCCGCAGCTCCGCCAGCGCCCGCAACGCCACATCGTGCCCGGCCAGCCGCTCCACATACCGCAGCCCGCCCTTGCCCAGGGCGAACCCCCGCACCGCCACGATCGCCAACGACAGCGCCGCCATCGTCGGCTGCTGCGCCGCCCGCGCGATCAGCCAGGCCGCCGCCGCGACCAGCCCCAGCCCGCACACCTCGGCGGCCGTCCCCGCCACCGCCGCCAGCACCAGCCGCCCCGTGTACGGGCGCACCGCACCCCACATCCCGGTGCTCACGCCGCGACCCCCTCACCGCTGTGCACGCGCCCCTGACGCAGCCGCACCACCCGGTCGGCCACCCCCAGCAACGCCGGACGGTGCGCCACCAGCAGCGCCGTGCGCCCGGCCAGCAGCCGCCCGGCGGCCTCCACCAGCGCCCGTTCACTGCCCAGGTCCAGCCGCGCGGTCGGCTCGTCCCACAACATCACCGGCGCGTCCGTCAGCCACGCGCGCGCGACCGCCACCCGTTGCCGCTGCCCGGCCGACAGGCCCGCACCTCCCTCACCCAGCACCGTGTCGTACCCCTCGGGCAGCGCGGCGATGAACTCCTCGGCCACCGCCGCCCGCGCCGCGCGCCGCACCCGCCGCGGGTCGGCACCGGGCGCGCCCAGGGCGATGTTGTCGGCGACCGAGGCGGCGAACAGGTGCGGATGCTGGGGCACCCACCCCAGCCGCGCCCGCCACGCCGCCACCTGCTGGGCGTCGCCGGTGTCCAGCTCCACCCCGTCCACCAGCACCCGGCCCGCGCTCGGCGCGACCAGCCCCGCCACCACCAGCAGCAATGTCGACTTGCCCGCCCCCGACGGCCCGGCCACCGCCACCCGTTCACCGGGCGCGATCCGCAACGACACCCGGTGCAGCGCCGCCCGCTCCCGGCCCGGATAGCGCACCGTGACGTCCTCCACCACGATCTCCGGCGCCCGGTCGGCCACCCGCACCTGCCCGGTGGCCGGAACGGACGGTGGGACGAACAGTGGGACGGGCGATGGGGTGGGGGAGTCCAGGACCCCGAACGCCGCCCGCGCCGCCGCCACCCCCTCGGCGCTGGCATGGAACCGCATCCCCAGCGCCCGCAACGGCAGATACACCTCCGGCGTCAACACCAGCACCAGCAACCCCGTGGCCAGCGCCATCGACCCGTTCAACAGCCGCAGCCCCACCGGCACCGCCACCAGCGCCACCGACAACGCGCACACCAGCTCCAACACCAGCGACGACAGGAACGCCACCCGCAGCGCCGCCACCGTCGCCCGCCGATGCTCACCCGCCAGCCGCCGCACCACCTGCGACTGGTGCTCGGTGCGGCCGTAGGCGCGCAGCGTCCCCAGCCCCGCCACGACGTCACGGAAATGCCCGCCCAGCCGTTCCAGCAACCCCCACTGCCGTCCCGTCAACGCCGCCGTGCGCATCCCCACCAGCGCCCCGAACACCGGCACCAGCGGCACCGTCACCGCCACCACCAGCGCCGAGGGCCAGTCGGCGACCACCAGCCGCCCCCACACCACCACCGGCACCACCACCACGGTCACCAACTGCGGCACATACCCGGCCAGGTACGCATCCAGGGAGTCCAGGCCGCGCGTCAGCAACGTCACCCGCGCCCCACCCGACCGACCACCAGGCTGACCGCCGTCCTGCTCGCACAGCGGCCGCGCCACCAACGCCTCCCGCAACCCCCGCTTCACCAAGGCCGCCGCATCACCGGCCACCCGCGCCGCGACCCACCCCAGCACCGCGCGCCCGGCCACCGCCCCCGCCAGCCACGGCAACGGCCACACCACCAGCCCCGCCACCGCCCGCACCAGCAACTCGGCCTGCACCACCACCAGCACAGCCTGCGCCGCCGCCAGCCCGCCCAACACCACCAGCACCCGCCGCGGCACCGCCGCCAACAGCCGCCGCTCCACACCCCTCACCGCACACCCCTCACCGCCGCGCTCCCCGGCCCTGCCCGTCTCGCCCTGCCCTGCCCGACCCGGTCGGTCACAGATAGGAGGGGGAGTGCACCCGCCCCCGGAACGTCCACCACACCAACGCCTGCGCCCCCACCAACGCCGGCAACAGCACCACCGTCGTGCCCGCCGTCACCGTCAACGCCGACGCCGAGGCCCGCACCTGCTCCCACGGCACCCCCAGCCCCGCCAGCACCGCCACCGCCACCAGCACCGCGCCCGTCACCGCGTACCGGCCCGGCCACCGCCGCGCCCGCTCCAGCGGCGCCCCCGACAACCGCCACCGCGCGAACCCCGCCCCGTGCAGCGCGAACAGCGCCGCCAGCGGCAACCCCGCCACCGTCCCGGCGTTCATCCCCGACACCGGCTCACCGGCCGCCGCCACCAGCAGCGTCCCCAGCACCGACCCCCACGCCAACGCCAGCCCCCAGCTGCCGACCACGATCGCCCCGTCACAACCGGCACGCCAGGCCGCCGCCTCCACCCGGCCCCGCAGCCACAACCCCATGTCACGCACCACCCACGCCAGCACCAGACCCGACACCACCGGGAACAGCCCCTCCAGCAACCGGTGCTCCAACCCCGGAAACGCCCCGGCGACCACCCCGACCGCCGACACCAACCACACCTCGTTGCCCAGGAAGAACGGAGCGATCCCCGCGATCACCAACCGCCGCTCCCGCGCATCACGCCCCAGCACCGGCAGCAACATCCCCACCCCGATGTCGGCACCGGCCAGCACCAGGTACCCGGCGACGAACACCGCCAGGACCACCACCGCAACGATCTCCATCAATCCGCTCCCTCATCCGATCCGGGCCCCACGCCCACAACCCCGCCGCCCAAGCACCGGCGCCATCAGAACGTCGGCGTCAGCGCCGGCGCCGACTCAGCCGCCGAACCGGCCGGGGGAGCGGCCCCCAACTGCACCCCCTGCGGCCCCCGCCGCGCGAACCGCGCCAGCAACCAGCCGTTCACCACCGTCAGCACCGCCATCAGCACCGTGAACACCACGAACGACGCGGTGATCCACCCCGGATCCACCTTCGACAGCGCATCCTCGGCCTTCAGCACCCCGTACACCATCCACGGCTGCCGCCCCACCTCGCGGAACACCCAGCCCGCCAGCATCGCCACATACGGCAGCGGCACCGCCACCAGCAGCACCACATGAAAGACCCGGCCACGCACCAGCCACCGCCCAAACGGCAGCTTCACCAATCCCGCCACCGCAACCAGCGCCATCAGCCCCCAGGTCGCCATCATCACGACCTCACCCACCGTCGCCAGCCCCGGCGGCAGGTAGTCACCCGGCCCGAACCGCTCCACGAACCTGGCCTGCTCGGCCAACCCCTGCTCGGTCGCCCCACCCTTGGTCGGCTGCAGATAGGCGAACTGCATCCCCCCGAACACCACCACCGGGAAGACCGACACCACCACCGCCACCAGCCCGACCCGCACCGAACGCCGGAAGAACTCCACCTCCGCCGTCCGCCGCAGCAGATGGAACGCGCTCACCCCGGCCATGAAGAACCCGGCCGTCAGCAACCCCCCGAACAGCACATGCCCGAACGCCAGCACCGCCGTCGGATTGCCCAGCAACGCCCCCACATCCACCAGCCGCGCCGACCCGCCCTCCATCACATGACCGACCGGCCGCTGCAACCACCCGTTGGCCACCAGGATGAAGTACGCCGACGCGTACGCCGTCAACGTCACCACCCAGATCAACCCCAGGTGCACCCACCGGTTCAACCGGTCCCACCCGAAGATCCACAACCCCAGGAACGTCGACTCGATGAAGAACGCCGCGATCGTCTCCATCGCCAGCGGCGCCCCGAACACCTCACCCACCAGCGACGACATCCCGCCCCAGTTCAACCCGAACTGGAACTCCATCACCAGCCCCGTGACGATCCCCACCGCGTAGTTGACGACATACAACTGCCCCCAGAACCGCACCATCCGCGCCCGCACCACGGCCGCCCCGCCCCGCGCCAACGTCGCCCGCGTCTGCATCAACGCCACCAACGTCGCCAACCCCAACGTCAGCGCCACGAACAGGAAATGCGTCCCCGCCGTCAACGCGAACTGCACCCGCGCCAACATCAGCGGATCGAAGTCCATCGGCCACCCCACCACATCGGTCGATCACACAGATCGGTCAACGTCCCCGATCCTGACCCGCCACCCCCCACCAGCGAATCCAGCGCGAGCAGACACCCGCCCTACACCTTTCGCGCACCCCCCACCCCGCGCCTACATCCCGAGATGTACACCGCCCGAAGAAGCACCCCCCAAACACCCGACACAAGCCCTGCAGGAAGGGGAGAGGCAGCAGGCACCCCGAAGCCACGTTCAAGGAGCGTGCACAGCACGCAAGGCAGCGCGACCGACCGTTCCAGAGCCACCGCACAGGACAAGGGACCAACCGCACAACGTCTTCCACCGGGGGAGAGCGCGTCGAAACAGAGCCGGCGGCGACCTGCTCCTAGAACCCGCCACCGTAGAAGGCGATGCACCACACGTTCACCGGGCCATCCGCACGGCCTGGCCATTAGCGCGAGGGCTTGCCACCTCGTCGTCTTGTCGCGCCCCTCGCCTCGGACTCCCCACCACGATCCGATGGACGCTCCACGACTTTCGGTCGAGACCCGGCGGCGCTGCATCACAGAGATCCGTCGCTTCCTGCCCCCCGCACGGACCCGGCAGCCACTGCATCCCTGGGCTACGGAAGGAGGAGGTCGCCATGCCCGCCGGAGCCAGGGGCCCTGACACACCAGGCTCGAGGAGGAAGCCCATCCGTCATTAGCGGTCACGACCGGCAACGCCTGAGCCGGGCCCGCTGCCGTCCTGGACGCGCGGCCGCAGGTGCTACCGGTCACAGCGGACGTGACGTCGCTAGCGGACCCGGGCCGCCTGATGCGACGGGTCGAAGCCTGGCATAGCGCTCGGGACGCGGTCGCCGCTGAACTCGAGCCTTGCGCGCCGCGCATCCCGTCGCAGACAAGGACATGTCGGGCGGAACGGGGGATACCACCACAAGCCCGCGCGCGGCCAAGGCGGTGCCATCCTGCCGCTTGCGATCGGCGCATTCAGAAAGACGCGGGGGAGAAGGGTACGATCCTCGGCCGGCACAGACCCGGCCGGAGAGGCCGCCCAAGAGAGGCGAGGTGAACCCCGCGCCCGTCACCTCGGTTACAGAGAGTGAAATATCCGTTTATATCCGCAGGTGAGGAACCTGGTAGGGGAGAGGCGTCATGGAAGTGCCCTGGTGCGCCTCAGTTCGATGTCCTACGGCCCAACGACTTGCGCATCGCGTGGATCACGCCGAACTCAGCATCCCGCGCCCCGAGATCCACGTAACCCAGCCGCACATAGAACCACCGGGCCGTGACGCTCGCGTTCAGCTCCACCCATGCGTGGCCACCCGCCGCGACCTCGTGCTCCACGCGCTCCATGAGCAATCGTCCGACGCCGCGACCATGGACATCGGGATCCACGAACAACGAGCACACCTCGCTGCCTTCCAGCGAGACCGTGCCCACCACCCGCGCGCCTTCCGACCCCTCCAGCGACGCCACGAAGATCTGCCGTCGGGCGGCCGACTCCAGAAAGCGTTCAGCGGTGTTGTGCGTGCACAGGGCCTTGACGATCTCGGTCGGGTAGTCGCGGGCGTCCACCTCGAGCAGGCAACGCCGAGCGATCCCGGCCACGGCGGGGGCGTCGTCGGGGTGGAAGGGGCGGATCTGGAGGTCGCTCACGCCGCCCATGATGTCCGATATGCCGTTGCAGGCCCACTGGGGCCTCTCAGGGCCCCCGAAGACTTCTACTTAACATAATGTACATTATCAACCATCAAGAAGATCACCAGAAGGAGGGGTGAAACGGACATCCCTCCGGCATCACCGACGTGCTAATGCCCACAACCACGCCCGCGCGCTCGAGCCGCCTCGGCGCGCGACCGACACCAGCCCGGCCGTCGGCTCAGCGACGCAACGGCTCCAACGCCCGCATGTACTCGACCAGACGCACACCGACCTCCAGTGCCGCATCGGTGTCGTCCAACTCCGGATCAAGCCACAGCTCCGAGATCCGCCGCCACGAACCCCGCCCCAGAAACGCCCCGACGATCGCGTCCTCACCGAGCTCGCCCCGCCACGCCGCCTCCCGCGCACGCAGCCGCTCCACCACCGCCTCGTTGTCGGCCTCGGCCCGGTGCTCGGCGTGGAACCCGATCTCCAACGCCGATGAGCGCGCCTCGGTGACGATGTCGGCGCTGATGAGCTGCGCCTCGTAGTGTTCACGCGGCGGCTCGGGGTCGCCGAACCATGCCTTGACGCCTGCCCGGTGGATGCGTAGGTGCAGGTTCCCCAGGTCGCGTGGGGCCGATCCCCTGACGACCTCGCCGACCTGATCGAACAGCTCCCAGTCCGCCATCTCGCTTGCGCCTCCGTCTGCCTCGGTGGGGTGATCTTAGGCGGGATGTCGGACAGTGGATCTTTCGACGACCTCGAATTGGGACGAAAGGTACTAAACCAGACAGAAGGTGGATTCTGTCTGGTTTGGCGGTCGACGGTCGACGACCAGTTCCAGGGACCTGAACGCGCTGATCAGCGACCGGGCGCTGTAGGAGCAGCCCGACCCGACCGCAGTATCGGTCCCGCCGACCTGGCCCAGGCTTCCGGACTGGGCCGAACTGGATGCCGCACGGCGGTCTGGGTTCAGCGACAGGTCCGGCACGCGAAGTTGCAGCAGCAGCTGGAGGCGTTGGTGGTCGGCCCGCAGGGCTCACCTTTGCCACCCTGGCCCTCTCCCCCGGGCCGAGGGCCCCGAGGCTCATTCCGTCCCATACGTAGTGGGCGGTGGCACCGACGCCGAGTCGTTCCATCGCATCGGCATCAAGAGCTTCCCATTCGCGCCGCTGCTCCTCACGCCCGACCTGGACTACTTCGGCATGTTTCACGGGGTGGGCGAACGGGTCCCGGTCGAGGGCCTGGGCTTCGGCACCCAGATCCTCGACCGGTTCCTTAACATTGCTGGCCTACCACACCTCCACGTCGGCGCCGGTGGCGGCCAGCCGAAGGGTACTCAGTGCGACCCAGGGCCGGTCGAGTGAGGAGATGCCGCCGTCGTCAGGCTGGGGCAGGAGCGGAAGCAGGTCGAGGGCCGCCGAGAGGTGGCCGGCTCCGGCGGCTTGGCGGATCAGCGTGGCTGTCTCTGCCTGCCGCTTGGCGCGCGGAAGCTTCAGCAGCTTGGCATGGGCTTCGGTGAGGACGGTGAGGTCGCTTTCCGAGGGTTCGGTGGGGCGGCCTTCGGCGTTCCGCCGGGCCTCGGGTAGCCGCTCCTTGACGTACCAGTTGTGCCGCTCACCCCATTCGGCGAACAGCTCCGGCTCGCCGCAGCCGACGAACACTTCGGATGCTTCTGGCTCGTCGAACCAACCGGCGCGGAGCAGTTCGCGCGCGAAGCCGGTGTGGCCGCCCCGCAGCAGGAAGGACAGCCAGGGAGCGCTCATCCGGCTGTGTTTGGGCGGCCCACCTGTGGCCGTCAGCAGCGTATGGGCCTCCCCCTCGCGGCCGACCGTGGTGAGCGCCCGCGCGACGTGTAGGCGTTCCTCGGTCGAGTCTCCGACCGTGTCCAGCGCGTGCCCGAACCACCGGTCGGCGTCCGTGTGGTCGCCCACGGCCGCACAGAAGCCGCCCATCGCCGCGCTGAGCGCCGGTGACGGCCGCCACGGGGTGGGGTCGTGCGCCGCGACGAGGGCCCGCGCGTCGTCGGCCTGTCCGGCGACCGCGAGGATCATCGCGGCGTAGGCGGCGGCGCGGGGCGCCCGCGTGTCGGGAAGCGACCGGATCAGCGCTTGCGCCGCCGCGGCCTCGCCTCGTCGCGCTCTCATGACCGCCGCCTCCTGGAGCGCATCCGGCAACCAGGTCGTCCATCGCTTCGGCGAGAGGTTGGCGACCGCCGCGTTGAACGCCTCGAACAGGTCGTCCATGGAGGCGGTGTTGGGTGGCGGCCACGCCGCCGGCGGTTCTGGCGCGGTCAGGGTGCGTCCGTGGAAGGCCCAGAGCCTGCCCGAGGTATGCGCCTCCAGGTGCTCCAGTGCGGTGGGGACGTCCGGCACGGTGCGGGGCATGCCCCAGCGCAACGGCCAGGCGAAGCGCCGGTCGACCGTCCACGCGAGCACCGCGTCCAGCTCGTCCTCCCGGCCGGAGGGTGCGATCACCGTGCCCTCCTCGAAGGCCACCGCCCAGGTCTCGCCGTCGAGCGCGAAGGTGGGGTCGGGCGCCGGGCGCATGCGCTTCCACAGGTTCTTGCCGTCGAGTTCGAGCGGCCGGGCCGCGGGTGGCTCTCGGAGCGCGGACAGGTCGCCGATCGTTTCGCCCGTCGCGGCGCGCACGAACCGCAGGGTCGTCTCACCGGCCACGATGACCACGTCGTCTGCTCCCCACAGCACGCCACGCGTGCCCGCCGGGACATCGAGGGTGCGCATCTGCTCGGGGTGCCCGCCCAGTGACCAGATCTCGATCCGGCCATCGGTGGTAAGGCAGGCGGCACGTGTCCCGTCCGGTGCCCACGCCCAGGGCCTCAGGTCCGCGGTGTCCTCCCACCGGGTGGACGGCAAGGTGACGTCGAGGTCGTAGTGGTGCGTTCCGGAGGCGTCGATGATGGCGACGACGGGCCTGGCACGGCCGTCTTCGTCCTCGGGGACCACGACCGCCAGCCGGTCGGTTCCCCAGGAAAGAAAGGCCGCCTCTGGGTACGCGGGGTGTTCGGCCAGCGGCCGGCCGGTCAGCGCGTCGGCGATGACCAGGCCGCTCGCCGAGTGCACGGCGACGAGCCGCTCGTCGGTGCTCCACTCCGGCGGTGCCGCGAAGCGGTCGCCCGTCGGCAGGAGCCAGGACACGCCCCCGGCGGCGACATCGATCGACAACGCCCAGTGGTCCCGTAGATGGCCGTAGATGCGTTCACCGTCGCGTGACCAGAAGACGCGTTCGAAGAAGAGCTCCTCGGCGTCGAGCCGCGCCCGGTCCCCCGCCGAGAGCCGCTTGGTCAGGCCCATCCCCCGCTGGTCGAGTCCATGCCGCCGCGAGCCGCTCAGCAGACCCATGACGAGCCCGTGGATGTCGTGGTCGGTGCGCCGGACGTGGAACGCGCGGGTGCCGTCGGGATGGAGGGCGAAGCCCGACGGCCTGCTGTTGCCGTGGGCGGGCATGACGGCGAGCGGCTCGTGTCTGCCGTCGAAGGGGTCCCAGGCGCCGACCATGTCGGTGTTGTGGCAGACCGCGATCCGGGACGCGTCGGCCGACCACTGGATCGTCCGGCCGTATGCGGGCCACCCGACTCCGCCCTCGACGCGGTCGATCACGTTGACGCACCGGCCGGTGGCCACCTCCCAGATCTGCAGGGCGCCCCCGTCTTCGTAGTGGTCGCCGCACCAGCTGCCGACCGCGAGATAGCGTCCGTCCGGGCTGAGCGCGTGCGCGGTCATTTCGACCCGGTGCACGTCGGGATGGCGCAACAGCGCGCCGCCCGTCCTGAGCCGTTCTGTCGCGAAGCGGTGCGCCTCGGTCACGCCGTGCGCTTGCTCCAGCCCGGTCAATGCCGCGCGAAGCGGTGGCAGATCACGGGCAGGGACGAAGGCGGCCCAGTCCGCCGCCCGCAGCGCCGCGAGGAAGGACTCGGGGTCCTCCCCTGCCGCCGCGAACGGGGCGGCTCCCCTGGCGGGCTCGCCGGGTGCCTCGGCGGCGAGCTCCCCGCCAGCCAGCACCGCCGCCAGATCGTCCTCGTCGTACACGGGAACGCCGCGCGCCGCCGCGGCCGCGACCTTGGTGCCCGCGTCACGTCCGGCGAAGACCAGGTCGGTTTTGGCGGACACCGAGCCGGTGACCCGTGCGCCCATGGCCTCCAGTTCGCGCTTGGCCGCCGAACGCGAGAGCCCGCCGAACTTCCCGGTCAGTACGATCGTCTTTCCGATGATCTCCATGAGCCGTGCAGACTAGGGAAGATCACCGACACTTCGCCGGGATCGCCGCCCTCGCCCAGGCGCTGGGGACCGGAACGGGACCGCTGACCGGCGCGACGATCGTCCCTGGAGTGGCGGTGGACCGGCTGATGTGGGGTCACCCCGCCAGGGACACGATCGAGGTCACAGGCGAAGGTGCCCCAGTGAGCTGGGAGGCTGTATGGGGGCGGGTTGCCGACCAGCTGAAGGCGCGGACAGGTGGGCCAGCAAGGCGGGGCGGTTGAGCTGGAGCGGACGGTGAACGCGGCCGGTGCGGTCGGATCGGGCGTTCAGCAGGTGCTGGCCTCCGAAACCCTGGCCGGTCGGCGGCCGGAGGACGGCGAGGCTCCGGCGTCCCGTCAGTCCCAGTAGTTGAATAGCGCTTCGCCCAGTGTGGCGGGCTTCCAGTAGGTGATGTCGTTCGACAGGACATGGGGCCAGGACGCGGCGTCGAAGGGGCCGTTCAGTTCCGAGGGGGTGAGCACCCTCAACCCCGGCTCCTCGACCAGGGCGGCCGCAAGCGCAGGAACTTCGACGAAGGTCAGTGGACCCGATTCCGCGCCGTCGGCGGCGAAGTCGATGATCCGAGGCTCCGCGACGGCCAGTACCGCCAAGTCGCGGGCGCAGACGACCGCGACCGTGCGATCGCGGTAGGCGATGAGCCCCTGATGGAAGTTCGGTGCCACCCCCTTGGCCAGGCGGAACTCGACCACCTTGCCACCGGTGCGACGGGCGGCTGTGTAACAGGCACGCCGGAACTCGCGGACGCTCATCATCGGGTGACGATATCCGCTCGCCGCAGTGCTGCCGCTGCCACGAGGCGGCAGCCCGACCAGAGCGGGGAACTTTCATGGTGCGTCCAAATGGCCGCGAATGGGCAGCCGTCTGTGGCCGCGGCAACTGGCCGTCTACGGGGAACTCCTGCTGGCCATGGTCAGCCGTCCTGACCATCTATCAGTAGCTTGTCTGCCAGGCGGGGAGCAGGATGTCCGCCTCAGCGCCGTGCTCTTGGGGATTCTGCTGGCCTGATGGCGGGCCTGGCTAAAGCTGGTCACCGAGGCCTTCTGGGGGCGTACGCGCGGCGATGGTGGACGCGATGAGGTGGACGCAGTGGAGCGGGCTGGTCGGTCAACGGGAGGATGCGGGCTCCTCCCCTGGAAGAAGGGCCTTTCCACCTGCTGAATGATGCCTGAAGTCACCTGCAAGTCACAGACTGTCATGACTTGTAGGGCTCGGGCGCACGACGGCCTGGGACGGCCTCGAGCGGCCGGTCGCTTCCATCAAGGCCGGTTCCGTCTCGAATGCTGATCGCGTCGACCGCGCCCGCGTATCCCCCGCCGTCCGGGGCTCGGTCGGTGGCCGAGGAGAGGCTTGGCGAAGTCATGGTGTCCATGGCGAATCACAGTGTCGATCCTGGAGCCGAGTTCGACAGGGTCTTCTGTCTGTTGCTGCCCCGCCTGTATCGCCGGGCGGTGTTGCTGGCCGGTAGGGATGCGGCCGAGGACGTCGTCCATGAGGCCTATCTGAAGCTGCGCCGCCGGGCGCGGCGGCTGGTCGCCCATCCGGCGCCCTATGCCTACTGCTTCGCCGCGATGGTCAGCGTGGTGCGAGACCGGTGGCGGCGCGACCGACGTCAGGTGCCGGTGCCGTTGCTCGTCGAACGGGCCCAGGAGGGTGACACCCTGCGCGACCGCGAAGCCGAGCTGGAGGTCGTGCGTCTGCTGTCGGGGCTGACGGTCAAGCAGGCCGCCGCGGTGCTGCTGGTGGACCTGGACGGGTACACCCTCGACGAGGCGGCCGTTGTGCTTCGCGTTCATCGCGGTACGGTCGCACGGTCGAGGGAGCGGGCGCTTTCCCGTCTGCGAGAGGCATTGGCGGCCGAACGAACGTGAGGAACGCGCATGGGCGAGGACGGCGGCGAGGAGCGGTGGCTGCGTGAGGCGCTGCGCCGCGCGGACTCTGCCATCCCCCTGCCGGACGGTCTGCGGGAACGGGTCACCCGCCCGGCCCCGTGGCCGCCCGCTCGTTCCGCCATGGCCAAGCCCGCCGTGTTCTGGTGGGTGGCCTGGGGTGGGTTGGCGCTGGCCGGGGTGGCGGTCGGGGTCGCCGTACGTCGCCACCGCACCGATGTGACCCAGGTCACGTCGAGGAGAGTCATACGCGGCGCCCCCTGAACTCGTGTGCGGGGTGTCGGTGCTCACGGGGGCATCCGACACCGACACCACCCACAGGAGTTCACATGAACACCAGCACGATCAAGATTCTCGGGGTCGCGACCCTGAGCGCCGGGGCGCTGCTCGTCATCGGCGGGATCGGCGCCGCCTCCGCGGTGGCGCCCGCCGACCGGGCCGCGGCCGCCACTCCCAACCCCTCGGCCACGCCAGCGGGCGGGACCGTGGTCCTCCAGGGCGACCAGTCCCTGCCCGGGAAGAAGTCGCTGGCCTCCCAGGGCCAGGCCAAGCGCCTGGCCCTCAAGGGCTATATCGCCGACAGCATCTGGCACAACAACGTGGCGTGGGGTGCCAACGTCCGGGTCACCTCAGGCAGCTACGGCGCCTACACCACCTGCAGCAACGGCAGAACCCACCGCGGGCCCAGGCAGGGACCCGGTTACTGGATCTTCGGCGGTGACTGCCGCGGGATCGGGACCCTGGTCGACTTCGGCGTCTACGGAAGCGGCTGAGCGGCATGATTCCAGCGGTCCCCGTCCATGCGGCGGGGACCGCTCCGCGCGCACGCCGCCGCATCCACCTTGAAGACCCGCAACGCTGCTGTCTGCCTGGTTCGGCCTGCGCTAACGGGTCCTTCACCGGGGAGCAGATCCTGACGGCGGGCCCGGCGCAGGTGCCCGGTCACGGTGGAACGGCTGACGCTCGGCCGCGCGGCGATCTGGTCTTGGGTCGAGCAGGGTTCGGCCCGGGCCAAGGCGAGCACGCGGTCGCGGGTGTCGGGGTAAGCAGCGTGTGCGGGTGACTGGGCTTCACCGGCCTTGACCAGGTGGTGGTCGATCACCGACGGCCAGACGCCCAAGGTAGGTGGCGATCTGGCGGACCGACCGGCCGCCGCGTCGGCGGGCGACCACCTGGCCGGTGCCGATCCCCTTGAGCGCCCGGGCCTGGCCAACCGGAATGCCGTTGAGGCGGCGCGGCGTGCAGTGGCCGGTCCCGGTGCCGCGGCTGCGCGTCGTCCAGGTCTGGTCCCCGGCCGCTGGGTCACCGACACCGTCCTGGTCGGGGTGGGCGGTGGGAAGCGTTCGCGCTGGGTTCCGTCCGGTGTGGTTCAGGTGCGCTCAAGTGTGCCTTGCGCGGCCGCGTTCGGTTCGCTGCTCCCCTGGCGATCGGTCGTGGCCGCTCGAATCTGTCGCCGGTGATGGGTAACGTCCGGCGCGTGCGTCCCACTGATGTCCAGCGTCTGACCGTGACCGAGGCTGCCGACCGCTATGTCGAGATCGTGCGTGCCAAGACCGCGACCGGGGCCCTCTCCCCCGGTACGGCGGAGGTGTATGTGCGTGATGTGTTGACGTTCGCGGAGCTGGCGGGGGGTGAGCGGGTCTTGGATGACCTGACGGGTGAGGACGTGGACGAGGTGTTGTTGAAGTTCGCGCACAAGCCCGATGGGCGGCGCGGTCGCGGTGGCGCGGGTGGCGCTGGTGGGGTGGCGGGTGGTGAGGCGGGGGCTGCCGCTCCCCGGCAGAGTTCCTGGTCGCAGGCGCGGTTTCGGCGGTCGGTGTCGGCGTTTTTCCGGCATGCGGCGGTGGCGGGGTGGGTGCAGTTGAACCCGATGCGTGCGGCGACGTTGCAGCCTCGGCAGCGGGGTGGGCTGCGGGCGGAACGGCGGGCGTTGACGACCGAGCAGGCCGAGGGGTTGTTGGGGGCGGCGCGGCAGATGGTGGTGGCACCGGCTGAGGAGCGCAAGCGGTCGGACCAGCGGACCGAGCTGCGTGACGGGTTGATCGTGTTGCTGTTGGCGGCGGTGGGGCCGCGGGTGTCGGAGTTGACGCGGTCGAATGTGGAGGACTTCTTCGTCAACGCCGGGACGCGGTACTGGCGGATCTTCGGTAAGGGTGGGCGGACGCGGGATGTGCCTCTACCCCGTCCGGTGGCTGAGATGTTGGACGCCTATCTGGAGCAGGGACGGCCGTTGCTGGACCGGGGGCGTGAGCCGAAGGCGTTGCTGTTGTCGTGGCGGGGGCGGCGGCTGGCGCGGCAGGACGTGCAGGCGGTGATCGATCGGGTGTTGGCGCGGGTGGAGCCGGAGCGGCGGCGCAGTGTGACGCCGCATGGGTTGCGGCATACGACGGCGACGCACCTGCTGGCGGCGGCGACGGACATGGACGCGGTGCGGCGGGTGCTGGGGCATTCGGATCTGTCGACGTTGGGACGGTATCGGGATGAGCTGCCGGGTGAGTTGGAGGCGGCGATGCGGGTGCATCCGCTGCTGGGTGCGGTGGCGCGGGAGGCCGAGCGAGGCAGTGAGCGGGACGGCGAGCGGGACGGCGAGCGGGACGGCGAGCGGGACGGCGAGCGGGAGGCGGGCGGGTAGTCGGCTGGCCCTCTCCCCTCCCCCGGGGCCTTAGATCCAGCCGAGGGTGGAGGGCTGGGGGTAGCCGCCGTGGTGCAGGCCCCAGGCGATCAGGATCAGCAGGGCGGGGGCGAACGCGGTCAGCCACAGGCGGCCCAGGTGGGCGCGGGTGCTCCAGCCGTGGGCGGTGAGGGCGGCGGCGACGGCCAGGCCGAGGGGGGCGGTGCCGCCTTCCAGGGTGTTGGTGGCCCAGGTGAGTCCGCTGGCCAGGGCCAGGGCGTGGCCGAGGACGTGGTGGGCGGTCCCGTGTGGGGGTGGCTGGCGGGTGAGGGCGGTGGCGAGGGTGGCCAGCAGCAGGGCCGCGCCAGTGTACCAGAGGTAGTGGCCAGCGGGTTCGTCCCACAGGTGGGCGGTGGGTCCGGGGGCGGTGTTGTGGATGGAGTTGGCGGCCAGGTGGATGCCGTGGCCTTCGGTGTAGGTGAGGGCGGCGATCAGGTAGAGGGCCCAGACGCGGCGGGTGGGGCGGGTGGCGTGGAGGGCCAGGGCGGCGGGCAGCAGGACGGCGTAGGGGGTGAGCAGGTCGATCCAGTCGGCCCAGCGGGTGGGGCCGATGGTGCCGAGTGCGGCGGTGGTGACGCCGGTGTGGTGGGTGATGGCGTAGGCGGTGGCGGTGAGGGCGAGCCAGCGCAGGTGGCCGGTGGATGGCGCGGTGGGTGGCGGGGTGGTCGGGGGCATCGGGTGCCTCTCGGGTGGGGTTGCCTTGGCGTGGTGGGGTGCGGGTCTCCCCCGCCGGTGCGCTGGTCGGGTCGGTGGGATTCGGGTCGGTGGAATGGGGCCCAAGGCGGCTGGGGGCGGCGGCGCTTGTGTGGTTATACCGGGTGGGCTGGACCTTGAACGGGTGGTGGCCGCCAAGGGCCGCACTGGTGGGTTCGTTCTGGTGCGTTCGTTCTAGGGGTGTGGCGTGTGCGCCGGTTGCCGGAAAGGCGCGCCGGGCAGGTGTGCGTGCGGGTGTTCAGCGGCGGTTGAAGACGCGGGCCGCACCGGCGGCGATGGTGGTGGCCAGGACCCAGCCCGCCGCGACGAACGCATAGGACAGCCACTGGAGGGCTCCGGCGGGGTTGAAGGCGCGTTCCTGCCCGAGGTTGATGAGCGGGATCATCAGGTCGAGTGTGTAGATGACGGGGTTGAAGTGGGGTGCCTCGTCGGCCTTGAGGGGCGCGGGTGGGCGCAGGCCGTAGACGAGGCTGCCGATGGTCAGCAGGACCGTCAGCCACAGGAAGGCGCGCCAGGGTTGGTAGCCGTACCCGGTGGTGGTGTCCTGCAGTTTGCCCCACAGGCGGATGAGGGGGGTCTCGCCGTCGAGCCGGTGGCGTTCCTTGGCGTGCAGAACGTGGCGGGCGTCGGCGTGCAGGCCGAGGGCGGTGTAGTTGGCGGCGAGTTGCTCATAGGGCTGTGACTCAAAGCCGCGGTGGTCGCCGTTGAGCCAGGTGAGGCGTTGTTTGGCGGACAGGCGGGGTTCCAGTGCCTGGTAGGTGAGGCCGTTGGCGTCCAGGAGGGGTCGGCCAGTGCCGGGGGTCGTCGCGGAGTACGCCGATGCGGGCGTGGGCCAGCACGACCGCGCCGTCGATGGGCGCGGCGGGCAGCAGTGACAGTTGGGCGGCTGTCAGCCCGTAGGCGTGGAGCGCGGTGCCCTGGGGGGCGGACAGGCGCAGCCCGGTGAGGTCCAGGTGCTGCCCGACGCGGGTGCCGTGGAGGTGGAGTTGTCCTTCGGCGAGCAGGTCGTGGGCGATGAGGTCGGCGCCGATCTCGGTACCGGGGGCGTGGAGCGCGGTGCCGCGGGGGTTGCGGAGTTCGGCCTCTGGGAGCAGCAGCCGGGTGTTGATGCGGGTGGCGCGGAGCATGACCTCGCCGTGTGCGCGGAGTCGGCGCAGGGAGACCAGGCCGAGTTCGGCGTGGTCGATGGCCAGGGAGCGGGGGCCGTCGGGGTTGTGGAGGTGGGCGTGGTCCAGGTCGAGCTGTCCCCCGACCCGGGTGTTGCGCATGCTGACCTCGCCCGCGGTGACGTGCAGGTTCAGGCCGCTGATGCTGGTGCAGGCCGCCGAGTCCAGGTCCAGGGCCTTGCCGGTGGGGTGGTGGAGGCGGGCGTTGTCGAAGGTGAGGTTGCCGCTGATCTGGGCGCCGATCAGGCGGACACCGCCGTCGGCGTGGAAGCCGTGCCAGCAGAAGACGCCGCCGCCGACGGTCATGCCGCCGGCGTTGAGGGTGTCGTGGCCGGGAGCGCTGAGGCGGGCGTTGTCGAAGGAGACGCCGCTGCCGATCTGGGCGTTGCGGAGCAGGACGACGCCGGTGATGTGGGTGTTGGCGGCGCGCAGGTGCCCGCCGATCGTGGCGGCGTCACCTTGCAGGGCGGCCGGCTGGCCGGGGTTGCTGAGGTGCGCGCCGGTCAGGACGAGGTCACCGGTGATGTGGCCGCCGCGCACGCCGAACTCGCCGTTGACCGTGATCCCGGCGGCGTTCAGGGTGCCTTGCAGGTCGATGGTGTGCGCGCGCACCCGGCCGGCCGTGGTGTCGGCCAGCCGGACCTCGCTTTCCAGCCGGGCGTGGTCGAGGCGCAGGTCGCGGTCGATGGTCGAACCTTGCAGGGACAGCAGTCCGGTGGCCCGCAGCCGCGGGGCCTTGAACGCCGGCAGGCGACTGTCGGTGATGCGCAGGGTGCGCACGGTGGCCTCGGCGAGGCTGACGGGATGTTCGAAGACGCAGTCGCCGCAGTCCAGCATGGTGTCGAAGGCGGTTCCGTCCAGGTCGAGCCGTCCGGTGATGCGGGCTCCGCGCAGCCGGACGCCCGGGTAGCGGCCGGGGGTGGGCTCGGCCGCGCCCAGCAGCAGCAGGGCGATAACCTGGGCGCGGATGGCCGCACCGTCGGGGAACGTGACGATCTGGCCGCTGGGGTAGGCGTCCCACAGGCGGCGTTCGGCGTCGGTCAGTTCGTGTCGTTCCATCCATGATCAGACGCGGCGCGGTCCCGGAGGGTTCGGGGGGATCGTGAAGGGCTGCGGCGCCGGGCCGGGTGATATCTGGAGGCGTGTCCGTTCCGCGGGGTGCCAGGATTGGATCATGTCTGAACGGGTGGAGCTGTGCGGGAGAGAATCCGAGGCCGGCGCGATCGCGGCGCTGCTGGCCGGGGCCCGGCGCGGGGACAGCGCCGTGATGGTGCTGCGCGGGGAGCCCGGTATCGGCAAGACGGCGTTGCTGGACCACGCCGAGGCGATGGCCGGTGGCCTGCGGCTGCTGCGGGGCACGGGGGTGGAGTTCGAGGCGGAGCTGCCGTTTTCGGGGCTGCAGCTGTTGCTGCGCCCGGCGCTGGGATGCCTTGCGGCTCTGCCGGCCGCGCAGCGGGGGGCGCTGGAGACGGCGTTCGGGCTCGGCGCCGGGACCGGTGCGGGGGCCGATCCGATGCTGGTGGGGCTGGCGGTGCTGTCCCTGCTGACCGAGTACGCCGGCCGGGAGGGGCTGCTGTGCCTGGTCGATGACGCCCAATGGCTGGACCGGGCCTCGCGGGACGCGCTGCTGTTCGCCGCCCGGCGGTTGCGGGCCGAGGGCGTGGTGATGCTGCTGGCCGCGCGTGACGGTGAAGGCTCCCTCCCCGCGCTCGGCCTGGCCGAGCTGCCTCTTGCGGGACTGCGCCCGGAGGCGGCCGCGGCCCTGCTGGACCGCCATCCGCTGCCGCCGGCGTTGCGGTTTCGCCTGCTGGCCGAGGCGCAGGGCAACCCGCTGGCGCTGCTGGAGCTGCCGGTGGCGTTGGGCGCCGAACAGCCCGGGGCGTTCGCTCCCGGGGCGCTGCCCCTGACCAGCCGGCTGCAGCTGGCCTTCCACGGCCAGGTCGGCCGGATGCCCGAGGCGACGCAGACGCTGCTGCTGGTCGCCGCCGCCGACGAGACCGGCGAGCTCACCGCGATCCTGCGGGCCGCCGAGACGCTGGGGGCCGGCGTTGCGGACCTGCTGCCCGCCGAACGCGCGGGCCTGATCGTGCGCGGCGGCGCCGAGGACACCCTGCGGTTCCGCCACCCGCTGATCCGCGCCGCGGTCTACCAGCGCGCGCCGCTGGGCCACCGGCTGGCCGTGCACCGCGCGCTCGCCGCGGTCCTGGACGCCCCCGAGCACGCCGACCGCCGGGCCTGGCACCTGGCCGCCGCGGCCACCGGCCCCGACCGGCAGGCCGCCGCCGCGC
>NZ_BCQR01000184.1 GCF_001552175.1 Actinomadura kijaniata NBRC 14229
CCCCGCCGAGGTCGCGCGGCGGCCGGACGGCGGCTGGGGGTTCCGGGCCCGGCTGCCGCTGGAGGCGCTGCGGTCGGCGGCCGAGGAGGACGGCGCGGCGGGCGGGGCGATGGCCGCGCGGACCACCGGCCGGGTGGACTGGAACCTCAGCCTGGAGACGGCGGGCCGCACCCTGCGCCTCGCGATGCCGCGCACCGCGCCGGAGGGCCGCTACCCGCTGCGCGGCGACCGGGAGTTCGCGCTGACCGGCACCAGGTTCGGGAACCTGCGGGGCGTCGAGCGCCGCCGCCGCCCGGTCGTGGACGGGATCCGCTGGGACGGCGACACGCTGGTGCTGACCGGCGACCACAGCGGCCCCGAGCGCCCGGACCGGATCATGCTGGCCCACCACCGCTGCGGCGACCACCACAACGCCCCGCTGACCTGGGACGGCGCCCGGTTCACCGGCCGGATCGCGCCCGCCGCGATGGAACGCTTCGGCCTGCGCACCCCGCTCACCTCCGGCGACTGGGAGCTGCGCCTGCCCGACCCGGTGACCGGCGCGGCGGGCCCGGTCACCGTCGTCGCCGAACGCCGCCTGCTCGCCGCCCTGCCGGAGGAGCGCGTCGTCGGCGCGCACGAGGTGACCGTCGACGTCCACCAGACCGACGCGCTGCGACTGCGCGTCCGCCTCGCCCTGCCCGCGGAGGACCGGGGCGCGCGCGGCCGCCGCCGCCTGCGGACGGAGCTGTACCCCGCGCTGCTGCACCGGCCGGTCCGCGACCTGGTCGTCTTCGACTGCTACGAGGGACGCCAGTACGCCTGCAACCCCCGCGCGGTCTTCGAGGAGATGCGGCGGCGGGACCTGGGCCTGGAGTACGTGTGGGTGTCGCGGGACGGCGCCTTCCCCACGCCGGACGGCGCGCGGATCGCGCTGGTCGACAGCCGCGAGCACTACGAGGCGCTGGCCCGCGCCCGGTTCGTGGTCGGCAACTTCGGCCAGTTCCCCTGGTACGTCAGGCGGCCGGGGCAGACCTACCTCCAGACCTGGCACGGCACCCCGCTCAAACGGCTGGTGTACGACCTGGCGGACATGCCGTGGGAGCGCACCGAGCGCTTCGACTGGGTGGAGCGCGAGGTGCCGCGCTGGGACGTGCTGCTGTCGCCGAACCCGTTCACGACGCCGATCATGCGGCGGGCGTTCCGGTACGACGGGGAGATCGTGGAGACCGGCTACCCGCGCAACGACGTGCTGCTGGGCCCCGACGCCGGGCGTATCGCCGCCGACACCCGCGCCCGGCTGGGCGTCCCCCCGGGGCGGAAGGTCATCCTGTACGCCCCGACCTGGCGCGACGACCACCACCTGGCGCCGGGGCGGCGGGCGTTCTCCCTGGAGCTGGACATCGAGCGGGCCCGCCGCGCCCTCGGCGACGACCACGTGCTGCTGGTGCGCACCCACTACCTGGTCACCGACCGGAACTGGTCGGCCAACGACGGGTTCGTGATCGACGTGTCGGCCTACCCCGACATCGCCGACCTCTACCTGGCGGCGGACCTGCTGGTCACCGACTACTCGTCGGCGATGTTCGACTTCGCGGTGACCGGCAAGCCGATCTTCTGTTACGCCTACGACCTGGAGCGGTACCGGGACCGGGTGCGCGGCTTCTACTTCGATCTCGAAGCGGAGGCCCCCGGCCCGGTCGTGCGCACCACCGGCGACCTGGTGGAGGCGGTCCGCGAGGACGACGGGACCGCCCACCCGCGCTACGCGGCGTTCCGGGAGAGGTTCTGCCCGTTCGACGACGGGCACGCCGCCGCGAGGGTGGTGGACCGGCTGCTCGGCTAGCGGCAGAGCATGCGTTCGGTGCCGTGCTTGGCGACCAGGCGGAAGCCCGGCAGCGCGCCGCGTTTCGCGATGTTGACCGAGCCCACGGCGCAGCGCGCCCGGTAGCGGTCGGCGATGCGGAGCCGCTCCTGCGGCGGGGTCGAGTCGGCGAAGAACGCCTCCCCGTCGACCTGCCGCTGCCGCCAGTCGGACCCGTACGGGTAGGGCCACGGCGTCGGGACGGTCCGCGTCCCCGCCAGCAGCAGCGCCTTGCGGCCCCAGATCCGGGAGGCGAGCACCGTCTCGCCCGGACGGACGTGCGCCACGGCGAAGTAGCTCTGCATGGGGTAGAGCACCGGCACGTCCCAGGACTCGCGCTGCTCTTCCTGGGACATCACCGCCGGGGGCAGCGCCCGGACGACGCCGCCGCGCACCGAGTACAGGCCGACGCACAGCGCGGCGGCGCTCGCGACCGCCAGCACCACCTGCACGGGCCGCACCCACGCCGCGCGCTCGCCGGGCGGCGGCGGGTCGCCGAGCCGCCGGGCCAGGGCGAACTGCAACGGCAGCACCACCACCGGCATCGCCCGCGCGAACTCGTAGCGTCCGAGCACCACGCCCGCCAGCACGAACAGCGACGCGACCGCCCACAGCGCCAGCAGCTCGGGCCCGCCGCGCCGCCGCCGGTCCAGCCACAGCGCGGGCAGCCCGAGCAGCGCCAGCCCGTACCAGCCGAGCGCGTCGTTCACCAGCCTCTCGTGGATCTGGGAGAACGACTCGGGGTTGCGGAACAGGTCCGCCACGTCGCTGTAGGGCCACACCAGGATGACCGCCACCGCGGCGGCGCCCGCCGCCGCGACCCGCAGCAGCCCGCCGCCGGTCAGCCACCGCCGGAACCCGATCAGCGCGAAGCCGAGCAGCCCCAGCGCCGTGCCGACCGCCGTGAACGGGTGGACCAGCAGGATCAGCCCGAACAGCGCGCCCAGCCCCAGGAACCCCGGCACCCCCAGCGTGTCGCGCCGCTTCAGGAACACCGCCCAGACGAACAGCATCAGCGCGAACGCGAACGTGCTCGGGTACCCCAGGTTGGCCGACAGCGACCGGAACTCCATGAACCCGCTCCACAGCAGGGGGGTGGTCCCCCAGAGCAGGAACACGAACAGCACGCCCAGGAACGCCGTCTGCCAGCGCGTGCTGACCGCCCGCGCGAACGCCCGCACCCCCGCCAGCGTCAGCGCGACGTTGACGACCCCGGCGATCTCCAGCACGCCCGGCGCCGAGAGCCCGGTGAGCCGCGCCAGCACCGCCAGCGCGAACGGGTAGGGCGACAGGTACGGGCTCGGCGCGCGCTCCCCGGTCATCGGGTCGGGCGGGTCGGTGAGGTCGGCCGCGAACGACCGCACGGTCGCCACGTGCAGCGGCCAGTCCCCGCCCCACAGGTGCCGCAGCACCACCGCGACGGCCCAGGCCAGGACGAGCGCGCACAGCAGCCAGTACGGCCAGTCGCGCGCCAGGTCGCCGAACCGGTCCCGCGCGGTGGGCGGGGAGGAGGTCGGCGGGGACGTCTCGGCCGTGCTCTGTCCGGATTCGGTGGCGCTGGTCAACTGCACTCCGAGGGAAGGGCGATACAGGACGGATGTTGCGTGTAGGTCACGAGACTAGCCCCGAGCCGGACCCGATCACACGGAGATCACTTCGGTAGGCGGGCGCGGGCCAGCAGGGTCGTGCCACGCCAGGAGCGCACCGGCAGCAGGTCCTCCAGCGCGAGGACCGCGCCCAGCAGCCGGTCGTGCAGGGGGTGGCGGGGGCGGATCTCCCAGCCGTTCATCCGGTGGCGGTGCCAGCGGGCCAGCGGGCGCAGCAGCACGTTCCAGCTCCACATCCGCTCGACCACCAGGCCCGCCCCGGCCAGCAGGCGGGCCAGGCCCTCGCGGGTGTAGCGGCGCACCCGGCCCAGCGCCAGGTCGCGGGCCGACCACAGCGCCATGTCGCAGGGCACCGCCACCAGGGCCGTGCCGCCGGGCCGCAGCACCCGCGCGATCTCGGCGGCGGCCAGGTCGTCGTCCTCGATGTGGGCGAGCACGTCCCAGGCCAGGGCCAGGTCGACGGACCCGGCCGGCAGCGGCAGCCACCGCGCGTCGGCCTGCCGGCAGTCCACGCCCCGCGCGCACGCCATCTCCACCGCGTCGTAGGAGAGGTCGACCGCGGTGGTGCGCCAGCCGTGCCGGGCGAGCAGCCGCGCGGTGTCGCCGGGGCCCGCGCCGATGTCCACGGCCGTCCCCGGGCCGCGGCCCCAGGTCCGCAGCAGGTTCAGCTCGCGGGTGAGCACGGCGCGGCGCTCGCGGTACCACCAGTTGTCGTCCTGCGCTTCGGCGATGCGCCGCAACTCCAGCGTGTCCACGGTCCAAGACGACGGGATGGCGGGCCGGAGGGCCACCGACGCCACCACGGATGATCGGATCGTGGAACGGTCTTTGCCATCCCGCACGACCAATGCCCCTTTCTGTGACCTCTTGCCACTAGCGGGACAAAAGTGGCTTCCGGTACATACAGGTGACCATCTGTTTCTTCGCAGGGAGCTCCATGTCCCCCCGTTACCCCCTGCTGATCGGCGGAGCGGCGATGACCGCGCTCCTCGGCAGTGCGCTCGCCCCCGCCGCGGCGGCCGCCGACCCGGCACCGGTGATCGAGAAGCGCTCCGGAACCGCGTCCCCCGCCCTGGTCAGCGGCCTGAACGAGCAGGCCGCGAGCGGCGACCCCGTCGCCGCCGCCCGCACCCATCTGGCCGACCCGCGCTACAAGATCAAGAACCCGGGCGCCGAGCTGGCCCCGCTCGGCGTCGTCCGCGACGGCGCCGACGAGACCGTCCGCCTCCAGCAGCGCCACCACGGCGTCCCCGTCCTCGGCGGCCACTACCTGGTCCGGTTCCGCACCGAGCGCGGCGCCCGCAGGGTCGTCGGCGCGGGCGGCCGGTTCCAGACCGCGCTGACCGTCCCGACCACCCCGGCCGTCCCCGAACGCATCGCCCGCGGCGTCGCCCTCGGCCAGACCGGCGACCTGGCCACGCGGCTCGGCGGGCGGGCCGCGACCGCCGAGCCCCGCGGCCTGGTCGTGCTGCCGCGCGGCGGCGGCCAGCTCGCCTGGCACTTCGTCGTGCGCGGCGAGGAGCACGGCGCCCCCACCCTCCGCGAGGTCTACGTCGACGCCCGCACCGGCGCGCTCGCCCTGGCCTACGACCGGCTGCGCCACGCCGCCGAGGGCCCCGTCGCCGCCACCGGAAAGCTCGCCAAGAGCGGACGGCAGGTCACCGTCAACGCGTTCCGGCGCGCCGACGGCAAGATCGAGCTGCGCGACCGCGGACGCGGCGCGGAGATCGTCACCTTCGACGCGCGGAAGCGCGACGTCGCCCGCTACGAGGGCGGCCCGGTCCCCGCCGACACCCCGGTCGTGGCGTCCGGCTCCACCGTGTTCGGCCCCGAGGCCACCGAGACCGGCGCGGTCGACGCGCACTGGGCCGCCGGGCAGGTCTACGACTTCTACAAGGCCCTCGGCCGCAACGGCCTGGACGACCGCAACGGCCCCATCCACTCCGTCGTCAACGTCACCAGCGGCGGGCGGATGTACTTCAACGCCTTCTGGGACGGCACCAAGATGGTGTACGGCGGGGGAGGCCCCGACCACCACTCGCTGGCCGCCGCGCTGGACGTGGACGGCCACGAGATGACCCACGGCGTCATCGAGCACTCCGCCGACCTGGTCTACTTCGGCCAGGCGGGCGCGATCAACGAGGGCCTGGCCGACTACTTCGGCAACGCCATCGAGACCAAGGTGCACGGCAGGCCGATGACGGCCTCCGGGGCGGGGCTCATCGGCGAGGACATGTGCAAGACCGCCGAGGCGGCCAAGTGCGCCATCCGCGACCTCAACGACGGCCGCCGCGCCGACCGCGACTACATCGGCGTCACCGGCCAGCTCGACAACGCCGGCGTCCACCTGAACTCCACGATCTTCTCCGGCGCGCTGTGGGACGTCCGCGAGGGGATCGGCGGCGCGAAGGCCGACAAGCTGGTCTACAAGGCGCTCACCGAGTACATGACCCCGCTGGACGACTTCACCGACGCCCGCCGGGCCGTCGAGGCCGCCGCCAAGGCCATGAAGCTGACCAGGGGCGAGCGCCGCGCCGTCCGGGCCGCGTTCGACGCCCACGGCGTCACGCCCGGCTGGGAGAAGAGGATCGGCGTCGACAGCAGGCTGCTGCTGCCGAACGTGACCGCCCCCAACGCCAGGCCCGCCGCCGCGGGCGACCGCTACGCCATCGCCCAGTCCGACGCCACCCGGACCGAGCCGCCGGCGGTCCACACTGGCACCGCCCGGGGCAGGCGCCCCACCCGGTTCAGCCCGAAGACCGGCGGGATCGTCCAGGGCCTCGACACCGACGGCCGGACCGTCGCCTGGGGCGAGCTGAACGCCACCACCGGCGTGTCCAGGGTGCTCGTGCGGCCGTTCGACCGGAGCGCGCCGCCCAAGGAGGTCTTCTCCGGCGAGGGCTGGGTCAACGACGTGGCGGTCGACGGCCGCAACGTCGCGTTCACGTTCGTGAACCACGCCGCCACCGACGCCAACGTCTGGCTGAGCCGGAACGGCGGCCGGGCCGCCGAGCTCACCCCCGGACCCGAGATGTCCCTCCAGACCTCGGCCAGGGGCGGCCGGATCGCCTACCAGAAGCCGACCTCCGGCGGGGTCGCCGTCCACGACACCGCCACCGGGAAGGAGACCGTCGTCCGCGTCCAGGGCACCGTCCAGTGGCCCACCCTGACCCGGACCTCGCTGCTGTTCGCCCTCAACACCGACGCCGACCGCCGCTCGGCGATCAAGAAGGTGAACCTCGACGGCACCGGCCTGACCGACCTGCGCCCCGAGGGGGACCGGCTGTCGTGGCTCAGCGGCCTCGACGTCGACGCCGCCGACCGGTGGGTGACCATCGGGGCGTACCCGGCGGCCGCCACCTACGCCAACGAGAACCTGCCCAAGCTGTTCCAGTTCCCGCTGGCCGGCGGCGAGCCGCGGCGCTACTCGTGCAACCGCGGCCAGCAGGGCGCCTTCGCCGCGACCGCCGGACGCGGCGCGGTGTGGATCGACGGCACCCGCGCCCGGCCGGACCTGGTCACCCGCACCGGCCCGACCCGCGCCCTCTGCCGGTGACGGCCGTGACGTCCCGTTAGGAGGATCCAGGGGAGCGGGGCCCGTCCGTTTCCGGACGGGCCCTGCTTCTTTGTGCCCCGTTGACCGGATGGCCACGGGGGCGCGGGTACCTCAACCCGTATGGCGTCCCCTGTCAGGCCCGCCCGCCGGGCGGCCCGGGAGCACTGGCCCGCGCTGGCGGCGTTCGCGGTCGCGGCGGCGGTCCGCGCGGTCGCGGTGCTGGGCTACCCGACGATCCTGTGGTTCGGCGACACCGTCGGCTACCTGCGCACCGCCACCACCCTGTTCCCGTCGGGCACCCGGCCGAGCGGCTACTCGCTGCTGCTGCTCGCGCTGCGCCCGCTGCACAGCTTCGTCGCGGTCGTCACCGTCCAGCACGTGATCGGCCTGCTCACGGCCGCGCTGCTGTACGCCGTCGTGTGGCGGCACGCCCGCCGCGCCCGGCCCGCCCGCCGCCTGCCGCCCAGCGCGCTGGGCACGCTGGTGGCCGCCCCGGTGCTGTTCGACGGCTACCAGATCGAGCTGGAGCACCTCGGCCTGTCCGACAGCCTGTTCACGTTCCTGGTGGTCGCGGCGGCCGCGATCCTGCTGTGGAACCCGGACGTCACCTGGCGCACGGCGGCGGCGGCCGGGCTGCTGCTGGGCGGGGCGGCGGTGACGCGCGCGGTGGGGCTGCCGCTGCTGCTGATCGTGCTGGCGTGGCTGCTGCTGCGCCGGCGCGGGCGCCGCGCGGCGATGCCGCCCGCCGCCGCGCTGACGGCCGCGTTCCTGGTGCCGGTGCTGCTCTACATGAGCTGGTTCGCCGTGGCGCACGAACGGTTCGCGCTCACCACCACCGACCGGGTGTTCCTGTACGGCCGCACGACGGACTTCGCCGACTGCTCGATCATCAGACCGCGTCCCGAACTGGCCCGCCTCTGCCCGAAACCGCCGCCGAAGGACGTCTCCCCGGCGTACGCGGCGCTGTGGACCGAGCAGTCGCCGTTCCTGGACATCCCCGGCGGCAAGGGCGGCGGGAACGACCTGGCGGGCGAGTTCGCCATGGCCGCGATCCGCGCGCAGCCCGGGGACTACGCGCGGGTGGTGGCGCGCGACACGTTCCGGGCGTTCGAGTGGGAACGCAGGGTGTACCCGTCGCCGTGGACGTTCCGGAAGTACGAGTTCCCGGCCAGGTCCGAGAAGCTGACCGCGCGCCAGGCCAAGGTGGCCCGCGCCTACGCGCGCGCGGCGGGACCCCGCCCGGTGAACGAGCCCTACGCGGGATGGATGCGCGCCTACCAGGACCACGTCCACCTGCCGGGGACGGTCCTCGGCGTCCTGCTGCTCGCGGCGGCGGCCGGGATGGTGGCGCGCCGCAGGCCGGAGAGGGCGGCGCTGCCGTGGCTGCTGTCGCTGGGCCTGCTGGTCGTGCCCGCCGCGACCGCCGACTTCGACTACCGGTACGTGCTGCCCGCCGTTCCGCTGGGGGCGCTGGCCGCCGCGCTGGCGTTCGTCCCGGGACGCCGCGACGCCGCGACCGCCCCGCGCGACGAGGGCCGGGACCGCGCGGCCGGGGAGTCCCGGGCCGCGCCGGTCCCGGCCTCCACGATGGTCAGCGACGGCGCCGCCGTACCAGGAACCGGATCGCCAGCAGAAGCGCCACCAGCGCGCCCGCGGCGGGGACGGCCCTCCTGGCGAGCGAGGGCCCGGCGAACTCCAGCAGATCGATCGCGTCGTCCTGCCGCCGGACCGGGGTGACCGGCCGCACCGGCTCCTGAACGGCCTCGGCGGGCTCAGCGGCCGTCACCGGCTCCACGGGCTCGGCGGACTCCGCGGTCTCGACGGGTGCCTGCGGAACGGTCGCCACCGGCACCTCGGCCGGGATCTCCGGGGCCTCGTCCGGCTCCAGCGCGGGTTCGGCGGGCTTGGCGGCCCACTCCACCACGCTGTCGGCGGCCTTCTCGCCCTCGGCCCTGTCGACGGCCGCCTCCTGCGCGACCTGGGCGGCGCCCTGCTGGTCCACGACCTCGGCCTCCTCCCGGACGGTCGGGTTCTCCAGCTCGGCGGCGAGGTTCTTGGCGAACCGCGCGATGAGCTTGGCCCCGACCTCCGCGAGGATGTTGCGGCCGAACTGCGCCGGACGGCCCGTGACGTTCAGCTTGGTGTGGACGGTGACCCGGGTGTGGTCGCCCTCGTCGTGCAGGCGGGCCTGGACGGTCGCGGCGGCGGTGCCCGGACCGCGCGCCTCCTTGGCGGCGGCCTCGATGGTGACGGTGCGGGCGTCCCGGTCGGCCACGGCGATCCGCGCGGTGCCCCGGTAGGTGACGGTCATCGCGCCGACCTTCACCTTCAGCCGCCCCGCGTACTCCTCGCCATCGGCCGAGTCGAGCGTCGCGCCCGGCACGCACAGGGCCACCCGCTCCACGTCCAGCAGCACCGACCAGGCCTGATCCACCGGTACGGGAACGGTGAATTCGTGGTCGAGCTCCATGTTTGAGGTCCTTTTCTGATCCGGGGACTTGCACTGGACCCTATGACCGTCTCCCCGCCCTTTGCCATACGCCCCGGCGGTGGGCGCGCGCCGGCCGTCGGATGACCGTGCGGCCGGGTCCGGGGCGAAGGGCCCGGCCGCACGGTCACGCCCCGGTCAGGTCGCGGCGGCGGCGCGCAGCGCGCGGGCCGTCAGGACCTTCGCCAGGTGCTCGCGGTACTCGCCGGAGCCGTGCAGGTCGGTGGGGGCGCCGGTGCCCTCGGCGGCGCGTTCGGACGCCGCCCGGAACATGTCGTCCGACACCGAGCGGCCGCCCGCGAACCGCTCGACCGCCGTCGCCCGGACCGGCGTCGGCCCCATGTTGGTGAGCGCCACCCGCACGTCCTCGATCGCGCCGCGTTCCCGGCGGACCGCGCACGCCACCCCGACGATCGCCCACGCCTGCGCGGTGCGGTGGAACTTCTCGTAGTGGAAGCCCCAGCCCTCGCCGAGCCTGGGCACGCGCACACCGGTCATGATCTCGTCGGGCTCCATCGCCGTGGTCATCCAGTCCACGAAGAAGTCGGCGGCGGGGATCTCCCGTTCGCCGCGCCGCGAGCGGACCAGGAACACCGCGTCCAGCGCGAGCGCCACGGCGGGCAGGTCCCCGGCCGGGTCGGCGTGCGCCAGGGAGCCGCCGAACGTCCCCCGGTGCCGCACCGCCGGGTCCGCGACCGTCGCCGTCGCCTGGGCGATCAGCGGGGCGTGCCGCCGGACCAGCGGGTCGCGCATCACCTGATGGTGGGTGGCCATGGAGCCGATCACCAGGTGGTCGCCGTCCTCGCGGATCTCGCGCAGCTCGGCGACGCGGTCCAGGTCGACCAGTGCGTCGGGGTAGGCCAGCCGCAGCCGCAGCAGCGGCATGAGGCTCTGCCCCCCGGCCAGCACCTTGGCGTCCTCGCCGGCCGAGGCCAGCGCCCGGACGGCCTCCTCGACCGAGGCCGCGCGCACGTACTCGAACGTCGCCGGGATCACCGCGCACCTCCCGCGGAGCCGAGACCGCCGCCCGCGCCGGGCGCGGCGGAGGGGTTGGGGTCGGGATCCTCCCGGAACGCCTCGCGCAGCGCCCGCCAGACCCGTTCGGGCGTGCACGGCATCGGCACGTCCGTCACGCCGTGGTGGCGCAGCGCGTCGACGATCGCGTTCACCACCGCCGGGGTCGAGGCGATCGTCCCGGCCTCCCCGACGCCCTTCACCCCGAGCGGGTTGGAGGTCGCGGGGGTCTCGGTCCGGTCGGTGACGAACTCGGGCAGGTCGGCGGCCGACGGGACGAGGTAGTCCGCCATCGTGGTGGTGGTGAGGTTGCCGTCGGCGTCGTAGACGGCCTCCTCGTACAGGGCCTGCGCGATGCCCTGGGCGAGCCCGCCGTGCACCTGCCCCTCCACGATCAGCGGGTTGACGACGTGGCCGACGTCGTCGACCGCCACGTACGACCGGATGCGCGTCCTCCCGGTCTCGGTGTCCACCTCGACCGCGCACAGGTGCGTGCCGTGCGGGAACGAGAAGTTGCCGGGGTCGAACGTGGCGTCGGCGTCCAGCGACGGCTCCACCCCGTCGGGCAGGTCGTGCGCCGCGAACGCCGCGAGGGCGACCTCCTGGATCGACGGGCCCTCGGCCGCCGCGCCGCGCACCGCGAACCGGCCGCCGCTGAACTCCAGGTCCTGCTCGGACGCCTCCATCAGGTGCGCCGCGACCCGCCTGGCCTTGTCCACCACCCGGTCGCACGCCTGGTAGAGCGCGATGCCGCCGACCGCCAGCGACCGCGACCCGTAGGTGTCCATGCCCTTGGGGGCCACGGCGGTGTCGCCGTGCAGGACCTTGACGTCCTCGAACGGCACCCCGAGCCGGTCGGCGGCGATCTGCGCCCACGCCGTCTCGTGGCCCTGGCCGTGCGCCGACGACCCGGTGACGACCTCGATCTTCCCCGACGGCAGGATCCGCACCGAGGCGTGCTCCCAGCCGCCCGCGCCGTACGCCAGCGACCCCAGCACCCGCGACGGGGCCAACCCGCACATCTCGGTGTAGGTGGACACGCCGATGCCGAGCTGCACCACGTCGCGGCGCTCCCGCCGGTCGGCCTGCTCGGCGCGCAGCTTGTCGTACTCGAACAGCGCCAGCGCCCGATCGGTGGCGGCCTCGTAGTTGCCCGAGTCGTAGGTGAGGCCCGCGACGGTCTCGTACGGGAACTCCCCGTGGCCGATCCAGTTGCGCCGCCGCACCTCGATCGGGTCGAGGCCCAGCTCGGCGGCCAGCTCGTCCATCAGCCGCTCGATCGCGAACGTCGCCTCCGGCCGTCCCGCGCCCCGGTAGGCGTCGGTCGGGGTCTTCGTCGTGAACACGCCCGTGCAGGTGAACGAGTAGGCGTCCATCTTGTAGATGCCGTTGAACATGAACGCGCCCAGCAGCGGGATGCCCGGCGTCACCAGCATCAGGTACGCGCCCATGTCGGCGAGCAGGTCCACCTTCACGCCCCGGACGCGCCCGTCGCGTTCGGCGGCCAGCGTCAGCCGCTGGATCTGGTCCCGGCCGTGGTGGGTGGCCATGTTGCCCTCGCTGCGCGACTCGGTCCACTTCACGGGACGGCCGAGCCGCCGCGCCAGCAGCAGGCACAGCACCTCCTCGCCGTACACCTGGAGCTTGGAGCCGAAACCGCCGCCCACGTCGGGCGCGACGACCCGGATGCGGTGCTCGGGGATCTGCGTGACGGTCGCCAGCATCAGCCGCAGGATGTGCGGGATCTGCGTGGCCGAGTACAGGGTGAAGTCGTCGCCGTCGGGCTCGCACAGCACCGCGCGCGGCTCCATCGCCGTGGGGATCAGCCGCTGCTGGACGTAGCGGCGTTCGAGGAGGACCGGGGCGTCGCGGAAGGCCGCGTCCAGGTCGCCGTTCTCGAACACCCACCGGTACGCCTGGTTGGTCTCCAGCTCCTGGTGGACCAGCGGGCCGCCCTCCCGCAGCGCCTCCTCCATGTGCACCACGGCGGGCAGCGGCTCGTAGTCCACGTCGATCTCTTCGAGGGCGTCGACCGCCGCGTACCGGTGGCGTGCGACCACGCACGCCACCGGCTCGCCGACGTACCGCGCCTCGGTCACCGCCAGCGGCGGGTGCGCGGGCACCTTCATGTCCTCGGTGACGGTCCACGCGCACGGCAGGCTGCCCTGCTCCTCGGCCAGGTCAGCGCCGCCGAACGCCGCGACGACGCCCGGCACCCGCCGGGCGGCCTCCACGTCCACCCGCGTGATCCTCGCGTGGGCGTGCGGGCTGCGCAGGAACGCCACGTGCAGGGTTCCCGCCGGGTTCAGGTTGTCGGTCCAGCGGGTCCGCCCGGACACCAGCCGGGCGTCCTCGGACCGGCGGCGCGGCTGGCCGACCTCGCGGCCGGGGTCGGGTTCGCTGCGCGGCGCCCGTTCGGCCTGCTCGGCCAGGCCCTCGGGGGAGATCTCGCTCACGGGGTCACCTCCCGCTCGGGCTGCCGGCGCATCTCGTCGGCGGCGGCGCGCACGGCCCGGACGATGTTCTGGTAGCCGGTGCACCGGCACAGGTTGCCCTCCAGACCCTCCCGGATCTCCTCGTCCGACGGGTCGGGGTTCTCCCGCAGCAGGTCGATCGCCGCCATGATCATGCCCGGGGTGCAGTAGCCGCACTGCAGGGCGTGCGCCTCGTGGAACGCCCGCTGCATCGGGTGCGGCGTCCCGTTCATCCCGAGGCCCTCGACGGTGGTGACCTGCCGTTCGTCGGCCTGCACGGCCGGGACCGAGCAGCTCTTGACGCTGAGGCCCTCCATCAGCACGGTGCAGGCGCCGCAGTTGGTGGTGTCGCATCCGACCGGGGTGCCGACCTTCCCCAGCCGGTCACGCAGGTAGTGCACGAGCAGCAGTCGCGGTTCGACGTCGTCGTCGTACGGCACGCCGTCGACCTCGACACGGATCCGTGGCATTCGTTCTCCCAGGGGCGTCGTCGGGGGTGGGCAGGGAGGACCGACGCCCGGCGGGGCGCGTGGGGCAGACCACGGCATCGGGGCCACCTTCGGCTGCTGGGGGGGCGCCGCCGAGTGTGACGGCGGACACACTCCATGAACGTATGCCGAGGTGGGGACGCCCGCCAGACCCTTCCGCCGATTCGCCCGCGCGCGCCGTATTCGGCCCGACCTATTCGGCGGCGGGGCCGGGCCGTTCGAAGTCGACGTCCACGCGTTCGAAGCCCTTGTGGCGTTCGGTCCGCGCGTACGAGCGGTAGGCGCGCCGGTCGCCCTTCGTCAGCTCGACGGAGTCGGTGAACGGCGTCATCAGGCTCCGCGGCCACAGCCCGCGGTCCCTGACCACGTTGACCTCGGCGCACATCACGAACGTCAGCGCCCCCAGGTAGATCCAGGCGAGCAGCCCCAGGACCATCCCGAACAGCCCGTAGGTGGCGGTGGCGTTGCGCGTCATCAGCCCGAGGAAGAAGCTCCCGCCCCACTGCACGCCCTGCCAGACGACGGCCGCCGCGATCGCCCCGGCCCGGACCTGCGCCACCGACAGAGGCCGCGCGGTCAGCACCCGGAACGCCACCACGAACAGGGCGGCGTTGACCGCCATGACGCCGAGCTGGGTGATCCACCCCCAGCCGCCGAACAGCCGTGACCCGACCGCCGACACCACCGCCAGCGCGATCACCGCGCCGCCCCCGGCCACCAGCAGCACCAGGCTCCGCAGCCGCGACAGCACGGGGTTGGGCCGGTCGTTGCGCGGCACGCCCCACAGCTTGTTGAGGGCGTTCTGGGTGGCCTGGATGACGCCGAGCCCGCCGTACAGGCTCCCGAGGATGCCCGTCACCAGCGCGAAGGTGTTGCCCTTGAACGAGCGGACGTTGTTCTGCAACTGGTCCCCGACGATCGGGAACTGCACCAGCGCCGACTCCACCACCCGCCGCTGAAGCTCGGGATTCCCCTCCAGCGCGAACCCCAGCACCGTGACCAGCAACAGCAGCATCGGGAACAGCGACACGAACGCGTAGTAGGTGATCAGCGCGGTCAGGTACCCGCCCTGGTCATCGAAGAACTTGTAGACGACGGCCAACGGGAACCCGACCCAGGGCCGCCGACGCTGGTACCCGTCGACGCGCTCGACCAACCCCATGGCCGCACTGTGCCCACGGAGCCGCGCCTTACCCCAGGAAAGTCAACTGGTCGAAACGGTAGTTGAGAACATCCCGGATGCCGTATGAAGAAGGGACATGAGGGGGAACCGGGTGGTGCTGACACAGACCCCGGACGACATCTACGTCTGCCGGGGCGAGAGCGGGCGCGTCCTGGCCTCGTTCTACGCCGAGAACGACGGCTGGTGGACGGTCTTCCTCCCCAACGGCACGACCCGCCGCCTGTACGAACCGTCCGGAAACGAACAAGAGGTGGCCCGCCGCCTCCTGGAGCCGTGAAACAGGCGCCGAAAAGAACACGGCCCGCCCTCCTCCCGGAGGACGGACCGTCACCATCGGGACCGCCCGCTTCTAAAGCAGGTCGATGCCGCCGACGTCGATGAAGTCGTCGTCGGAGTAGTGGTTGTGGTGGTGGCAGTGGTGGTGCCAGGGGTTCTTGTGGCAGGGAGCCGCCGCCACCCCTTCCGACACCTGCGCCGAGGCCACGCTCGCCAGCGGGACGACACTCACGGTGGCCAGGACCGCGACGGCCGCGGCACGCCCGAGGTTCTTGATCATGATTCCTCCTTCGTTGTCCGGTAGGACCACCTCGGCCATCCCCGTGAGTGATCAATCGGTATCTGTCCGTAGTCGCATGTTTGCGTAGATCATCTACGGGGTCATCGAACGCGACCTCTCCAGAATCGGAACGCCTGACAGCGTGCACCGGCGCCGCTGGCGGCATTGATCGGCGAGCGCCCAGCCGGGTCAGTGGTGGGTGGGGTGGATGTCGTAGGGCCGGTCGTCGCGAACGAAGTAGACGCAGTCGGCGCCCTTGGCGCAGCTGCCCCAGTGGACGGCCTTGGAGGGGTAGTAGAGGAAATCGCCGCGGCCGACCTTGTAGGTCCGGTGGCCCTCGACGTGCCACAGCATCGTCCCGGACACGCCGACGACGTGCTCGGGGCTGGTGTGCCAGTGCGGGGCGAACGGCGTACCGGCCTTGAGCGTGAACATCGCCTCGGACGGCCCGGTCTTCGGATCACCCCACAGCAGCACGTAGGTGCAGCCGGGCAGCCCCTCGCAGGGATCGCCGACACCAGGCCGCGTGTGGTGATAGACAACCCGGTCCTCGGGCCCGGGCCGAGAGGCGGCAGCAGCAGGCCCGGCAAGCGAGGCAACGGCGACCGCCGCACCAGCAATGGCAAAGACGCGCTTCACAAAGACTCCTGTGCTCAACGGAAAGCGGACTGTGGTCCACTTTAGTGGACCATAGTCCGCTTCGCTAGAGCCACAAGCACCGGCGGACCGCTGAGCCGAGTTCGTAGCCTGAACGCGTGATCAGGTCTGTGGTGTTCGACGTGGGTGAGACCCTGCTCGACGACACCCGCGAGTGGAAGGCATGGGCCGACTGGCCCGGTGTTCCTCCGCACACCATGTCCGCGCTCGCGGGCGCGGTCATCGCCCAGGGCCGCGACAACGCCGACGCCCTGCGCCTCATCCGGCCGGGCCTGGACGCCGCCGCCGAACGGCGGGCGCGCGAAGCGGCCGAGCCGCGGCAGCGTGGCTTGTGGGTCGGGGCCACCGGAAACCAGACCGCCCACGCGGCCGAACTGCTGCGTGCCCTGGCCCTGCTGGTGAACGCGGTGGCGACCTCGGGGAGTGGGGCGTGACCAAGCCCGCGCCGGAGTTCTTCGCGCGCTCGGTCGGATGGGCGCCCGGAGGGCCGGAAGAGATCGTGTACGTCGGCGACCACCTGGCCAACGAACATCCACCCCGCCCGCGCGGCCGGGCGCCGCACGGTGCTGCTCCGGCGTGGCCCTCCCGGGCACCTGGCGGCAGAAGACCCGACGGCCACCGCCGCCGACCGGCAGGCGGACCCCCTGACCGATCTCCCGGACGTGCCGGCTCCCTGGTCGCCCTGTCGCGTGGTGTGGTGGCCCGTGTACCGTGCCGACAAGATGGACTGGGGCACGGTGGCGGCGGATGGGCCATCTGGTGAACCACCCGAAG
The DNA here is from genome assembly GCF_001552175.1 of Actinomadura kijaniata NBRC 14229. GTDB lineage: Bacteria > Actinomycetota > Actinomycetes > Streptosporangiales > Streptosporangiaceae > Spirillospora > Spirillospora kijaniata. The sequence goes on from NZ_BCQR01000184.1 coordinate 16,641, forward strand.
GCAAGCCTTTCTCGTCCGGCCGACGATGTGTCGGTCCGGGGCGTGCTGGACGTGGCGGATCCCGGTGATCTTTGGCGGTTCCGGCGCATCGTTGACCCCGGATGCTCGATGGTCTTCCGGTGGCCGGCGAGGTTCGGGCGTTCGACGAACGGACCCGGCGGGTCGAGCGTCGGGACCGGGCGGTGCTGGAGGTCCTGGGCAGGGTGCCGGTCGCTCAGGGGGCCCGGCGGCACGGGGTGTCGCGGCAGGCGGCGCATGACCGGCCCGTAGTGCCGTGCTCCTGTGCGAGGGCGGGCATCCGGACCGCGAATTGGACCCCTAGGATCATTCGCCCGGCAACGGTCACATGTGATCATGAGTCGCTCATGCGTCGGAACGGCACCCCTAGGACATGGAGAGGACTCCGCATCGTGACTGTGCGCAGAAGGTCGGCCCTGGTCTGTTCAACCCTCATCGCTTCGGCGGTCAGCGTCGCCATCGTGCCCCTCGGCTCCTCAACGGCGCACGCCGAGGCGGTGGCGGCCGAGCCGTCATCGGTGGCCGCCGCCTACACCAAGCCGAACTGCAAGCGGAAGCCCGCCGCTGAACCGATCACCGACTACTGGCGGTTCGTCCGCAAGGGCTCCCCGCCCAAGGGGGCCGTGCTGCGGTGCGGGACCACGAAGTGGGGTTACCGGCACTTCAGCAAGCGCTGGAGCAAGAGCTTCGAGGCCAAGATCTCCAAGACGCTGGCGGCGCCGACGAAGCCCATCATCAAGAACGGCAACACGCTGATCTACTGCCGCAAGTACAAGATCAGCAACGCCAAGTACTACTTCAAGGTCGTCTACTCGGTCAAGGACGTCCCCGGCTCGATCACCGGCAACACGGGCATCATCACCTCCACCTGGGACAAGAAGAGCGGCACCTGCGACAAGGCCGCCTGACCCTCACCGTCCGTGGCCGACCACTTCGGCCATGAGAACGAAATCGGCGTGCGGCGGGCAGTCGTCCGCCCCGCTGATTTCGGTCGGCCGTTCGTGTCCCGTGACCTCGATCGTGTGCGGATCCGTCCGCCGGAGGATCTGCCGGGCACAGCACAGCCTGCGTACGACGACCCGGTACGGCTCACCGATTCCGAAGTCCTCGTGCGCACGGTGCCACAGGAGACCGGTCCCCTGGAAACGCCCGGTCTGAACCGGGCCGTCGACCGCCGACGAGATACCTCCGAAGTCGGCTCGCGGATACGGTTCGCGTCGGCCGAGGTCGGCGACGAACTCGACCGCCCCCGATGCGGTCGCCCGCCAGCCGAGCGGCTGCCCACGATCGGCCGGTTCCGCGGTGAAACCCTCCAGCACCAGGTTGACGCTCAGCTCGGCCCCGGGTTCGAGGGAGGGGCCGCAGCATTCGTACTCCCAGGCGGCGTACCAGATCGGCAGGTGCATCCCCGCCAACCTACCGTTCCGCGTGACGCCCAGGCTGATCGCCTTGCCCTCCACGGTGCGGGCCTGCACCATCCTCGAACCGCCGCCACAACCGTCTCGCGAACGACCTCGCACGTCTTCGATCACGCATCTCGGCGATCAGTGTCGCGCTTCCAGGGAATCCCCGCACGCGGGCCCTGGAAGCGCGGTGTGCATCGCTTACCGGGCCGGGGTGAGGGACTTCGTGTAGAGGACCTTGCCGTCGATGTCGCGGAGGCGGACGGTGAGTTCCTGGCTGGAGCCCTCGATCGCCGCCTCGCCGAAGAACTGGTAGCCCTCGGCGGGCGACGTGTTGGCGCGCGGGGGAGCCTGCTGGAAACGCAGTTGCGGGCCGAAAGTCCCCTCCAGCTTGTTGGGGCCGAAGGCGCCCGCGTTCAACGGGCCCGCCACGAATTCCCAGAACGGGTCGAAGTCCTTGAACGCCGCCTTCTCCGGGTCGTAGTAGTGCGCCGCCGTGTAGTGCACGTCCGCCGTGAACCACACCATGTTCCGCACGCGGTTCCGCTTCGCGAAGGAGAGCAGGTCCGCGATTTCGCGTTCGCGGCCCAGCGGCGCCCCGCCGTCGCCCTGGGCGATTCCCTCCTGGGCCGTGCCGTCGGGGACGATCAGGCCCAGCGGGAGGTCGGCGGCGATCACCTTCCAGGTCGCCCGGGAACGCCGCAGTTCGCGCTTCAGCCAGGCGAGCTGCTCGGTGCCGAGGACGCCCTCGCGCTGCGTGGGGCTGTTGTTGGCGCCGTTCGGGTCCTTGTGGGTGCGCATGTCCAGGACGAAGACGTCCATCGACGCGCCGTAGGACAGCTTCCGGTAGACGCGGCCCCGGTGCGGGTCGCGGACGGCGATCGGGGTGTACTCGAACATCGCCCGGCGGGCGCGGGCCGCCAGGACGTCCACGCGCTTCTCGCCGTACTGCGGCAGGTCCAGGATCTCGCCGGGGTACCAGTTGTTCACGACCTCGTGGTCGTCCCACTGGTAGATCATCGGGACGCGCGCGTTGAACGCCCGCAGGTTCTCGTCCAGCAGGTTGTACCGGAACTGCCCCCGGTACTCCGCCAGGGTCTCGGCGACCTTCGTCTTCTCCGGGGTGACCACGTTCCGCCACGTCCGGCCGTCCGGCAGCGCCACCCGCTCCTGCATCGGCTTGTCGGCGTACACCAGGTCGCCGCTGCACAGGAAGAAGTCCGGGTCCACCGCCGCCATCGCGCGGAAGATCCGGTAGCCGCCCAGGTCCGGGTTGATGCCCCAGCCCTGCCCGGCCAGGTCGCCCGACCACACGAACGACACGTCCCGCCGTCCGCGCGGCGCGGTCCGCAGCCGTCCCGCGGTCGGGGCCGAGACCAGCCCGTGGCGGTCCGGGTCGGCCAGGCGCACCCGGTAGTGGATCTCCTCGCCGGCGGGCAGGCCGCGCAGGAACGTCTTCCCCGTCAGGTCCGTCCCCGGCGTCAGCACGGGGCCCGGCACGGTGCGGGCGTGCCGGAAGTCGGGGCGCCGGCTGATCTCGACCAGCATCCGCGCGGGCCGGTCCGAACGCGCCCAGACGACCGCCTCGTGCGCGGTGACGTCGCCGCTCTGCACGCCGTGCGTGAGCGAGGGGCGGGTCCGCAGAAGCGCCGCCGCCGGGGAGCCGTTCAGCAGCCCGAACGCCGCCCCGCCGCCCGCCACGAGTCCGCCGCGCAGAAGAGTCCGCCTGTCCAGCACCATCGATGATCTCCGTTCCCGGGAAAGCTCGTGCGCATCGTCTCCGCTGCCGGCCACGGGGACCAGACCCGGATCTGGCCGCGACGTGAACGCCCGTCGACCGATGATCGCCAGGTGTCCGACTTGACAGCGCAGGGTGACGGCGTGTCTCCTAGAACGCATGCCAGCGCGTCTGTCGTTCTGCCGCCCCGTGGCCCTGCGCCGCGTGGCCAGCGCGCTGTGTTCTTCGTGTTGTTGTCGCTGATCCGCGACGCCCTTCCCGGGTGACGTCTCCCCGGACGCTTTTCTGATCTTGTTTCTTTCTCTCCGTCCCGGCCGTCCGGCCGTACACGAAGGACCTTCTCTGTGGACCTGGATCTGGTTCCCGACATCACGATGCGTGGCCAGGCCGACCCGCACGGCCGTGACGCCGTCAAGCGTCCGCCGACGGTCGGCCAGCTCGCCGCCCGCATCCACGGCCTGGCCGCCCGCCCCGCCGACTGGTGGCACCGCGTGCGCTTCGACGCGGCGGGCCCGGTCCGCGTCGTCCTCGACGAGGTCGAGGGCGTCCGGCTGTGGCTGACGACCTGGCCGCCCGGCCACCGCACCGGCGTGCACGACCACGCCGGAACGGAGGTCAGCGCGGTCATCGCGGGCGAGCTCGCCGAAGTCAAGATCACCGACGACGGGGTCACCGAACGCCCCCTGCGCGCCAACCGCGTCCGCGTCCACGGCGGCGACCACACCCACGAGCTCACCAACCCCGGCCCCGCCTACGCCATCACCCTGCACGCGCAGCTGGCCTGATCCGCCCGGTACGCGAAGGGCCGCCCCTCCCGGACGGGAGGGGCGGCCCTTGGCGTGTGGCGCGGGGTCAGGCGGACGTGCCCGCCAGCTCCTTCTTCTCGGCCGGGGTCTCCTTGGCGGCCTCGTCGGCCTCGGGGGAGGTCAGCTCGACCGGCCTGGCGTTGAAGGTCTTCTCGTCCAGCAGCCCCTCGGACTTGGCGACCAGCACCGGGACGGTGAGCTGGCCGGCCACGTTCAGGGTGGTGCGGGCCATGTCGATGACCTTGTCGATGGCGATCAGGTAGCCGACCGCCTGGAGCGGCAGCCCGACCGTGGTGAGGGTCAGGGTCAGCGCGACCAGCGCCGGGCCGGGGGTGCCGCCGGTGCCGAGCTGGCCGATGATCGCGGCCAGGGCGATCAGCGCGTACTGGCCGAGGCCCAGCTCCACGCCGGTGTACTGGGCGACGAACACCGCCGCGACCGCCGGGTAGATCGCGCCGCAGCCGTCGAACTTGATGGTCGCGCCCAGCGGCTGGGCGAACGAGGCGTACTCGCGCTGCACGCCGTTCCGCTCGATCTGCACCTTCTGCGCGATCGGCAGGGTCGCCAGCGACGAGGAGGACACGAACGCGAACTGCAGCGCGGGCCAGGTGTTGCGGTAGAACTTCAGCGGCGAGACGCGGCCGACCGCGGCCAGCAGCGCCGGGTAGCCGACCACCAGCATGATCGCGACGGCGAGGTAGATCGCGCCGGTGAACTTGGCCAGCGGGGCCAGGGTGGAGGGGCCGTAGGTGGCGACGACCGAGCCGATCAGGAAGAACGAGCCGATCGGGGTGAGGCGCACCACCCACCACACGACCTTCTGCATCACCAGGTAGACGTCGTCGATGATCTCGGTGAGGCGCTGCCCGCGCTCGCCGAGGGCCACCAGCGCCGCGCCGAACAGCACCGCGAAGGTGACGACGCCGAGGACGTTGCCCTCCGCCATCGCGTTGACGATGTTGGACGGGAACAGGTTCTTGAGGATCTGCGTCCAGGTGACCGGCTCGGTCTCGACGCTCTCGCTGGCGAGCTTGCCGAGCCCCTGACCGGGGTTGGTCAGCAGCGCGACGGCCAGGCCGATCGCGGTGGCGATCACCGAGGTGGCCACGAACCAGCCGAGGGTCTTGCCGGTCAGCCGGGCCACGCTGGACACGCCGCGCAGCCGCCCGATGCTGACCACGATCGCGGCGAACACCAGCGGAACGACGACGACCTTCAGCAGGCTCGTGTAGACGCCGCCGAACGGGTCCAGCCAGTCCTCAGCGATCTTGGCGCCGTCGCCGAGGTTGTTCAGCAGCGCGCCGACGGCGACGCCGAGCACCAGCGACAGCACGATCTGCTGCCAGAACTGCCATTTCCAGACACGCAAAGACACGGAGAGTTCTCCAGGGGGTACGGCACGCGTCCCGGACCCCGGACATGGCGGCGCGGACGGATCAGGGCGCGGACATGCCGGTACGCGGGCGTGCGGAAGTCGGAAGGAAGGGGAGGCGAGGAAGGAACGCGGGGGGCTTCAGATCAGCCGCGACACAGCACGCTGGCGAGGCGGCACAGGTCGACGTGCAGCCGGGCCACGAGCAGAACGCTCTTCTTGGAGAACCTCACGAGGCTAGTTAACCGTAATGTCCGGTTTCCTTGTTCCCGGGCGATCACGTGATCCGGATCACTTCCGCCGGAGCGGGGGTCAGCGGTGCCGCCGGGACCGCGTCACCACCCGCACGACCATCACCGCGGCCATCCCCAGCAGCACCGCCGGGACCAGCACCTCCGGCCCTGCGACGAGCCGCCCGGCCAGCCCGCTGACCAGGAACGCCGCCGCCACCGCCAGGAAGAACAGGCCCGTCACGACCGAGCCGGGGTCGAAGCGCCGCCGGGTCCGGGTCCCGGGACCGGCGTGCTCCACCGCGTCCCGCTGGCGGGACTCCATGGACTCAGCCACGGCGCACCTCCACATCACCGATCTTGCCGCGGATGCGCAGCGCGATCACCGGCGGGTTCGCGACGTCGCCCTCGGGTTCCAGCACGCGCGTGTCGCGGGCGTTCGGGCCGCCCAGCACCCGCCCGACCACCGTCAGGTCGCCGAACCGGACCTTCGCGTCCAGCTCCACCCGCGCCGCGCGCGGCACGGTCACCACGAGCGCGCCCGCCAGCAGTTCGGCGTTGACCTGCGCGCGCTGGCCCGGACGGACCGGCAGCGCGGTCAGGTCCAGCCTGCCGGACCCGACCCCCAGCCGGTAGTCCTGCCGCGCCGGTGAGGTCTCCATCGGCCGCCACTCCACATCACCGTGTCGGGAACCGCTCGGCATCTCGGCCACCGCCGTGTAGGCGAGCAGCGTGAACGTCAGGATCACGCCGATCCCCGCCAGCCCGCGCACCCGGAACCAGCCGCCCAGCAGCATCCCGCCGCCGATGACGGCCAGCGCCGTTCCGAGGACGACCATCGACGAGTAGGGGAACGGGTGGGCCGCCGCCGGAACGGTCGCCGCCGCCCCCGCGCCCAGGGCCGCCAGCACCGTGATCGGCGTCAGCGGCGAACGCCCCGGCCGCCGCGCCACGGCGGGCGCGTGCGGTGCGGCGGGCGG
>NZ_BCQR01000185.1 GCF_001552175.1 Actinomadura kijaniata NBRC 14229
AGCGGGCGCGGAGGGCCTCCGAGCGCCGGGCGGCGGCCTGCCGGTCGCGGTGGCGCGCCTCGACCTCCAGCACGGCCTCCGGCGCGGCGCGCGTCAACGCCAGCTGCCGCAGCGGGTCGTCGCCCGCGCCCTCGGCCAGCCACGCGAACCACGCGACCGGCTCGGTCACCGACGCGCGGGCCCGTTCGGCGGCCGCGGCGATCCGCTGCCGCGTGCGGGCGGGCTCGGCGGCCAGGGCGAGCAGCGTCAGCAGCAGCACCGGCGGGTCGTCCGACGGCCCGGCGACCCGCACGTCGTCGCCGCCGGCGCTGGGCAGCCGCGCGGCCAGGCCGGGCGGGACCGCGTCCTGGGAACGCAGCCAGGACACCAGCTCGTTCCAGGCCGTGACGTGGGACCGCCACTGGTCGTCGATCCGCGCGAGCTGCTCGCCGCCCTCGAAACCGGCGAGCACCTTCAGCAGGCGGTCGTCCCACAACGCCCGTCCCAGCAGGCATGCCGTCCGGTGGTCGGCGTGCCCCGGCTCACCGGCCAGCGCCGCCAGCCCCGGAAGGTCCTCGGGCAGCACCCGCCGCCCCAGGTGGTGCGGCGGCAGCGTCGGATCCAGCCACCGCACTAGGTGCAGCAGCTTCACGTCGGGCCGCAGGTTCGCCGTCAGGTGGCCGTCGACCAGCGCGATGCGGCTGTCGTCGGGCTGCTCGGCGAGCCAGTCGCGCAGGCTGCGCCACGCCTCGCCGGACTCGCCGCGCCCGAAGAAGTACAGCGCGGCGTGGTCCCACTCCTCGACGAGCGCCCGCGCCAGCTCGGCCCGGTCCTGGTAGCGGCGGCCCCGGAACGGCAGCCCCGTCCCGGGCGGCGCCTCGGGCCGCGCGGCGTCCCGTGCGACGGCGGGCGAGCCGCCGTCCAGCCACTGCCCGACCTGCTCGGCCGACCAGCGCCGCCGCGGGTCGCGGGCGAGCAGCCCCCGCGCCAGCAGCCGCAGCCGGGGGTCGGGAACGTCGTCGGCGCCCACCGGCCGCGTCGCCAGGTGGTCCACCACGGCGGTCTCGCTCAGCCCGGCGAACGGCGGCCGTCCCGTCGCCAGCTCCCGCACGATCATCCCGAGCGACCACCAGTCGCGCGCCGGGGACACCTGCCCCGACAGCGACTCGGGCGCGGCGTAGGCGAGCGTGCGCGACGCCGAGGCGAACACCACGCTCTGCTCCAGCACCCGGCTCAGCCCGAAGTCGGCGATGACCAGCCGCAGGGGGTCGGCGGACAGCACCAGGACGTTCTCGGGCTTGAGGTCGCGGTGCACGATCCCGGCCCCGTGCAGCGCGCGCAGCCCCGCCGCGAGCTGCGCGACGACCGCCGTCACCGTCTCGGCGGGCAGCGGCCCGGCCATCAGCGACCGCAGGTTCCCCTCGGGCGCGTACTCGGCGATCTCGTAGTCGCGGCCGTCGGCGTGCCCGGTCTCCGCGATCCGCAGCACGTGCGGCGAGTCGAGGGCGGGCAGTTTCTCCCACACCTCCCGGTCGGCGTGGTAGCCGCGCCGGAACAGCTTGACGACGAACTCCCCGCCGCGTTCGTCGCGCACCAGCAGCAGGTCGGACTCGGCCCCCTGCACGGGCAGCTCGGCGACCAGCTCGAACCGTTCGGCCAGGGCGTCGGGCAGCCGCAGCAGCGCCCCGCCGGGCGCGGCCCCGGCGTCCCGGCGCGTCGCGTGCGGGTCGCGCGGCGGGGGGACGTTCGCGTCGCGGCGCGTGACCCCGGGGTCCCGCCGCGTGGGGGCGCCGCCGTTCCCGGGCTCCTCAACCTCGGCCACTCACACTGCCCCGTCCGTGTCGCCGTCCCTGCCGCGTCGCGAGCCTAACGCCCGCCCTCAGATCTTGTCCCTGATGACCCGGAGATGCTCGACGCCCTTGAACCGGACCACCACGGCCTCCATGACGATCCGCACCAGCAGCGCCTCGAACAGCCACACCAGCGGGCTCGCGATGATCATGATGACACCCCAGGCCCAGAAGTCGTCCCAGGTGGCGATCCACAGCCCGAACCCCAGGAACACCAGGCACTGGAGACTGACCAGCAGCAGCGCGACGACGTACCAGTACCTGACGAGCTTGGGCGTGACCAGATGGTCGAAGTTGGTGTCGAGCAGCGCGCCCAGCAGCCCCTTGTCGGCGCGGCCGGGGCGTTCGGCGGGCGCCCACTCCTGACCGCCGTACTGCGGATGCGGCCCGCTCTGCCGCGCCTGCTGCTGGTACTGCGGCGGGATCTGCTGCGGCCCGCTCTGCCCGGGCTGCACGACCGGCTGCGGCCCGCTGTGGTGCGGCGACGCCTGCTGCGGCCCCGGCCCGGCCTGCCGGGGCCCCGGCACATGCCCCGGATGCGGCTGGGGCGGCGGCCCGTACGGCTGTCCGGGCGACTGCCCAGGCGACGGCGGCTGGTGGGGCGGACCGTGCTCGGAAGGATTAGTCATCGCCGACTCCTGGACTGTCACATGACCGATGCCCCGACTCTAGAACGTCCCGCGCCCGCGCACCCGCCGCAAACACTCCCCTGTGGAAAACGACGCGATCAAGATTGGTCACCCAGGTACGATCTCGGGGAAGCGGTCGGTTCCGGCCTTCCCGTGCGACGGGTCGACCTCAAGGCCATCAGAACGCCGTCGCGAGGATCTCTTCGCCACCGGCGCATCGATGCTGACGTCTGGCATGGCCTTCGGCAACCGGCCATCCGACGCGCGACGGACCGTTCTCACCTCCAACCAGAGGAACCGGGTTCCGAGCGAGCCCGATTTCGACGCCATGGTCCAGGGCAGCGAAAAAGGCGGCCGACGTCCCCCGCCCCATTGGACTCGGCCCGACGGCCCCGATCGCCCTGGCAGTGGGAATCCCCGTTCCCGGGCCGAAGGTCCGCCAACCGCAGATGATCTTTAACGACCTCACCGTCGCCCCATTCCGAGCCATGCGTTTCGCACATTTTTTAGGTCCGCGCTGGGCCTCAGGGCTCATGCACTCGCAATCGAAGGCTGCTTGGCTCACTTCCAAGTCGAACAGGGGAGAACCGGGGTGCTGCGGCGTCTGGGGGACCGGGGCGAGGGGTCGCTGTCGTATCTGGCGGTGATCGTGCTGATCGGTGCCGTGCTGGCCGCGGTGACCGTGGTGGTGATCCCCGAGAAGATCACTGCCGGGATCAGCGCGGGCATCTGCCGGGTCACCGGCGACAAGAACTGCGAGAAACCCGGCGGCCAGAATCCCCGGTCCCAGGGCGCGACCCCTTCGGCGCAGCCGACCTCGGTACCGCCCGGTCAGGAGACTCCCCAGCAACGCGAGTACCGCGAGGCGCTGGATGCGTTGAAGAAGGCCGACCAGGACGCCGACGCCCTGGAGAAGGAGTGGAACGAATTCGATCTCCTGAAGGAGATCGGCAAGCTGGGGTTGGACTTCCTCGCCGGCGACATCGTCAACTGCATCAAGAAGCCCAACCTCAGTGACTGTCTGTGGGCGCTGCTGGACATCGTCCCGTGGGGCAAGATCGGCAAGTTGCTGAAGTCGATCCCCAAGATCGCCAAACTCATCGACCGGTTCCTGGATCTCAAACGCCGCCTGGAAAAGGCCCGCGACGCCCGCAAGAATGCCAAGAAGCGCGCCGACGACGCGGCCGAGTCCTGTCGCCGCGCCAACGGGAAACCGAACCCCGGCAACAGCTTCGTCGCCGGAACGCCGGTGCTGATGGCCGACGGGACACGAAGACCCATCGAACGCGTCCGCGTCGGTGACGTGGTCCTGGCCGCCGACCCTGTCACCGGCCTCCGCGAACCCCGCCGCGTCACCGACCACATCGTCGGTGAGGGCAAGCGGGACCTGGCACGCCTCACCGTCGATCTGGACGGCGAACTGGGCGGCCCCGTCGAGACGGTGGTCGTCACCGAGGGTCACCGCTTCTGGGTGAACGGCACCGACGACTGGATCCCGGCGAGCGGGCTGGTCTTCGGAGACGTTCTCACCACTCCTGGATCCGAACGCGCGATGGTCGTGCGCAAAACGGCCCACCGCCGTGTGGCGCGCGTTCACAACCTCACCGTCGAGGGCCTGCACAACTACTTCGTCGGCGTGGGCGGCCAGGAGGTGCTGGCCCACAACTGTGAGGGCTTCGACCTGGACTTCAACCAGGTCAGGGACCGCATCTCCACGCATGTGATGCCGCTGCACGGCTCGGGCGGTTCGGCGAGCGGGACCAAGTTCGCCAGCGACATCGATGAGAACGACATCTTCGAGAGGCTGCTGAACAATCTCTCCGACAGGAACCGGACGGGACGGGTCGACCAGACTGAGGGGCATGAGCACGTCTTCGAGTGGCCGGGCGCGGGCGAGAACGGCGAAGGCTGCGTCCGGGTCTGGATGCGCCCGGGCGGGCAACTGGGCACCATGCACCCGATCCGCTGTCCCTGACGTCCGCACCGGGAGCCGAACATGATCGAACTGGACTTCGAGATCAAGGGATACCCGGGCACCGGCCGCCGGGTGGAGCTCGACTCCGACCTCGCGACCGTCTACCAGCCGGACCTGGTGAACGGCGCGTTCATGGGAGACGCCGTCGTTCGCCTGGGGGACGTGGACCTCGGCACGGACTTCCACTGGCTGACGATGCTCGACTGGTGCGCCCGTCTGACCGGGGCCGTCAGGACCCTCGACCGCGAACCGACCCACACCATCGACTTCTTCGAGTCGGACGACTTCCTGTCCCTGCGCCGCCACGGCGACGACCTGCTGGCGGCATGCAGTTACCGCCCGGGGATCGCGGTCGTCCCGTACAGGGACTTCGCGCAGGCCGTACGGAGGTTCACCGCCGAACGCATGCGCTGGCTGTCCGAGAACTTCCCCACCGCCCTGGACAACCCGGCCATGCCCCAACTCAAGCGGGCCCTCGGCGTCGACTGAACCGATCCGCCTGCCGAGGGGACCCCGTGGTCAGAACTCGGAGCGACGCCGAAGTGCCCGGCGGCGGCCGGGCGGTTCGCTTCGGTCAGCGTGAGTCGCGCATGAGGTCGTACACCTTCTGTTACTTGTCGCCGGTACGCTTCCGAGCCGCAAGGCGGATCGCGCGAAGCGGTACTGACTCTTGGGGAGTTCCACTTCGTCACGACTGAGAAGTTGTGTCAGGGCCTCCTCAAGGACGGCCAGGGAGTCCCGTGAGAAGTCGAAGGGAAAATCCTGGGACAGGTACTCGTCGCGCCAGGAGGCGAGCCTGCCGTCCATGTCGGCCAGCCACTCCCACAGGTGAGCGCCCTCGCCGGGTGCGGAGTCCCTAGGGACCCGTGTGGTCGGGGAGTTCGCCGATGTAGCGGACGCAGCGATCGACGAAGTCGCCCACCTCGTCCCGGTGAACCGCTGGAATGTCGGGGAACGCCTCCAGCAGCACATCTTCGAGGCAGGCCGGCGACGTCCGGGAGAAATCATTTGGGAAATCGTCGGTCTGCGGCGTCGAGCCCTGTTCGCTGTTGCCGTTCATTGCCTGTTGTCCTGGGTGGTGAAAGGCTGTGAAGTCGTCGCCATTTGCCCGCTGGGGGCGACGATCCCTTCAGTGCACCCGATCTTTTTCTGGGGGTCGGCCAGATCCAGGTCACGATCGCCGGGCTTGGTGTTGGCCTTGTGCTTCTGAACCCATCAGTCCTCCGGCTTGAGGCCGTTCCTCTCGTAGTGCTGGAGTCTCGTCGGCGTCCTGGTCGGCTTTCTTCAACGCATTCAGCGCTTCGCGGTAATCGCGTTGCCGGTGGTCTCCTGACCGGGCGGTACCGAGGTCGGCTGCCCCGAAGGAGCAGTAATCGGCGTCCGGGGATTCTGGCCTCCGGGTTTCTCGTGGGCTTTGCCGCCGGTGATCCGGTAGGTGCCCGCACCGATCAGCATGATCGCCGCCAGATGTGACAGCGACCCCTCGCCCCGGCCCCCAGGCCCCGCCCTCGTTTCAAACTGCCCGAAGAGTGATCGAAATGGCGAATGGGGGATGAGGTGCAGGTCCATGGGTCCAAAGAAAGAACCAAGGTCGAGGGCTGCCAACGACTTGCGTCCGGGCGGGACCGTGCCGGCGCGGGTTCGCGGCGCTTGGCCGGTTCATACGGGAGTGGCAGGTGGTGAGCTCGCGGGGTGGGAACGCGGGGCGGGTCTTTGGCGATCCGGAGCCCATTGACTCCGCTCCGCGACGATCGCCCGGGGGGCCAAATGACGGACGAGTGGTCTGACAGGGGTCCGTGGGCCCAAAAAGAGGCCCAAAACGGGCGGCTTGTGGTGAGCCGAGAGGGACGAGGCCCTTAGGCTCCGCTCATGAGGCGTGTCACGGCGGTTCTCAGCGCGTTGCTTCTCGTGGTCGGTGGGGCGGGGTGTACCGGCGAGGAGAAGCCCGGGAAGAACTCCCCGGCGGCGAAGAAGAGCTCCGCGCCACAGCGGCCCGACCCCACACCGGCGGTGCGGCTGGCAACCGTGAACCTTCCGTCGGAGCCCGGACCGCTGGTCGACGTGGTCGCCCGCCAGGTGAGGGCCGCCGGAACCGTCCGGGTCGAGCTCACCACCACCGGCGAGCAGAAGTCCGGCGGCACCGAGGAACGCACCGTCGCGCAGCTGCGGACCAACGCCTCCCCGCCCGAGGCCCAACTGACGATCGTCGACAAGGATCCCGAGGAGCCCGGTACCACCGAGGCGGTCGTCACCGGCGGCATCATCTACACCCGCGTCGACGGGCAGGAACAGCGTCCAGGGAAGCCCTGGGTGCGGCTGTCCCGGCAGGACGCGAGCAACCCCGAACTCGGTCCGTTCGCCAAGCTGCTCACCACCATGGTCGACGAGGTGGAGAAGACGCTCGGCGAACTGTCCTCCGACACCGGGCTCAACGTCGTGCGCAAGGGCACGTTCAAGGGGGAGCCGACGAGCGAGACCGTCGAGGGGGCGGCCACGCGCCGTTACCAGGGCACCACGAAGACCGCCGACCTGAAGGGCGGGGGCAAGGGCGTGGAGGCGATGACTAGGCTCGGGCTCAAGGAGATCGCCTGGACACTGTGGTTGGACGACAAGGGACTGCCCCGCAGGTTCGAGGCGGGCCTGGCCACGCCGCAGGGCATGAAGGTCCGCCAGTCGGTGACCTACCGGCAGTGGGGCGACCAGGTGTCCATCACCACGCCCCCCGCCGACAAGGTGCACGTCATCGGGTCGTGACCGGCGTCAGGAGATCTTGAACGAGGCCAGGATCTGCTCGGCCTGCGCGGGCAGCGAACCCTGCTTGGCGGCCACGTCCACGAAGCAGAACCGGTTGTTCCCCATGGGGACGCGCACGGTCACCTCGTCGGTGGTGACGCCGTCCCGGCCGGGGCTGGTGTAGGTCGCCTTGAACGCCGGGCGGTCGTCGACCGTCAGGTCAGTGATCTGCGCGCCCTTGTGCATGGCCTGCGTCTTGGCCTTCAGCTGCTCCATCGACGCGCCGATCGTTCCGCCCCGGTCGCATCCGGTGGACAGGTGCGGCGCCAGGCCGGAGGTGACCGAGGAGTCGATCGCGAAGACGATGCCCTGCTTCTTCTGCTGTCCCATGAGCTGCTTGGTCAGCTCGCCCAGGTCCCCGGTGAGCCGGAACGTGGTCCGCACGACCTCGGAGGTGTCGGTCGTCGGGTCGACCTCCTTCCACCCGGCGGGCAGCTGCAACGTGACCCCCGTGGCGGACCCGCCGAGCCGGGTCCCCCCGGCGGCCTGGCCCGTCGGCGCGGTGGAGGAAGAGGCGGCAGGGCTGCCGGACGTGTTGCCGGCGGGTTTCGTCCCCGTTTTCTTGGCGTCATCGCCGCACCCCGTCAGCGCCGCCGAGGCGACACCGCCCGCCACGCAGAACGCGGCCATACGACGAAGCATCCTGACTCCTCACCAATCGCGATCAATGTGGACGGGACACGCTAGCAGCGCGCACCGGTGAAGCCGGCGGCCACGGCTTTTGAGATCACTTTGGGCCCTCGGGCCCTGTCCCGCAGGGCACGGCAGCATCTTGACTTGTCGGGTTGAAGTGCTGACCGGGCGGAGTTGACGGGGTGCTGCGACGTTTCGGGGACCGGGGTGAGGGGTCGCTGTCGTATCTGACGGTGATCCTGTTGATCGGTGCGGTGCTGGCCACGGTGACCGTGGTCGCGATCCCTGAGAAGATCTCCGCCGGGATCAGCGCGGGCATCTGCCGGGTCACCGGCGACAAGAACTGCGGCAAGCCCTCTGGCCAACGCTCCACCACCGCTCCGACGGGCCCTGGTTCCTCCCCTTCCGGGCAGTCCGTGACGGGGCCGCCCGGTCAGGAGACCCCCGAGCGGCGCGAGTACCGCGAGGCCCTGGACGCGCTGAACAAGGCCGACACGGACCTTCAGCAGGTTGAGAAGGAGTGGAACGAGTTCGATCTTCTCAAGGAGATCGGCAAGCTCGGCCTGGACTTCATCGCCGGCGACATCGTCAACTGCCTCAAGAACCCCAATCTGAGCGACTGCCTGTGGGCGCTGCTGGACGTCGTTCCGTGGGGGAAGCTCGGCAAACTGCTGAAGAGCATCCCTAAGGCGGCCAAGCTCCTGGACCGCCTGATGGACCTCAAACGCCGCCTGGAGAAGGCCCGCGACGCGCGCAAGAACGCCAAGAAGCGCGTCGACGACGCACTGGATGCGTGCAAGAAGCGCCAGAAACCCGGAAGCAGTTTCCTTCCGGGGACGCAGGTCGTCATGGCGGACGGGTCACGAAGACCGATCGAACGCGTTCGGATCGGTGATCTGGTCTGGGCCAGTGATCCGGCCACCGGCCGCAGCGGCCCTCGCGAGGTCACCCGACGTACCACGAGCTCAGGCCTCAAGAACCTGTCCCGCCTCACCGTGGATCTCGACGGCGAACTGGGCGGAGAGACGGCGCGAATCACGGCCACGGCCAACCATCCCTTCCGGGTGGCCGGTGCCGACGACTGGATCGACGCGGGCCGACTGGTGTTCGGGGACGAACTGGCCACCTCGAACGGCGACCGCGTCCTGGTGCTCGACACCCATCGCCGGCGTTCCGCCGGCCGGGTCCACAACCTGACCGTCGCGGACTTCCACACCTACTACGTCGTCGCCGGGAACACCGAGATCCTGGTCCACAACGACCCTGCCGATCCCAACAAGCCCGATCCCAACGCCTGCTCGGTCACTCCGCCCGCCTATCAGACACCGGCCAAGGGGACTCCGGAGTACCAGCAGCGGCACGACGAACTCTCCAAGGATCCCGCGCACAACGACAAGGTTTCCGACAAGACCAGACGCGAGGCCGAGGTTGGCCTGGAAATGGAGAGGCGAGGGGTGCTCCCGGGCCCGATCAAGCGCGCCCCCAAGATCAACGGCCTGGATTCCGGTGATTTCGTCGACGCCAACGGGCAACACTGGGACGTCAAGGCGTTCAAGGACATCTTCCCCGCGGGGCGGAACAAGGGGCAGAAGATGACCGACGGACAACCCGGCAAATACAACCGCCAAGAAGTGGAAGAGGACATCAAGAAGGAGCTTGCCAGCAACCCCCCGGAGAACGTGATCATTGATCCGGAGCATCTGTCGCCTGAGGCACGGAAGGATCTCCAGTCTCTGGTCGACTCCCATCCGGAGTGGAAGGGGAAGGTGGTCTTCCTGTGAGAGGCTTGCCCGAATGACCGATCAGGCGGGATTTCGGTCGAGAGTGCGGGCGTGGCCGGTGGACGAGGCCGCGCGGGCGGCGTTGGAGTCCTATCTCGAGGCGCTGCCAGCCGACTTGCGGGTGGTGTCGTCACTCGACGGGGTGACTCTCGACTTCACCGGTGCGGATCTGAGTGGTCTGCCGTTGGTGGCGGCAGGCCTGTTCGGGGCATGCCTGGCGGGAGTTCGTCTCGTTGGCGCTGATCTGCACGAGGCGGAGTTGAGCGGTGCCGACCTGTCCGGCGCCGACCTCTCCCGGGCGAACCTGTTCGCCGTCGAGGCGAGGGAGTGCGCCGCGTCCGGTGCCCGCTTCAAGGAGGCTGTTCTGACCAGTGCGGCCTTTCCGAGAGCGGATCTACGGGAAGCCGATCTACGGCAGGCGGACCTCAACGCCGTCTTCGCCTTCCGGGCGGATCTGCGCGGCGCTGATCTGCGGGGCTGCCGGTTCGGCGACCAGGACAACCCGACCTCATTGAAGGAGGCCCGGTTGTACGGGGCCCGGTTCGACGGCGCGCACGGCTGGATCAGCGGACCGGTCGACGTGGGGGAGACGAAACCTCGGCTGATCGGCGGGGCGGAGGCCACGGCGTGGTTCCGGGAGCACGGAGCCGCTGGGATGTCGGCGGCCTGAACAGGGCCGCCGGTCCTGCGGGGAACGGGAACGAACGCGATCCGCTCTGGGCCGGATCATCTTTCCGATGGGCGGAGCTTGAGCCCCCCTTTGGGCCTTCGGACCCTGTTCCGGAAGGCGTCCCAGCCGGTTGACTCCTTGCTCGGGGTGCCGATCGAGCGGAGTTGACGGATGCTGCGGCGTCTGGGGGACCGGGGTGAGGGGTCGCTGTCGTATCTGACGGTGATCCTGTTGATCGGTGCGGTGCTGGCCACGGTGACCGTGGTCGCGATTCCTGAGAAGATCTCCGCCGGGATCAGCGCGGGCATCTGCCGGGTCACCGGCGACAAGAACTGCGACAAGCCCGGCAACGGCAAACCCGGTTCACCGAGTTCGGGCGCCAGCCCCACCAACCAGCAGGCCGCCGGGCCGTCCGGTCAGGAGACCCCCGAGCAGCGCGAGTACCGCGAGGCGCTGGACGCGCTGCGGAAGGCCAACCAGGACGCCGACGCCCTGGAGAAGGAGTGGAACGAGTTCGATCTTCTCAAGGAGATCGGCAAGCTCGGCCTGGACTTCATCGCCGGCGACATCATCAACTGCGTCAAGGACCCCAAGATCAGCGACTGCCTGTGGGCGCTGCTGGACGTCATCCCCTGGGGCAAGATCGGCAAGTTGCTGAAGTCGATCCCCAAGGTCGTCAAGCTGATCGACCGGTTCCTGGACCTCAAACGCCGCCTGGAGAAGGCCCGCGACGCGCGCAAGAACGCCAAGAAGCGCGTCGACGACGCACTGGATGCGTGCAAGAAGAAGGATCCCAACAGCTTCGTCGCCGGAACGCCGGTCCTGATGGCCGACGGATCGCGAAAACCCATCGAACGCGTTCGCGTCGGCGACCGAGTCTGGGCCACCGACCCCCTCACCGGGCACGCCGGCCCCCGCAGGGTCACCCACCTGATCACCGGCGAGGGACGCAAACACCTGGTCGACCTGACCATCGACCCCGACGGTCAGCTGGGCGGACCCACCGCGCGCCTCACCGCCACCGCCGAACACCCCTTCTGGGTCCCCGGCGCCAACGACTGGATCCACGCACGCGGCCTGGTCCCCACCGACCAGCTCCACACCCCCGACGGCCGCCGTCCCCTGGTCCTGAAGACCACCCACCGCCGCCAGACCACCCGGGTCCACAACCTGACGGTCGAGGCCCTGCACACCTACTACGTCACCGCCCACACCATCCCGGTCCTGGTCCACAACGAAAACCCCGACCCTGACCCCGACGCCTGCAAGGTCGGCAAGCCGGATCCCACGCCCACGCCCACGCCCACGCCGACACCCACGCCGAGCGCCTCGGCCTCCAAGGGACAGCCGGACCCGGCGAGTCAGGGAGGCGACGTCCCGCTCGTCGCCGACATGATCGCCGCGCACGGCGACATCAACAAACGAGGTATCCCGGGCGTCGCGGACGTGGACGTGGCCGAGCACCTCGAGCGGGTGATGCTGGGCTCTCCGGGGTTCAAGCTGCGTCCGACGCCGGGCGGCAAACCGCGGTGGGCGTGGTGGGACGCCAACACCGGAACGATGATCATCCGTGAGGGCAACCAGGGCACGTTCTTCCAGCCTGACCGTGGCTACGATTACTTCCTCGACCAGATCAAGGAATGACGTCCGGAACATGGGAGACACGCCGCTGACGACCGACGACGTCTGGCCGTCGCTCTCGGCCGACCAGCTCGCCGCGATCAGAGCGGTCGACGAGGATCGGCTCGCGCTCGAACGGTCCAGGTTGCCGGAGCGGACCGCCCGGTCGCTGAGCGAGCCCGTCTACTCGGTCCGTGAGCGGTTTCGCTCATGGGAGCGGCTGGTCCGGTTCCTCGAACGGGAGCCCGAGGAGCACTACTTCGTCGAGGCCTACACCAACGAGCTCGAATCGCGCGACCAGCTCGATCGCGTCATGGCCGATCACCCGGTCCTGGCCCGGGGCCCGGCGGCCGAGCTGCTGAACGATCTCGACGCGCGGTTCCGGGCGGTGACCGTCGAGGACGGTGGTGCCGCTCTCCGCCCGTACGTGCGGGCACTGGGAGAGGGGCAGGCCCTCGGCGAGCGGTGGTACCGCCGTCCGAGGCGGGCCACCTGGCTGTGACGGGCCTGGCGGCGTCCGGATGACGGGTCCCGCGGAGTCCGGTTTCGCCGGGGAGGGACGTCCGTACGGTGTCCGGCCCTGCGGTGCGCGTGGCCGGGACCGCGGGTCGGGTGACGCGAGGAACACGAAGCTCGGCCGCTCGCGGGAGCGAGGCGCCGATCGTGGCTGATTGTCCAGCTTTGGGTCCTGGGGCCCTGTTCTTCCGCTGTTGTGCATGATGCAATCCGTCACGGGGGTGTCGGCTGTACGGGCCGACGGGAGCTGTGGCGGGCGCGGTTGCGTCGACGGGGAGGCAGCCGTGACTGCACGGCGTCAGCGAAACTGTGTCCGTCATGTTCCAACATGACTGCTTGGCGCTTGTGTGATAAGGGCTTGATCTAGAGCATCGAAGGCCGTTATCGTCTTCGCGCTCTACAGGGGTATATCTGGACGCTTGACGCCGTTTTGATGTCACAGTGAAAAACGGGGAAGGACATGCACGTGAGGCCAGTACAGGCCCAGGAGTGCGCATGACCGCCATTGTGATCGTGGGGGACTTCCCCGGGACCGGCATCATCTCCAAGACGCTCGCACCGCGGATCGGGGAGTCGACGGACGCCGCCTCGTCGCTGGCCTTCCTGGACCAGATGACACACGCGTTGCACCAGCGTGGGGCCGTGCTGATCCTGCATCCGAGCTGGCGATCCGATGTGGCGGTGAAGCTGGTGCGGCAGGCGCGTTTCCTGCTCGGCACCGACCGTATAGCCCGCGTTCCGCTGAACCTGCCGCCGCTCGCGTTCTCCGTGGTGGCGGACCAGCTCACGTTCCTGGCGCCCTACGTCAGGGCGGGGATGCTGGCCAGCATCGCGCCGACGTTGGCCATGCGCGTCCGTGCCGGTGCCTGGCTCAACAGCGTCGCCAAGCTGGAACACGGCAAGACCGGTCTGGGGCAGCACATGCTCTCCTACATGCCGGGAAGCGGCTTCATGGTGTTGGCGGATATGAGCACCACCGTGCATCGGATCACCTCGGCGCAGCCGGTGGCCGATGTCGGTCACCTTCCGCTCGACCCCGTCCTCGTCCTCGCCTCCGACCAGAACGGCGACAAGGGCTGGCTGCAGAACAAGCTCGGACCCGCGGTGCGCGCCGCGTCCCTGACCCTTGTCAACGAGCAGCCGCTCAGCGCCCAGTACTGGGGCACCAAGAAGTACACCGAGTTCGTCGCCTTCAGCGGTCACCGGGACGACCTCCAGCAGGTCATCCAGATGACGCGGTGCAGGCCCTGCTCTTGGTGCGGAGAGCCGACCGCCCTCGCGACCTGCCCCTTCTGCGGCTGTGTCCAGCCCGGGGCCGACACCGAAACCCCCAGGCCCGTCGCAACCGCTGCGCCCGCCGCTCCGGCAGGGCCCGCAGGCCCTGCGCATCCGGCGGGGCATGCCCAGCCCGCGCCCGGACCGACGTCCGCACCGCCCCAGCCCGTGACCGCGCCCCCGCCCGCGCGCACATCTGCGCCTGCACCTCAGCCCATGGCCCCTCCGCGGCGACCTTCGGCTCCGGGGCAGGCGACGCCGGCTCAGCCGCCCCAGGGGCCTTCTCAGCCCCACCTCGGGAACGCGCCGGTCCGGCCTCCGGCCGAGCCCGCACGTGCGCCCGGGTCCGAGTCCCGGCCTCCCGCCCCTGCCGGGGCGGGCCCTGTGCCGCTGTCCGCGCCCGTGCCCCAACCAGCGCCAGTACCTCACGCAGCGCCGATACCCCACCCGGCACCAGCGCCCCAGCCAGGACCGGTGCCCGCTCCGCAACCCGCTGCCCCTCCCAGTGGAGGCCCGTCGCAGCCTGCTCCGGTAGCTCCCCAGACCCCTCAGGAAGGGACACGGCTTCCCGAGATGCCGGTGACCGGGCCCCGGCCCGCGCCGCAGATCCGGGGGGACGGCGGTGGCTCCCAGCCGGCGCGACCCTCGCTTATCAAGTCCCCGGCCGCGCCCGCGCACTCTCCCCACCAGGAGGCACGCCCTTCCTCCGAACCGGAGGGAACCGAGGGCGCGGAACCCCCGTCCGACCCCACAGACCCTCCCGCCCCTGACAGCCACGAGGAGCTTCGCACCGGAACGATCGAGTTCCGGGCGATCCGGCCTCGATGACCTGACGCCCTTGTAGGAACGGAGCAAGATGAACCCCCGCCAACGACGTGGTGTGCTCTTGATGGTCGTGGCGGCCCTTGGGGCCGTGTTCGTTTTCGTCTCGGTCATCGGCTACGTCGGCAGGGTCCAGGCCGACGCGAACGCGGCCGTCGGCGAGATGACCACCGTCTTGCAGATCCAGACGGACGTGGAGGCGTTCCAGCCGATCGCCGCCGCGGCGGTGCGCGAGGTGCAGATCCCCAAGAAGTGGGCCACCAACGCGTTCGTCACCCAGCTGGCCGACCTCCAGAACAAGGTGGCTGCGGGCCGCATCCCCACCGGCGCCTACCTGCAGCAGGGCATGCTCCAGGACAGGCCCGCGCTGCGCCCCGGGCAGCGGGAGATCGCCGTGATGATCGACGCTGAGACCGGCGTGGCCGGCAAGGTCGTCAACGGGTCGATCGTCGACGTCTACAGCACCTTCGAGTCGGTCGCCGGTTCCCGGAGCGGGCCCTGTGCGGTCCGCATCCTCAGCCGTGTCCAGGTGATCAATGTTGGACCGGAGCGGCAGGTGACCAACGACAGGGCGCAGCAGCAGAGCGGCGGTGGCGGGGTGACCAGCGGCGCGCTGCCGGTGACGTTCGCGCTGACCGGTGACGAGACGCTGCGGCTGACCTACGCCGAGGCGTTCTCCCGCAAACTGCGTCTCGCCCTGGTCGGCGGCCAGCAGGACCCCAGGCCTCCGGCGAACCAGCTCTGCCAGACCCCCACGGTGGGCAAATGAACGACATCAAGATCCTGCTGGCCAGTGACGACCAGGAACTCTTCTCGGCCTTCCGCGCCGTCATGGGTGAGATGCCGGACTTCGCGCTGGTCGGGGTCGGAAGGAACTCCAACGAGGCGCTGGGACTGGTCGCCACCGAGCACGATCTCGACATCGTTCTGATCGACGAGAACATCGGGCCGACGCCCGCGCACGACCTGGTCCGCGAGATCTCGATGCGCCGCCCCAACTGCGCGGCGGTGCTGCTCAGCACGTCGGTGGACGAGAACGTCCTCACCCGCGCCCTCGAAGCGGGTGCACGCGGCGTGCTGTCACGGCAGCCGAGCCTGGAGGAACTGCAGACCCGGCTGTCCACGGCGGCGGAGTGGGCGCGCGGCATCAGCCGGTGGATCGGCGGCGGGCAGGCCGAGACCGTCGGCGGACGGCGCGGCCGCATCGTCGTGGTCGCCGGATCCAAGGGCGGAACCGGAACGACCACCCTCGCGGTGCAGCTCGCGCTGACCGCGGCGGCCAAGGACAAGAACCGCTCGGTCTGCCTGGTGGACATGGACCTGCAGTCGGGGGACGTCCCCAGCTACCTCGACATGGTGCACCGGCGCACCATCGCCGACCTGGTCGAGGTCGCCGGTGAGATCACCGGTTCGATGCTGGCCGACACGCTGTTCGTGCACCCCGACGGACCGCACGTGCTGCTGGCCCCGGTGGAGGCGGAGCAGGCCGAGGACGTGACCGCGCTCGCCGCCCGGCAGATCCTCGGCGCACTGCGTTCTCGCTACGACACGGTGATCGTGGACTGCGGGACGTTCATGACCGAGGGCACCGTCACCGCCGTCGAACTGGCGGACAAGGTCGCCCTCACGGTGACGCCGGACCTGCCGAGCCTGCGCTCGGCCAAACGCATGGTCCGGCTGTGGGCACGGCTTGAAGCACGCAAAGGCGAGGAGGTCGTCGCGGTGCTGACCAGGCAGACCCGGAAGAACGAGATCCAGCCCGACTTCGCCGCCCGGATCCTCGGGCTCCCCCTGGCCAAGACCACCATTCCCCCGGCGTTCCGCGCCCTGGAGAAGGCGATCAACAACGCGTCGCTGAGCAAGGTGGAGGACGACGCCTTCCGCAAGGCGGTCCTGCAACTCGCCGGTGAACTCGGCATCGTCGACGGCGAACCGGCCGACGGGGGCGGCAAACGGATCAAGGCGGGGGCGCGATGAGCCGAGGCGCCCGTCAACGCCCCCGGCGCCGCTGGGGTTTCTGGCCCGAGCTGCCGAGGTCGGAACGCGACCGCGGCCAGATCGTCGAGTTCACCGGCATGCTCCCGTTCATCCTGCTCGTGTTCGTCGCGGTCTGGGAGGCGTTCCTGGTCGGGTGGTCGATGAGCTACACGACCCACTCCGCGAACGAGGGCGCACGGGTCGCCGCCGTCGGCGGCGACCAGGAGGAAGTGCGGGAGGCCGCGCGGAAACGGGTCGTCGGCAGCTTCGCCGACGACGAGAACTTCAAGGTGAAGTACCCCGTGGGCGCGCAGTGCGACGGCGTCGGCCCACGCGATCCCGACTGCGGTTATGTTCGTGTGTCGATCAAACCCCCGCTGGTCTTCGAAGGCCTCAACCTGCCGATCACCGTCAGCCACCGGGCCAGGGTCGTCTACGAGGGGAAGGGGTGAGCCGCCGGATGCGCAGTGACGAGGGGGCCGCCGCGGTCGAGTTCATGGCCTGGATCGGGTTCGTCCTGGGCGCGATCTTCTGCTCCTACGAGGCCTACACCGCTTTCGCCACCGTCGAACAGGTCGAGAACGCCACCCGCACGGGCGCCCGGGTCGCCTCGATGCACGGTGTCGCGCTGAACGAGCCGACCACCAAGAACGGTCCTGGAACCCGTGCCGCCCAGGCCGCGCTGCCCGATGTGATCACCGACTCCGAGGTCACCGTCGAGGCGCTGACCGGCGACGCGGTCCGCTGCACGGTCCGGGCCAAGGTGCCGCTGATCGCCGACGGACTGCACCTGAACATCACCGTTCGGCGGCGTGTAGAGATGCCGGTGGGATGACATGGGACTGAAGAACCGCAGAGAGAGCGGTACCGAGCAGCAGCAGGTGGGCCCGAGTATCGGGCACTGGCGGCAGCGGCTGCTGGAGGAGGTCAACCTCGACGATCTCGCACGGCTGGACATGGCGCAGCGCCGCGCCCGCCTGGAGAAGGTCATCGGGCACATCCTCACGCGCGAGGGTCCGGTGCTGTCGGCCAGGGAACGATCCCTGCTCGTCCGTCGCATCGTGGACGAGGCCCTCGGCTTGGGCGTTCTGGAACCGCTGCTCGCCGACCCGTCCGTCACCGAGATCATGGTCAACGGTCCGGACAGCGTCTACATCGAGCGTCTGGGCAAGCTGACTCGCCTCGACATGGGCTTCGCCAGCGAGGCCCAGCTCTACCAGACCATCGACCGGATCGTGGCGCAGGTCAACCGCCGCGTGGACGAGTCCAGCCCGATGGTGGACGCGCGGCTGCCGACGGGCGAGCGAGTCAACGTCATCGTCCCGCCGCTGTCGCTGGTCGGCCCCGTGCTGACGATCCGGCGCTTCCCCCGGGCATTCCGGATGGACGAGCTGGTGAGCATGGGCGCCCTGGACCACTACACGGCGATGCTGCTGGCCGCGTTCGTCAGGGCCCGGCTCAACATCGTCATCGCGGGCGGTACCGGTACCGGTAAGACGACGTTCCTCAACGCGTTGTCGGGGTTCGTCCCGGGCAGCGAGCGCATTGTGACGATCGAGGACTCCGCCGAACTCCAGCTCCAGCAGGACCACGTCATCCGGCTGGAGTCGCGCCCGGCCAACATCGAGGGCGAGGGCGCCATCACGATCCGCGACCTGGTCCGCAACGCGCTGCGCATGCGCCCCGACCGGGTGATCGTCGGTGAGGTCCGCGGCCCGGAGACCCTCGACATGCTCCAGGCGATGAACACCGGTCACGACGGCTCGATGGTGACCGTGCATGCCAACTCGGCCGAGGACACCATCTACCGCATCGAGACACTGGCTTCGATGAGCGAGGTGAAGATCCCTTACGACGCGATCCGGGACCAGATCAACAACGCCGTGCACGTGGTGGTCTTCCTGGACCGTGCGCTGGACGGATCCCGCCGGGTCGGCGAGGTCGCGGTGGTGGCCTCCGGACGGCGCGAGGCCATCAGGCTCACGTCGATCGTGCGTTTCGAGCCCGAGCCCATCGGCCTGGACCGGGTGGTGCGGGGCCGTTACGTCTACCAGGAACTGCCCCGGGACCTCATCCACAAGCTGGTGTTCTCGGGCGAGGCGGTGCCGCAGGTGTTCGGCGGTGACGCGGCTCCACCCGCGCCGCCCGGCCAGCCACCCACACCCCAGGGGCCGCCGCCCAGGTCGCCCGGGCCGTTCCCGAGCGGCACGGTCCCCCCGGGCCGGCCGACGGCACCGCCCCCCTCGCTGGGCGGTTCGTCGACGAACGGCACGGGTCCGGCAGGAGGAACCTCATGAGCTATCCGATCGTCCTGTTGTCGCTGATCGTCACCCTGGTCTTCGCCATCCTCGGCATCTGGCAGTTCGGCATGGGTCTCGACCAGCAGCGCGAGCAGGCCGCCCGAGGCTCCCGCGGCTTCAACGAGCGGAAGATGGCGACCCGGCTCGACCGGTGGGACGCGCGCCTGCGCCGGACCACCATCGGGCGGCAGATCAACCGGCGGATCGTCGCGTCGGGTCTGCGCGTGCGGCTGTCGGTTTTCGTACTGACGATGACCGGCGCGGCCGTGGCCATCGCGCTGTTGCTCAGCCAGGTGCTGTCGCTGTTCCTCGGCATCGTCACCGCCGTCGGCGTCGGCCTGGCGTTCTTCGGCTTCCTGCGCCAGCAGGAGAGCCGGCGGGTGGAGGAGTTCATCGGGCAGCTGCCCGAGCTCGCCCGCGTCCTGTCCAACGCGGCGGCGGCCGGGCTGTCCATCCGTACCGCACTGGAAATGGCGGCCGAGGAACTCGACGACCCCGCGCGCACCGAACTGACGCGCACCGCCGAGGCACTGCGTCTCGGCCAGGCGTTCGACGACGCGATGAAGGAACTGCGGGACCGGCTGCCGTCCCGGGAACTGGGCGTCCTGGTGAGCACCCTGGCCGTGGCGTCCCGGTCCGGTGGTTCGCTCATCACCTCCCTGCGTAACATCTCCGACACGCTCGAACAGCGCAAGGAGACCCGGCGCGAGGTCAAGACCATCGTCGGTGAGTCGGTGGCCGCCGGGTGGGCGATCTTCACCATGGGCATGGCGACGCTGTTCGGCATCGCCTTCCTCAGCCCGGGCGCGGTGGACAGGATGACCGGCTCCCTGATCGGGCAGCTCGTCCTGCTCATCTCCATGAGCCTGTTCGCCGGGGCTCTGCTCATCATCCGCCGGATGACAAGGATCGACCTGTGATCGCCCTCGCGCTCTCCGCCGCCGCCGCGCTGTTCTTCCTGCTGTTCGTCTGGGGTTTCCACCTGCGGGCCACCGGAGCGCAGGTGGGCAGCGAGGAACTGGTGGGGCTCGTCAAGAAGCCCAAGAGCAAGGGTTTCGGGCCGCTGGGCGGGGTCGCCGAGCCGTTCGCCGGACCGTTCACCTCGATACTGCTGCGCACGATGAGCCCGGCGGCGCGCGGCAAGCTGAACCGCCGGATCGAGCGTGCGGGCCGCCCCTACGGCCTGACGGTGGAGGGGTATGCCCGCAACAAGGCCGGCACCTTCGTGCTGCTCGGCTCGGTCGGCGTGGTCATGCTGCTGTCCGACCAGCTGTTCATCGCCGTGGCGCTGTTCGCGATGGGCTGGTTCCAGACCGACATCGTGCTGTGGAACCTGTCCCAGGAGCGTCAGCAGGAGATCCAGAAGAGTCTGCCCGACTTCCTGGACGTGCTGGCGGTGACGGTCACGGCGGGCCTCAGCTTCCGGCAGGCGCTCAGTCGGGTGGCCGAGAGCATGCCGGGCGCCCTCGCCCAGGAGATGATGACCACGCTGCGGCAGATGGACGTGGGAACTCCGTTCCGGCAGGCTTTCGAGGACCTGCGGGCCCGCAACAACAGTGAGCAGCTGTCGAGTTTCGTGACGGCGATCCTCCAGGCGGAGGAGCTCGGCGCGCCGCTGGCCAACGCCCTGGCGGACATCAGCATCGACATGCGCCGCGAGGCCGCGCAGCTGGCGCGCC
The DNA here is from genome assembly GCF_001552175.1 of Actinomadura kijaniata NBRC 14229. Lineage (GTDB taxonomy): Bacteria > Actinomycetota > Actinomycetes > Streptosporangiales > Streptosporangiaceae > Spirillospora > Spirillospora kijaniata. The sequence goes on from NZ_BCQR01000185.1 coordinate 20,500, forward strand.
GGAGGGCGCAGCGCGCCGAGCCCAAGATCACGATGATCACCACGTTCATGATGGTCCCCGGCATGCTGATGCTGATCCTGGCGGCGCTGTACTTCGGCATGAACGCGGGGGGCAGCGGTGTCCTCGGCCCGTGATCCACTGAGCGGGCTCTCGGGGGCCCGGCTGGGCGGCACCTTCCGGCTGCTCATGCAGGTACGGGTGCTCGCCTCGGCGGTCGCCCTGCTCCTGGTCCCCGAGGAGAGGCGGACCCCCGCGGCCCTGATCATGCTCGCCTGCGTCGGGGTGCTGTCCGCACTGGCGCTGTTCGGATGGCGGGAGATCGTACCCAGGCTCCTGGAGTATCCCATCCTGCTGGCCCTGGACTCGCTGGTGGCGTACGCCGCGCTCGAGGTGGGCGGGGTGCTCGGTCCCTTCTTCCTGGTCACCGTCATCACCTCGACCCTGGCGGGTCTGCTCTACCAGTGGAGGGGAACGCTGCTCATCTGTCCGCTCCAGGTGCTGCTCTACTACACCGCCGCGGCCGACTCGGAGTGGATCACCAGTTTCCAGACAGCGGTCGGCATGCCGCTGTTCTACTTCGTCGGCGGGTTCGTGGGAACGGCGTTGCGTCGCCTCTTCGAGGAGTTCACCGTCGCCGACGAGGCCCGCCACCGGGCGGAGGTCGCCGCGGCCGCGGCCGAGGAACGCACCCGCCTCGCCCGGGAGATGCATGACTCGCTGGCCAAGACCCTGCGGGGGATCTCGATGGCGGCGATGGCGCTGCCGACCTGGGTGACCAACTCGCCCGACCGTGCCTGCGAGGAGGCCAGGAGGATCGTCGCGGCGGCCGAGATCGCCGCTCGGGAGGTCCGGGAACTGATCGCCGAGCTGCGGACCGACATCGTGCGGTTGTCGCTCGCCGACGTGTTGACGCAGACCGTGTCCGCCTGGGCGGACGCCACGGGAACGACGGCCGAGGTGGACGCGGATCCGGAGATCGACCTGCCTGTCCGCGACCGGCACGAGGTCGTGTCGATCCTCAGGGAGGCGCTGGAGAACGTGAAGCGGCACGCGGACGCCTCCACGGTCCGGGTGCGGCTGGCACAGGAAGGGGAGTCGGTGATCCTGACGGTCGCCGACGACGGCCGTGGCTTCACGATGCCCGAAGACGTGGACGTCCTCGCCCAGGCGGGCCATTACGGGGTGATCGGCATGCAGGAACGCGCGCTTCACGCAGGAGCCGTGCTCAGCGTGAAATCGCAGCCCGGCGAAGGGACCACCGTCACGGTGACCGTTCCGGCGTCCACCGGCGCAGAGGTGCCGACGTCATATCTGGAGATGGCATGAGTCTGGTTAAGGTCGTGGTGGCCGACGACAATCCGGTGGTCCGTTCGGGCCTGGTCTCGTTGCTGGAGGCGACCGGCGTCGCACGGGTGCTGGCCGAGGCGGCGGACGGCAGGCGGGCCATCGAACTCACGGAACTGCACCGGCCGGACCTGGTGCTGCTGGACGTGCGCATGCCGTTGCTGGACGGGGTGACCGCCGTGCAGACCCTGAGCAAGATCACAAAGGTGCTCATGCTCACCTACACCGACGACCCGGAGGTCATCCGCGCGGCCGTGCGCGGCGGCGCCAGCGGCTATCTGGTGCACGGCACCTTCGGCGTCGACGAGCTGGCCGCGGCGGTGCGCGACGCCGCCGCCGGTACCGGCAACCCGCTCTCCCAGGTCGCCATCACCGCCCTGATGGACGCGGTGAAGGAACCGGCCAAGCCCGGCCCGCGCAACGGTGACCGCGACAAGTACGGCCTGTCCGCCCGGGAGGTCGAGGTGATGGACCTGATCGCCCAGGGACGGGCCAACCGGGAGATCGCCAGCGCTCTGTTCCTCACGGAGAAGACCGTGAAGAACCACGTCAACCGGATCTTCGCCAAACTCGCCGTGGAGAACCGCGCGGCGGCCATAGCGCGGTGGCTGGGCACGGCGGTGGGGGACCGGTGATGGGTCTTGAAGGTGGGTCCATCTTGGGCCTTCGGGCCCTGGGGGGTTGCTTCCCGATTCCGTACCTTGAATGGCGTGAGGATGAGCCGAAAAGGGGAGTGCGGAGAAATGGACCTCGAAATTCGTACCCGTCGCGAGATGGCGAAGTCGGACCGGGGAGAGGGCGCGGTTTCCTACATCGCGGTCATCATCCTCATCGCCGCCATTCTGGGCGCGATCGCGGTGTCGGGCATCGGCCAGAAGATCGCGAACGGTATCGGCACCGGCATCGACAAGGTGACCAGCGCCCAGCCGAAGGCCTCCTGACCTGCTTGAACGGCCGAGAGGTCGGACGGCGCCGGGACGCAAAGCACGGCGACAAGGGGGAACCGAATCCGGTTCCCCCTTGTCGCCGTGCTTTGCGCATTGTACGGTGCCCTGTCGAAAAGATCGCAAAGAAGTCGGTTCAGTGCGTGGAGGGTCGTTGACGTGACTTCCGCTCGGAAGCTTGGAACCATCACCGCTGCCACGGTTCTCGTCTTGGCCGGGTGCAGTGACGATGGCGGCGGGAAGAAGGGTACGGAGTCGAGGCCCCCGACGAGTGCGTCGGCCGGTACGGGTAAGCCGTTCGATCCCCACCAGCCGCCCCT
>NZ_BCQR01000186.1 GCF_001552175.1 Actinomadura kijaniata NBRC 14229
ACGATGGGACGGCCGTCGCGGATGCGGCGGCGCACGTCCCACAGGTAGAGGTTCCAGGGGAAGCCGCGCACCGGTCCCGGCAGGTTGCGGTTCACGGCGGCGGCCGCCCGGCAGAAGCGGTCGAAGCGGCGCTGGTCGGCCGCGCTCCACCGGAAGCCGAGCGCCTCCCGGAACGGCTCGGGCAGGAACCCCACGCACAGGAACCGGTTCGTCGGGCCGAGCACCCGCCGCATGGGGCCGGGCAGGAAGTACAGCCCGGCGAACGCCCGCAGGTAGCGGCGGGTGAGGTCGTCCACCACGATCTTCTCGACGCCGTCGGCCCAGTACTTCTCGAACGCCTCCCGATCGGCGGGCCACATGTCCTCGGTGACCTGGAGGGTCGTGCCGAAGCGGGCGGCGTGCCGGTAGAAGTCGTCGCGCTGCTCGGGCGTCGGCTCCCCGTAGAGCCTGATGTAGAGGTCCTCGGTGCCCCAGTACAGGCAGGCGGCCACCCACAGCTGGAGCTCGCGGTCGAAGGCGTTGTACTTCACCGGGTCGCCGGGCAGGGAGCGCACGGCGCGGTGCGAGCGGTTCACCTCTCCGCGCATATGGTCGCGCTCGTCCGGCGTGCCGTGCATCGCCACCACGATGTAGCTGAGGGTGGTGCGCAGCCGCTTGATCGGGTGGCGGTCGATCCGGCCGCTCTCCACGGGGCTCTTGATGACGCCGTGCCCGACCGGCAGCCGCGACAGCTGCATGATGACGTTCGCCCCGGCCGCCGCGAGCGCGAACGGCGTCAGGGTGTCGCGGGCGATGTCGGGCAGGCGGCCCGCGGTTCCGGAACGTTCCGGGACGACGGTGTCGGGCGCGGTGGGTTCCGGTAGCTGACGGGCCGCTCCGGAAGCTGCCATCGGGACCTCCGTGACGCATGGGTGGGATGCGCCTCCCACAGTGCCCGAGTAAGTGCTCACTTGCAAGGCGGCGTGGCGCGGATCACCCTCGGAGCCGCACGGCGGTCCCGGAGACGCGGACGCGCGGGTCGCCGTCGCGCAGCTCCACGCTCAGGACGCCGGGGCGGCCCATGTCCTCGCCCTGGTGCAGGGTGAGCGTGCCCGGCCCCGCCAGGCCGAGGTCGCGCAGGTAGGCGCCGAACGCGGCCGCCGCCGCGCCGGTGGCGGGGTCCTCGACCACGCCGCCCACCGGGAACGGGTCGCGCACGTGGAACACCGTGTCGGACTCGCGCCACACCAGCTGCACGGTGGTGAGGTCGTGGGCCGTCATGTACTCGGTCAGGGCGGTGAAGTCGTAGTCCAGGTCGGCCAGGCGCTCCCGGGTGGCGGCGGCCAGGACCAGGTGGCGGGCGCCCGCGTAGGCGAAGCGGGGCGGCAGGGCCGGGTCGAGCTGGTCGGCGCTCCAGTGCAGCGCGGCCAGCGCCCGGTCCAGCTCCTCGGCCTGCGCGACGTACGGTTCGACGCTGGTCAGCGTGGCGCGCAGCGTCCCGTCGCCCGCGGCGGCGACCTCGACGGGCACGGTCCCCGACTGGGTCGCGAAGGTGAACGCGCCGGGGCCGTGGCGTTCGGCGAGGGCGACGGCGGTCGCGACGGTGGCGTGCCCGCAGAACGACACCTCCGCCTTCGGGCTGAAGAACCGCAGCGTGTAGGCGCGGCCCGGCTCGCCCAGGCCCGCGGGCGGCGCGGTGAGGAACGCGCTCTCGGAGTAGCCGAGCTCGGCGGCGATCTCCAGCCGGTCGGCGTCGCTCAGCCCGGACGCGTCGAGCACGACCCCGGCGGGGTTGCCGCCCTCGGGGTCGTCGCTGAAGGCCGTGTAGAGCAGGATCTCGGTGGTCATGCGAGGATTCTCGCAGCCGTCAGCGGCGGCGGAGGCGGGTGCGGGCCATGTCCGTGAAGTAGCCGATCTCGGGGACGCGCAGCAGGCGCGCGGCGGCCAGGTACAGCAGGCCGCCGCCGAGGGACCCGACGGCCATCGCGCCGAGGGCGGGCGGCAGCGCCCCCGGCAGCCGCGCGAACGCCCACACCGCCCCGGCCGCGAACGCCGCGCCCGGCAGCGCCGCCAGGTGCAGCAGGGCCAGCGTGCGGGCGATGCGGCGGCCGTCCAGCCGTCCCAGGCGGCGCCGCAGCACCAGCGTCGCGCCGACCGTTCCGACCAGGTAGAACAGGCCATAGGCGAGCGGCAGCCACAGCACGACGCGCTCCGGCGGGGCCAGGCGCAGCGCCGCGACCGACACGGCGGCCTGGACGAGGCCCGCCGGGATCGCCAGCAGGCCGGGGGTGCGGGTGTCGCCGAGCGCGTAGAACACCCGCATCTGGAGCTGGAACACCACGAACGGGATCAGCACCAGCGCGAACACCATCAGGATCGTGCCGACCCGCCCGGCCCCGGACACGCCGAGACGGCCGTAGCCGAACAGCGCGACGCTGCCGGGCACCGCGAACACCAGCATCGCCATCCCGACCGGGACCAGCAGCACCGACGACAGGCGCAGGCCGCGCGAGAAGTCGGCGCGCACCAGGTCGCGGCGGCCGTCGGCGACGTGCGCGCTCATCCGGGGCAGCAGCGCGGTGATGACCGACACCGCGATGATCGCGTAGGGGAGCTGGAAGACGACCATCGCGAACTTGTAGACCGCCAGGCCCGCGTTGGAGTGGCCGAGGTCGGCGGCGCGGTCCCCGGCGCGGTTGGCGACGTTCACGGTGACCAGCAGCGCGGCCTGCGACACGGCGATGTAGACCATCATCCACCCGGCGCTGCGGGCGGCCTCCCCGAACCCGGAGCCGCGCAGGTCGAGCCGGGGCCGCCAGCGGAACCCGGCCGACCACAGCGCCCCCACCAGCACCAGCCCCTGCACGGCCGTGCCCAGCGACGACCCGAGCGCCAGGGCGCCGATCTGGCCGTCGGTGACGGTGCCCAGGTCGCGGCCGGGCCCGGCGAGGTGGATGAACCACAGTCCCGCCGCCATCGTGATCAGGTTGTTGACCACCGGCGCCCACATCGGCGCGCCGAACCGGTCGCGGGCGTTGAGCATGGCGCTGGCCACGCCGCTGATCCCGATGAAGACGATCTGGACCAGCAGCCAGCGGGTCGCCAGCACCGCGACCTCGCGCTGCCGCCCGGTGTAGTTGCCCGCGTACAGGGAGATCAGCTCGTCGGCGAGCACGACGGCGGCGGTGGTGAGAGCCACCAGGAACAGCAGCGCGGCGGTCAGCAGCCGCTGCTCGGCGGCCTCGCCCAGCGCGCGGTCCTGCCTGCGGCGCTTGACCAGGAACGGCACGAACACGCTGGCCATCAGCCCGCCGAACAGGAACTCGTAGATCGTGAACGGGATCACGTCGGCGGACTGGTAGGCGTTGCCGAGGGCCCCGCCGCCGAGCGCCGCCGCGATCACCACGGTGCGCAGGAACCCGGTCAGCCGGGAGAACACCGTGCCGATCGCCATGACGGCGCTGGAGTGGGCGACGCCGGGCGGGGCGGCCTGGGCGGCGGGGCCGATCTCGTCGTCGTCCCAGCCGGGCCGGTCGGCGGTGCCGGGCGCTCCGACCCGCTCGCCCACGGGGGTGAGGCCCCGTTCGGGCCGGCGGGTCGGCTCGGCCTTCTCGGCGGCCTCGAAGACGGCGGGCATCACCACCCGGCCGCGTTCCGGACGCTCCTGTTCCGCCATCACGTCCCCCCTCGGGCCGAGTGCCGCATTATGCCGCACTGTGAGACGGCCCGAGGGGGCGGCGCGTTCGGGTGGCGCGCCGGCCGGCGGTCAGACGGCGACGGCCTCGACGGCCGGGACGCGCAGCGCGCGGCGGGTCGCGCCGACCACGGTGACCAGCGTCAGCGCGGCCGCGACCGCGACGGTCCCGGCGTAGATGCCCGGCCCGCCGTCGGGGACCAGCGCGTCCGCCCGCGCCACGGTGAACGGCAGGATCGTGAACACCGACGCCACCGTCCCGGCCAGCACCCCGGTGACCATCAGCACGGCCCCCTCCAGGGCGACCGCGCCGAGCACCTGCCCGGGGGCGGCCCCGGCCAGCCGGAGCTGCCCGAACTCGCGGCGGCGGTGCGCGGTCGCCGCCAGCAGCGTGTTGACCAGCATCAGCGCGGTGAACGCCACGATCATCCCGATGACCACGAGGTTGAGGGTCTCGATCGTCTCGGCCCCCTCCTCGGGCGCCAGGCCCGACCGGGCGATCACGGCGTTCTCGGTGGCCTGCACGTAGAGGGTGCCGGTGCCGATCCCGGTGAACAGGATGATCGGGGTGACGACCGACGCGGCCTGCCCGGTGCGCCCGCGCAGGCTCGCCAGCGCCAGGTCGCCCGCCGCGCCGCACCGTTCCAGCACCCCGCCCGCCAGCCGGGCCGCGCCGCGCACCAGCCCCGGGGCCAGCACCGCCAGCCCGAACGAGGCGAGGATCGCCGCCTGCCCGGCGGTGGCCATCGTCTCCTGGCCCGCGTTCCGCATGGCGGTCACGGTGACGATGGCCAGGTCCAGGCCCAGCGCCAGGAACAGCCCGCCCGCGACGATCCTCTTCTTGCTCATGCGGGGGCGCTCCACCTCGGCCGACACCAGCGACTCGGCGACCCGCACGCGGGTGGTGCGGCGCGCGGTGATGTACGCCGCCGCGACCGACGCGACCAGCGTGATCCCGAATCCCTGGGCGAGCGCGATCGGCCCGAACGCGTACCCGACGTCCGCGGGGACCTGCCCGGTGTCGTGCAGCAGCGCCAGCAGGCCCCGCCCCGCCAGCGCGGCCGGGGCGACCGCCAGCGCCACCGAGACCACCGCCAGCGCCACCGCCTCCCCCACGATCATGCGGGTGAGCTGCGCGGGCGTCGCGCCGACCGACTTCAGCAGCGCGATCTCGGCGGCGCGCTGCCGCACCGCCAGGGTGAGAGTGGACACCACCGCGAACGCCACCAGCAGCATCCCCCACCCGCCGACGACCGTGGCCATGATGACCAGGGTCTCGCGGGCCGCGCCCGGCACGTCGCCGGTCGCGATGTCGAGCATCGACGCGAACGCCATCAGGATCGTCGCGCCCAGGACCATCGCCAGGAACACCGCCGCGAACCCGCCCGCGCGGTGCCGCAGCGTCCGAACCGCCAGACCGAACACCGTCACACCCCCACCAGCTCGCCGAGGCGCGTCATGTGCTCGGCGACCCGTTCGGCGGTCGGCGCGGCCATCCGCCCGACCAGCCGCCCGTCGGCCAGGAACAGCACCTGGTCGGCGTGGGAGGCGGCGACCGGGTCGTGGGTGACCATGACGATGGTGCGGCCGTACACGCGCACGCTCTCCTGGAGCAGCGCCAGCACCTCGCGGGCGCTGCGGGTGTCGAGCGCGCCGGTCGGCTCGTCGGCGAACACGACCTTCGGCTCGGTGACCAGCGCCCGCGCGATCGCCACGCGCTGCTGCTGCCCGCCCGACAGCTCGGCGGGCCGGTGGTGCAGGCGGTCGCCGAGCCCCACCCGCTCCAGGATGGACCGGGCCCGGCGCCGGTCGACCCGCCGCCCCGCGAGCTTCAGCGGCAGCGTCACGTTCTGCATGACGGTCAGCGTCGGCAGCAGGTTGAACCGCTGGAACACGAAGCCGATCCGCTCGCGCCGGAACCGCGTCAGCGCCGCCTCGCCCCCGCCCGCCAGCTCCGCGCCGTCCACGTACACCCGGCCCTCGGTGGGCCGGTCGAGCCCCGCCGCGCACTGGAGCAGCGTGCTCTTGCCGGACCCCGAGGGCCCCATCACCGCCGTGAACGACCCGGCCGGGAGCGCCAGCGACACCCCGTCCAGCGCCGTGACGCGGTTGCCGTCGCTTCCGTAGACCCTGCGCACCGCCTCCAGGCGGAGCGCCTCTTCCATGCTGGTGTTCATCGCCGTTCCCTCCGTCGTTCGCTGGGAACGACGCTAGGGATCATGAGGCCGGGCCCCGAGGGGGGCAGACCACCCCCGCGGGTGGAGGAAACTCCCCTATTTCCCGGCGCGGGCCCGCTCGATCGCCTTCGCGAACTCCTCGATCGGCTGCGCGCCGAAGAACGGCGTGCCGTTGACGAGGAACGCGGGCGTGCCCGGCACCCCGAGCCTCGCCCCGAACGTGAGGTCGGCGTCCACCGCCCCGCGCACCGCCGGGTCGCGCCGGTCGGCGTCGAACCTCGCCACGTCCAGGCCGACGGCGCGGGCGACGTCGCGCAGCATGCCGTCGTTGATCGCGCCGCTGTTCATGCGCCTGGGCTGCCGCGCGTACAGCGCGTCGTGGAACGGCCAGAACCGGCCCTGCCGGGCGGCGGCCCGCGCGGCGACCGCGGCCCTGCGCGACTCCTCGCCGAACGTCGGGTAGTCCCGCCAGACGAGCCGCACCACGCCGGTGTCCACGTAGCGGCGCATCAGCTCGGGTTTGGTCGTGCGGGCGAACGTGCCGCACTTGGGGCACTGGAAGTCGCCGAACTCCACCAGCGTCACGGGGGCGTCGTCGCGTCCGGCGAACAGCGCCCGGTCGGCGGGCGGCGGCGTCGGCCCGGCCCAGGTCGCCCCGGCCGTGGGGGTCGGGGTCGAGGGGGCCTCGATCTCCTCGGCGTCCCCGGCCCCGGCGGTCTCCTCCGCCGGTCCGGCGTCCCCGCCGCGCGTGAGCGTCGCCACCAGCATCACCGCCACCACCAGCGCCGCGACCAGCGCCGCGGCCACGGCCTTCGTCCGGCCCCCGGGCCGCTCCGTCCCCTCCGGCGTCTCCCCCATCCGCCCAGTGTGGCCGATCATCACCGCGCGCCGGACATCGCCGCCCGGTCAGGGCTCGAAGCGGTACCCCATGCCCGGCTCGGTGATCAGGTGCCGGGGCCGGGACGGGTCGGCCTCCAGCTTGCGGCGCAGCGAGGCCAGGTAGACGCGCAGGTAGTGGGTCTCCTTCACATGGGAGGGGCCCCACACCTCCGCCAGCAGGCGGCGCTGCGCGATGAGCCGGCCGGGGTTGCGCACCAGCAGCTCGACGATCCCCCACTCGGTGGGGGTGAGGTGGACGCGCCCGCCGTCGTCGCCGGTGACGGTCCTGCCGACCAGGTCCACGGTGTGGGAGCCGACGCGGACGGCCGGCGGCTCCTCCCCGTCCACCGGCGCGCGGCGGGTGACGGCGCGGACGCGGGCGAGCAGCTCCTCCACGCCGAACGGCTTGGTCACGTAGTCGTCGGCCCCGGCGTCCAGGGCGTCCACCTTGTCCCCGCCGTCCGTGCGGCCCGACAGCACGATGATCGGGACCCTGGTCCAGCCGCGCAGGCCGCGGATGACGTCCACACCGTCCAGGTCCGGCAGCCCCAGGTCCAGGATCACCAGGTCGGGGTGCCAGTCGGCGGCGTGGGCGAGGGCGCGGCCCCCGTCGGGCGCGACCCGCACCTCGTAGTCGCGGGCGCGCAGGTTCAGGCGGAGGGTGGTGAGGATCTGCGGCGAGTCGTCGACCACCAGAACGCGGGTCATCGGTCTCCTCGGATGTGGTCGAGCCGCCGTCCCGGGGACGCCCGCGGCTCTGCTTCCCATGGCCGGGGTCCGGGTCAGTCCCGGGCCGGGTACTTCGCGTCCAGGGCCAGGTTGAGCCGCAGGACGTTGACGACCGGCTCGCCCATGAAGCCGAGGGAGCGGCCGGTCCGGTCCTCCCTCACCAGGGCCTCGACCTGTGCGGGGGTGACGCCGCGGGCCCGCGCGACCCGCCGGACCTGGAGCCGCGCGTACTCCGGGGAGATGTGCGGGTCCAGGCCGCTGCCGCTGGCGGTGACCGCGTCGGCGGGGACGGCGGGCTCGGCGGGCGCGTTCCCCCGGACCGGGACGACCAGTCCCCTGGCGTAGTCCTCGCCGTACCGGGCCGGCTCCACCTTCACGCCCCTGTAGGTGGCGACGAAGGGGGTCTTCACGGCGCCCTCCTGCTCGTTCAGGCTGACGACGCGCGTCGGATGCGGGACGGTGCCGTCCTTGGCGCGCGGGCCGAACACCGCCAGCACCGCGCCGACGCCGCCGGGGGTGCAGAACGGCCGGGAGCCGTCCACGCCCTCCAGCTCGCCGACGGCCCTGCTGCGTTCGCAGACCTGGGTCAGCAGGCTCTCGCGGGCGTTCTCGTCCTCCTTGCCCGCCGCGACCAGCTTCGGGTCGGGCAGCGTGTCGACCACGTCCTCCGGGCCGAGGTTGCTCGCCCCGCTGGCGGTCGGGTCGTAGCCGTCTCCGGCGTTGGACGGGCGGGTCTGGAAGTACTGCCTGAGCGGGTTGCCGTCCTTGTCGGCGAAGGACTGGCCGATGCTTGCCGAGCCGACCAGCTTTCCGTTCGCCTTCACGAGCGAGCCGTCGGCCTTGTCCTTCAGGCCGGGGAGCTGGGCGACCGCGAAGACGGCCAACGGGTAGACGAGACCGAGCAGTGCGGTGAAGACCAGCAGCGCGCGCAGCGCCGCGAGGTGCTGCCGGATCCAGGTGGGCGAACGCATGTCACATCCCCGGGAGGAACTGGATGATGAGGTCGATGAGCTTGATGCCGGCGAACGGGGCGACGACCCCGCCCAGGCCGTAGACGCAGAGGTTGCGGCCGAGCAGGCTGGACGCGCTGCCGGGGCGGTAGCGCACGCCGCGCAGGGCCAGCGGGATCAGCGCGACGATGACCAGCGCGTTGAACACGACCGCCGACAGGACCGCCGACTGCGGGCTGTGCAGCCGCATGACGTTGAGGGCGTCCAGACCGGGGAACACGGTCACGAACAGCGCCTGGATGATGGCGAAGTACTTGGCGACGTCGTTGGCGATCGAGAACGTGGTCAGCGCGCCGCGCGTGATGAGCAGCTGCTTGCCGATCTCGACGATCTCGATGAGCTTGGTCGGGTCGGAGTCCAGGTCCACCATGTTCCCGGCCTCCTTGGCGGCCGAGGTGCCGGTGTTCATGGCCACGCCGACGTCGGCCCGGGCCAGGGCGGGGGCGTCGTTGGTGCCGTCGCCGGTCATCGCGACCAGGCGGCCGCCCTCCTGCTCCCTGCGGATCAGGGCGAGCTTGTCCTCGGGCCGGGCCTCGGCGAGGAAGTCGTCCACGCCCGCCTCGTCGGCGATGGCCTTGGCGGTCAGCGGGTTGTCCCCGGTGATCATGACGGTGCGGATGCCCATCCGGCGCATCTCGTCGAACCGCTCGCGCATGCCCGCCTTGACGACGTCCTTGAGGTGGATGACGCCGAGGACGCGGGTGGTGCCGTCGGCGGCCCGCTCGCCGACCACCAGCGGCGTGCCGCCGGAGGCGGAGACGCCGTCCACGACCCGGCCGACCTCCTCGGTGGGGTGGCCGCCGTTCTCCCGCACCCACTCGACGACGGCGGAGGCCGCGCCCTTGCGGATCCGGCGACCGCCGGGCAGGTCCACCCCGCTCATCCTGGTGCGTGCCGAGAACGGCACCCAGGTGGCGTGCTCCAGTTCGCCCGGAGCGCGTTCCCGCAGGCCGTAGCGCTGTTTGGCGTACACGACGATCGAGCGTCCCTCCGGGGTCCCATCAGCCAGGCTGGACAGTTGGGCCGCGTCGGCGAGTTCGAGGGCGGTGACACCCGCCACCGGGGCGAACTCCGACGCCTGGCGGTTGCCGAGGGTGATGGTGCCGGTCTTGTCCAGCAGCAGGGTGTCGACGTCGCCCGCCGCCTCGACGGCGCGGCCGCTCATCGCCAGGACGTTGCGCTGGACCAGGCGGTCCATGCCCGCGATGCCGATCGCGCTGAGCAGCGCGCCGATCGTGGTGGGGATCAGGCAGACCAGCAGCGAGACCAGCACCACGCCGGTGACGCCGCCCGCGTCCAGGGCGGGGGTGTCGGGGACGCCGGGGTTGTCGCCCCTGGCGAGGATCGCCATCGGCTGGAGGGTCGCCACCGCCAGCAGGAAGATGACCGTCAGGGCGGCCAGCAGGATGTTGAGGGCGATCTCGTTGGGGGTCTTCTGCCGGGCCGAGCCCTCCACCAGCGCGATCATCCGGTCGATGAAGCCCTCGCCGGGCCGCTGGGTGATCCGCACGACGATCCGGTCCGACAGCACCCGCGTGCCGCCGGTCACCGCGCTGCGGTCGCCGCCGGACTCGCGGATCACCGGCGCGGACTCGCCGGTGATCGCCGACTCGTCCACGCTGGCGATGCCCTCGACCACGTCGCCGTCGCCGGGGACGATCTCCCCGGCCTCGACGACCACGATGTCGCCCCGCCTCAGCTCGGGGGCGCCGACGCGTTCCTCGGGGACGCCGGTGGCGCCCGGCGTCCAGCCGGACAGGCGGCGCGCGACGGCGTCGGTCCTGGCCCGGCGCAGCGAGTCGGCCTGCGCCTTGCCGCGCCCCTCGGCGACGGCCTCGGCGAGGTTGGCGAACACGACGGTCAGCCAGAGCCAGCCGACGATCAGCCAGGCGAACAGCGAGGGGTCCAGGACCGCCAGGACCGTCGTCCAGACCGCGCCGATCTCGACGATCAGCATGACCGGGTTGCGCCACAGGGTGCGCGGGTCGAGCTTGCGGACGGCCTCGGGCAGGGACCTCAGCAGCTGCCCGGGGTCCAGCAGCCCGCCGGAGATCCTCCGGTCGCCGCCGGGGGCCGGGGGCCTGCGTTCCGGCGTGGGGGTGAGCGTCTGTACAGCCATCAGTGGAGTCCTTCAGCCAGCGGGCCGAGCGCGAGCGCGGGGAGGAAGGTGAGCGCGACCAGGACGACCGTCACGCCGGTGACCATGCCGACGAACTGCGGCCGGTGGGTGGGCAGCGTTCCGTCGGAGGCGGGCGTGCGGCCCTGCCGGGCCAGCGACCCGGCCAGCGCGAGCACGAAGACCATCGGCAGGAAGCGGCCGAACGCCATGCACAGCCCGAGCGCGGTGTCGTACCAGACGGTGTTGGCCGTCAGCCCCGCGAACGCCGAGCCGTTGTTGTTCGACGCCGAGGTGAACGCGTAGAGGACCTCGCTGAAGCCGTGCGCGCCGGAGTTCAGCATCCCGGCCCGGCCGCTCCGCGTGGCCACGGCCGCCGCCGTCCCGGTCAGCACCAGGATCGGGGTCACCAGGAAGTAGCAGGCCGCGAACTTGATCTCCCGGCTGCCGATCTTCTTGCCGAGGTACTCGGGGGTGCGGCCCACCATCAGGCCCGCGACGAACACGGTGATGACGGCCAGCACGAGCATGCCGTACAGCCCCGAGCCGACACCGCCCGGCGCGACCTCGCCGAGCATCATGTTCACCATCGTCATCATGCCGCCGAGGCCGGTGTAGGAGTCGTGGAAGGAGTTCACCGCGCCGGTCGAGGTCAGCGTCGTGGCCGCCGCGAACGTGGCGGAGTTCGCCACCCCGAACCGGCTCTCCACCCCCTCGGTCGCCGCGCCGACCGCCATGGGGACGGTCCCGTGGTGCATGAGCTGGAAGGCGTTCGTCAGCGCGACGCTGACGAGCGCGATCGTGCCCATCACCGCGACGATCGCGTGGCCCTGGCGGTCCTGCCCGACCATCCGGCCGAACGTGCGGCACAGCGCGACCGGGATGACCAGGATCAGGAAGATCTCCAGCCAGTTGGTCCAGGCGGCGCCGTTCTCGTAGGGGTGGGCGGAGTTGGCGTTGAAGAAGCCGCCGCCGTTGGTGCCGAGCTCCTTGATGGCCTCCTGGCTCGCGACCGGCCCGCCGGGCAGCCTCTGCTGGGCGCCCGCGAAGGTGGCGGCGGTGTGCCCGTCCCCGAAGTTCTGGATCACGCCGCCCGCGACCAGCGCGACCGCGCCGACGAACGCGATCGGCAGCAGGATCCGCAGCGTGCCCCGCGTCAGGTCCACCCAGAAGTTGCCGAGGTGCTCGGTCCGCTTCCGGGCGAAGCCGCGCACCAGCGCGATCGCGACGCACATGCCGACGGCGGCGGACACGAAGTTCTGCACCGCGAGCCCGGCCATCTGCACCAGGTGGCCCATGGTCGACTCGCCGGAGTAGGACTGCCAGTTGGTGTTGGTGACGAAGCTGACGGCGGTGTTCCAGGCCTGGTCGGGCTTGACCGGCCTGAAGCCCAGCGACAGCAGCAGCCTGTCCTGGACCCGTTGCAGCAGGTACAGGAACAGGACGCCGACCGCCGAGAACGCCAGCACGCTGCGGGCGTACACGCCCCAGGTCTGCTCGGCGTCGGGCTTGACGCCCACGAGCCGGTAGATCACCCGCTCGACGCGCGAGTGCCGCCGTCCGTCGTAGACGCGGTGCATGTGGTCGCCCAGCGGCCGGTAGACCACGGCGAGGGCGAGCACGAGGGACGCGACGAAGCAGATCCCCGCGACGGCCGTCCCCATCTAGAAGCGCTCCGGGAACACGAGGGCGGCGATCAGAAAGACGATCAGTCCGGCGGCCAGCACCAGCCCGACCAGGTTCTCGGCGGTCACAGCTTCTCCACGCCCTTCACCAGCAGGCCGAGCAGGGCGAAGACCGCCACGGTCAGCAGCACGAAGGCGACGTCATGCATGTTCGGTTCCTATGGGGATCGGATACGGCCCCGGACCCGGGACCCACACCGGAGTAAAACGCCCATTCCCCGAGCCCCCGCGCCCCCCTAACGCGCCCTTAACGCCCCCACGACCCCCCTTAACGCCGCCCTGACGGCGGAACGGAAAAGGCGCCGGTCGCGGTGCGACCGGCGCCTGGTGCGCCCTCGGCTTGCCGGGTGTTCGTGGTCCGGCCGTGGTGGTGTCTAGGCGGGGGCGGTGTCGTACTTGGCTCTTAGGTCGTTGAGGTGGTCCGGGGTGAGGGGGTGGCCGTTTTCCAGGGCTCGGTGGATGTCGCGGAAGTAGTCCTCGTATCCGGCCGGGGTGAGGATGAACAGGCAGCGCGCCCAGTCGTCGGAGGCGTTGCGGAAGCCGTGGGCGACGCCGCGCGGGACGGACACGGTCCCGCCCGCCCCGACCGCGACGGACCCGTCCCCCAGGTCGAAGGTGACCTCGCCGTCGAGGATCTGGAAGTGCTCCTCGTGCCCGTGGTGGATGTGCGGGGCCGCGCCGAGCGCCCCCGGCGGGAACCGGTACTCCACGATGGCGAGCGACCCGCCGGTGTGCTCCCCCGAGAGCCGGACGAGGTACTCCCCCACGGGCGCGCGCAGGCGTTCGGCGTCCTCGGGGGTGACGAGCGCGGTCATGGGCCCTCCCGATCGGTGTGCGGCCGGCGGGGGAACGGCCGGTGCCCCCGCCGGGCCCCGGGCGACGTCCACCCCAAACGATCTTCGCACGGCCCGGGACGGGCGCGAGGTCCGTGGCTCAGCCCACGTCGCGGGTGAGGAGGTCGTCGAAGGTCTCGCGGCGGACCAGCGGGCGGACGCCGCCGTCGCGGACCGCCAGCACCGGCGGGCGCGGGACCAGGTTGTAGTTGGAGGCCATCGAGTGGTGGTAGGCCCCGGTGCAGGGCACGGCGAGCAGGTCGCCGGGCCGGACGTCGGCGGGCAGCCGGGCGTCCCCGACCAGGACGTCCCCGGCCTCGCAGTGGCGGCCGACGACGGCGGCGGCGCGGTCCCCGCCGAGGACGCGCCGCCCGACGAGCCGCGCCTCGTACCGCGCGCCGTAGAGGCCGGGGCGGGGGTTGTCGCTCATGCCGCCGTCGACGGCCACCAGCAGCCGCCCGTCCGGGGCGTGTTTGACGCTCACCACCCGGTAGACGGTCACCCCCGCCCGGGCGACGATCGCCCGGCCCGGCTCGACCGTCAGCAGGGGCGCGGGGAGGCGGTGCCCGGCGCACGCCTCGCGGACCGCGCCGCGCAGCCGGTCGCCGAGCGTCGCGGGGTCGAGGCCGGGCTCCCCGTCCCGGTAGCCGACGCCGAAGCCGCCGCCGAGGTCCAGCCGGGGCAGCACGACACCGTGCTCGTCGCGGATCCGCGCCAGGAACGCGACCATGCGGCGCGCGGCGCGTTCGAAGGCGTCCACGTCCGAGATCTGCGACCCGAGATGGCAGTGCAGGCCGACGAGGTCCAGCCGCCGCTGGGCCAGGACCCGCCGCACGGCCTCGGCCGCCGCGCCCGACGCCAGCGACAGGCCGAACTTCTGCCCGTCGGTCCCGGTGGTCACCGCCGCGTGCGTGCGCCCGTCGACGCCGGGGGTGACGCGCACCAGCAGCCGGGGCCGCGCCGTGTCCGGCGCCAGCGCCGCGAGCCGGGCGATCTCGTGGAACGAGTCCACGACGATCCGGTCCACGCCGTGGTCCAGCGCGGCCCTCAGGTCCTCGGGCGTCTTGGCGTTGCCGTGCATGAGCATCCGTTCGCCCGGGAACCGGGCGGCCCGCGCGACGGCGAGCTCCCCGGCCGAGCACACGTCCAGCGACAGCCCCTCCTCGGCGATCCACCGGGCCATGGCCCGGCACAGGAACGCCTTGCCCGCGTACGCCACCTCCCCGTCGGGGAACGCCCGCCGGAACGCCCGGCACCGCCGCCGCACGTCCTCCTCGTCGAGGACGTGGGCGGGCGTCCCGAAGCGCCGGGCGACCTCGGTCAGCCGCACTCCGCCGACCGACACGTCCCCGTCGGGACGCTCCCGCGCCGTGGCGGGCCACACTCCGCTTCCGGTCATCAGCACGTCGTGCTCCTCCTCAGCCCGCCAGCGCGAACGCGCGGCCTCCCACCAGTACGGGATCGATCTGTATCCGCGCGACCCCCACGGGCCGCAGCAGCGCGCGCAGCGCCGGTTCGGACAGCCGGACGCACCGGATCCCCGCCCCGAACGCCGCGCGCGCCCGTTCCTCGTCGCTGAAGGCGATCCCGACGCGCTCCCCCGAGGCGTCGATCCGCCCGGTCCGCACGCTCAGGGTCCCGCCCGGGCACTCCCGCACCGGGACGATTAAAACCGCGCCCACCAGCACGTTCCTTTCGTGGTGTCCTGTCGAACGGACCCCACGCTAGGCACGGGCCGGCGCCCCGCCCGGCGTCCCTACGCGATGTTGACGCCGGCCCGGCCCCTTCTCACGCCTTCCTGACGCGGGGTCACGCGGCCTCGGCGACACGGCCGGTGTCCAGGGACAGGTGGGAGCCGGTGAAGCGTTCGCGGATGCGGCGGTCGTGGGTGACGACCACCAGCGCTCCGGCGTAGTGCGTCAGCGCCTCCTCCAGTTCCTCGACGAGGGCGGGCGACAGGTGGTTGGTGGGCTCGTCCAGCAGGAGCAGGTCGACCGGTTCGGTGACCAGGCGCGCCAGCTCGACGCGGCGGCGCTGCCCGTAGGACAGGTCACCCACGCGCCGCTCCAGGTCGTCGGGGCTGAACAGGCCCAGCGACAGCAGCGCCGCGGCGTGGTCGGCCGGGTCGCCGGGACGGCCGTGCGCGAACGCCCGCAGCACGGTCGTCCCCGGCGGCCACGGGATCTCCTCCTGGCGCAGGTGGCCGACGCGGGCGGGGCGGCGGACCGTTCCGGCGTCCGGCCGCAGCTCGCCCGCCAGCACCTTCACCAGGGTGGTCTTGCCCGCCCCGTTCGGGCCGGTGACCAGCAGCCTCTCGCCCCGGCGGACGCGCAGCGAACCCAGATGGAGGCGGTCCGCCACGCGCACGTCCACGAGCTCGGCGACGATCTCCTCCTCCGCCGTTCCCGCCGTGGTGATGCTCGCGTTGAACGTGAGCGGTTCGGGCGGCGGGGCGACGGGGTTGCCGGTCAGGTGCTCCAGCCTCCCCTTGGCGTTGCGGATGCGGCTCATCGCGCCGTGGCCGCGGCCGCGCGCCCGGAACGGCCCGGCCGCGAACACCGCGAGCGGCAGCCTGCGCGGGATCGACTCCAGGCGGGTCGCGTTGGCGGCGACGAGCCGCCGGTTGCGGTCGATCTCCTGCCGCCACTCCTCGTACTCGCGCAGGCGGCGGCGCCGCTCGGCCTCCCTGGCCGCCAGGTAACCGGCGTAACCGTCCCCGTACCGGACGACGTTCCGCTCCGCGACCTCCAGGATGGTGCTGGTCAGGCGCTCCAGGAACACCCGGTCGTGGGTGACCGCGACGACCGTTCCGCGGTGGGCGCGCAGATGCGACTCCAGCCACTCCACCGCCTGGTCGTCGAGGTCGTTGGTGGGCTCGTCCAGCAGCAGCAGCTCCGGCCGGGACGCCAGGACGGCCGCGAGCGCCAGGCGTGAGCGCTCCCCGCCCGACAGGGTGGCGATCCGGCGTCCCCGCTCCAGGCCCGGCAGCCCGAGCCCGTGCAGGGCGATCTCCACCCGGGCGTCGGCCTCGTAGCCGCCGCGCGTCTCGTGGCGTTCGACGAGAAGGCCGTACTCCTCCAGCAGTTCCTCCGAGGCGCGCGCGGTCAGCTCCGCCTCGACGGCCCGCATCCGCGCCTCGATCTCGCGCAGGTCCTTCAACGCGAGGTCGACGGCGTCCTGGACGGTGGCGTCGCCGGGGAGCTCCAGCGCCTGCGCGAGGTGCCCGACCCCGCCCGGGGCCACCGTGACGACCTCGCCGTTGTCGGGCCGTTCGGCCCCGGCCATCAGCCTGAGCAGGGTGGACTTCCCCACCCCGTTGTCGCCGATGATCCCGACCTTCTCCCCGGGCCGGACGGTGAGCGCGACGCGGTCGAGGACGACGCGGTCGGCGTAGCGCTTGGTGACGTCGTGCAGTGCGAGTTGAGCGGTGCGCATGTGGGCACCACCTCCTGTGATTCGAACGAGCCGGGAGGGAGGCGTCAGCGCGCGCGAGCACCACACGACGAACGTCGGGAAGAGGGGTGCTTCACGGGCGCGTGAGAGGACCTGGCGACGGCGGAGCGATGCTCAACGCCGTCCCGTCCTCGTTCGAATCACAGGGAACCCATGCGCTCAAGGTAGGGCAGGTCCGCCCGTTGATCAACGTGACCGGGGTCACGTTGATCGACGGGCGGGGGCGCCGGTCAGCCGAGGCACCAGCGGGTGGTCTTCTTGTACTTGGTGTTGTTGCCCTTTCCGCGGCGCGGCGCGATCTTCACGGTCGTGCGCCAGGACTTGTCGTGGCCCCACAGGTAGTACCTGGTCATGTTCCGGACCGACCGGGCGTTCTTGACGATGGCCGGGAACTCGTCCCCGCCCGGGTCGCACGCGTTGACCCGCCGGCTCAGGTAGACCTTGGTCCGCTTGCCCTTGAAGTTGGGCTTCGACCAGGTGCAGAAGTGGTCCTTCGGGCACGAGGCGTAGCCTTCCGCGGACACGCCGCCCGGCCGCGTGACCGTGCCCGCCTCGGCGGCGGTCCCCGCCGCCACGAGGCTGGCCCCGGCCAGTGCCGTCAGCGTCAGCGCGCGTATCCCCTTGCTGTGTGGTGCCATTCGTGGTCGTCCTCTTGTAGGGCGATGGGTGGTTTCTCGGTGTTTCCGTCCGACCGGCGACGGTCGGGCGATCTCGCCGCTGAAGATCGCCAACGGGAACGTCCCATCCTCGGCCACCCCGTGCGGCCCCCGCCAGGACCCCTGGTCCCAAACCACCGCCGCCCCGGTGGCCCCCGGGCACTCATCCGCCCGGGGGCCACCGGGGCCGGACGGCGTTCCGTCAGGTGGTGCATCCGCCGTCCACCGCGAGGGCGGTGCCGGTGACGTAGCGGCCGCCGGGACTACGGTGAGTGGGCGGTCGACCGCATCATCCGCATCCGGACGCTCTACGCCGCGGGCCTGAACAGCGGGGAGGTCGCGCAACTGCTGCCCTGCATGCGGGACGCGGACAGCCGCCCGAGCGCGACCGCATGGACCGCGTGATCACCGAGCCGGTCCGCTCCCGCGACGTCCCGGACGAGGTGATCGCCACGGCGTCGCCGGTGTTACCCCGGTGGCCGGGACCGGACCCGGTGTATCTGGACGGTCGCCTCCGGCTCCTGTCAGGGAGTGTCGGTGCTTCTGCGGGAGGCGGGATGTCTGGTTCCGAACGGGCGGTCGTGCGGATCTCCGCGCGCGGGTCGCGGCATGCCGCCGGTGGCGCGGCCGAGGCCTCGCCGGAGGAGTTGCGGAGGGTCGTCGAGACGGCGGTGCGGCTCCTCGCCGAGGTCCTCGCGGGCGTCCGGGAGCCCCGGCACCTCGCCTGGTGGGCCATGCCGGGCATGTGCGAGAAGGTCGCCGCGCACCGGCTCCCGGCGGCCGGGGCGCGGGTGCCGCCGCCCCGCGTGCTGCGGACCTGGGTGCAGCGGCCCGTCCCCGACGTCGCGGAGGCGGGGGCCGTGGTGACGCTGGACGGCCGCGTCCAGGCCCTCGCGCTGCGGCTGGAGCGCCGGAACGGCCGCTGGCGGTGCGCGGCCGTGGAGACGACCCTGCCCCGCCCGCCCGCGCGCGCCCTGCGCCGGGCCGGATGATCGGCGTCCGCCAGAATGGTCACATGGAACCGGTACCGGAGGACTGGCAGCGGGCGCTGGCCATCGTGGCGCACCCCGACGATCTGGAGTACGGCGGGTCCACCGCCGTGGCGCGGTGGACCGCGCAGGGCAAGGAGGTCGCGGAGGTCCTCGCCACGCGCGGCGAGGCCGGGATCGACTCGATGGACCCCGCCGAGGTGGCGCGGATCCGCAGCGCCGAGCAGGTCGAGGCCGCCCGGTGCGTGGGCGTCGACACCGTGGAGTTCCTCGACCTGCCCGACGGGACGCTGGAGTACGGGCTGCCGCTGCGCCGCAGGCTGACCGAGGTCATCCGGCGGCACCGGCCCGAGGTGGTGATCTCGGTGAACTTCCGCGAGACCTTCCCCGGCGGGTTCTTCAACATGGCCGACCACCGCGTGCTCGGCCTCGCCGTGGTCGACGCGATCCGCGACGCCGCCAACCGCTGGGTCTTCCGCGACCTCGGCCTGGAACCGTGGCAGGGCGTGCGGTTCGCCCTCATGGGCGGGTCGCCGCAGCCCACGCACTACGTGGACGTCACCGGGCACCTGGAGGCCGGGATCGCCTCGCTGCGCGCCCACAAGATCTACTTCGACAACCTCGGGCAGGACTTCGACCCCGAGGCGATGCTGACCGACTTCGCGGCGCCGGTCGGCCGTGAGGTGGGCGTCGAGTACGCGATGCCGTTCGAGCTCATCGCCACCTAGTACCGCGCGCTAGTGCCGCGCGCAGGGCCTCCGCCCCTTGTTGGCCCTGTTCCGTTTGCGGGAACGGCGCTTGCGGGTTCGTTTCGACATGGCTCGATTGACCCTCGGCGGGCACCGTCCCGCAAGAGGCGCGCGAGGCCCGGCACGGCCGGGTGCGGACACCCCGCCGTGCCGGGCCTCGCGGAAGCCCTCGGGTCAGCGGACCTCGGTGATCTCCGGGCCGCGCTCGAAGGGGTTGAACGTCTCGGCGTTCTCCTCCTCGTCCTCCGGGGTCGCCTCGGCGAACTCGGCCGGGATCTTCAGCTCCAGCAGCTCGCGCGGCGGCATCGGGGCGTCGCCCCGGACCACCACGGTGCCGCGCAGCACGTCCTCCAGGACCTGCCACTGCTCCTCGTCCTCGATCGCGGCGCCCTGCACCACGGCCTGCAGGAACCAGCGCGGGCCGTCCACGCCGAGGAAGCGGATGATCTGCGGCGCCCAGCCCTGCTCGACGAACTCGGCCGGGATCTGCTCCCTGATCTCGTCCGGCATCTCCGCCAGGACCTCTTCGGTCAGCGGGGCCGGCACCATGGCCAGCAGTTCGGGACCGAACGGGCCCTCGCCCTCCTGGGTCTGGCCGCCGGCCTCCTCGGTGATGTCCTTGGCGGTCTCGGCGCGCACGTCCTCCCAGATGCCGGTGCGCTTGGGCGCGGCGAACACCTGGAGCTGCATGGCGCTCTCGCCGTACTGGACCAGCACCGCGACGGGGCGGGCGTCCAGCGGGTTGCCCTCCTCGTCGACCTCGGTGGCCTCGAAGTTCACCTGGAAGCCCAGGCCCGGCGCGACCGGGACCAGCATGGAACCGAAGTCCAGGCGCTGCATCTCGGGGTAGGACTCCTCGGAGTCCCAGGGGCCGTCCGCGGAAGCGGCCTCGGCCGGAGCCTCGTCGTCCACGGCCGTCTCCACCTGCTCGTCGGCCGACACGGGTCCCTCAGCGGGCTCCTCGGCCTGCCGGCGACGTCCAAAAGCCACGACTCACGCTCCTTCTCGACTGTGCTCGTTACCCCGGAACCCGCCGGTGGAGCCGAACCCGTCGGCACCCCGTGCCGATCCGGGAAGCTCGGTGACCTCGTGGAAGACCGCGTGCTCCACCCGCTGCACGACCAGTTGCGCGACGCGGTCGCCGCGGCGGAGCCGGACGGTGTCGCGGAGGTCGGTGTTCAGCAGGGTCACCTTGATCTCACCCCGATAGCCGGCATCGACCGTACCGGGTGCGTTGACAATGGTCACCCCCAACTTAGCGCCCAAACCGGACCTGGGGTGAACGAAGGCGGCATAGCCGTCGGGAAGCGCGATGGCGATGCCGGTGGGGACCACCGCGCGTTCGCCGGGCGGCAGTTCCACGTCCACCGCGGTGCGCAGATCGGCTCCGGCGTCGCCGGGGTGGGCGTAGGAGGGGACCGGCAGACCCTCGTCGAGCCGTTTGATCAGCACGTCCACCTTGCTCACGGGTTCACCTCACGCTCGGGGCTCATTCCGCCGACTCCGTCGCCGTGCTCGGTGAAGTGCGAGACGGGCACCTCGATGAACAGGGCCGCGCCGCGGACGGCCACCGGGCCGTCGGGCGCGTCCATCCGGGCCTCCGCCTCCAGGTAGGCCTTGCGGCCCACGACGCCCGTGCAGCGGGTCCGGATGTGCAACGTGGTGCCCACCGGCACCGGCAGCAGGTAGTCGGTCTCCAGGCGGCCGGTGACGTAGGGCTTACGGAGCAGCCACACGACCATACCGAGCGCCTCGTCGATGGCCGTGGCCAAAACGCCGCCGTGCGCCAGACCGGGCGCGCCCTGGTGGACGTCGCCGACGGTGAACCCGGCCTCCACGCTCAGTCCGTCGTGGCTGACCGCCTCCAGGTGCAGCCCGGTCGGGTGGTCGGGGCCGCAGCCGAAGCACTTCGCGTAGTGCGGGCCGAGCTTCTCGCCGACCAGGGCGTCGGGGTGGGGCTGCGGGACGGGGGTGCCGGGCGGGGGAACGGTGAGGTCAGAGCGGTTCACGGCCTGACTTTACCGGCTCTTTCCGTGACCACTTCCGGCAGGTTTCCCTCAGGGGCCACGTACGGAGCGTAACGTCGTCTTTATCCCAACCGCCCCGTCCGCGTACATCCCGGGCGGCCGCGTTCGGAGGGCAGCTCAGTGCGGCGACAGGTGACACATCGTTCCTTGGACGGCACACGGGTGCGGCTGACCGGCACCCACGATCTTCGACGGCCGTGGACGTCGGTGGCGCGGGTCGCGGTGGGGCCGCGGCTGCACGAGATCTCCAGCGGCGCGCGGGAGGACGCCCGCGCCTGGGCCGAGGACATCGGCGTGGAACGGTTCACACAGGAGTTCCGGGTGCAGGGCGGGCGGCTGCGGGTCGGCGAGACCGCCACCCGCGACCCCGACACCGGCCTGCGCGAGCCGCTGCTGGCGGCGGTCTGGGAGGGGCGGCGGCACGCGGTGTTCACGCACCTGTACCACGGGCGGCCCGCCGACGCGGTGGCGCTGTTCCAGACGGTGCGGGTCACCGAGCACGACGACGGGATCGTGGCCGCGCCGCACGGCCGGGCCGTCTCGCCCGACCCGGCCGAGCTGGTCAAGGAGGTCCCCGGCCTGGGGCTGCTGGAGATCAGGGCGCTGACCGCCCGTACGAAGCGGGTGCTTCCGCCGTGGCGGGGCGCGTCGGTGGCGGGCGGCGAGCTGTTCCGGGACACGGTGGAGGGCCAGGGCCCCTACTTCCTGCTGGCGCTGCGGTCGCTGCTGGTCACGGTGCTGCCGGAGGAGGACCGCCTCCGCGAGGCCCCGTCCCGCCTGGCCGAGCTGACCATCGAGGCGGTGCGGTGACGGGGCTGCTGGCGGGGGCCGGGGTGGTCGCGGTGCCGTTGACCCTGCTGGTCGCGGTGGCCGGGCAGGCGGTGCGGCCGGGGGCGCTGGCCGCGGCGCTGCTGACGCACCGGGTCGTCCCGGCGCCGTTGATCGCGCCGGTGGCCGCGCTGGCGGTGCTGGCGGAGGCGGCCGCGGGTGGCGGCGCGCTGGCCGGGCTGGTCACGGGGAACGCCGCGCTGCTGCGCTCCGGCATGGCCCTGGCCGCCGTCCTGCTGGCCGGGTACGCCCTGTACGGCGCCCATGTGGCGCGGACGCGGGGCCGGGTGCCGTGCGGCTGCGCCGGGTCCTCGACGCCGATGACGGGCTGGGTGGCCGGGCGCGCCGCCGCGCTGGCGGCGCTGGCCGCCGCCGGGGCCCTGTGGGGTCCGGCGGCGGGGATGAGCGAGGCCGGGCGGGCGGTGACCGTCCTGGCGGGGGTGGCGTTCGCCGTGCTGCTGTGGGCGCTGCCGCAGGCGTTGACCGTGCCGTTCGACGGGGAGAGGAGCACGGCCCGATGAGCTTCCAGACCAGCGCGCTGGTGCTGTCGTGGGTGGCGATCGTGTTGCTGTCGCTGGTGGTGGCCGGGTTGGTCCGGCAGGTGCAGGTCCTCTCGCAGGGGGTGCGGCCCGGTCCCGGCGAACGCGACGGCGCGCCGCGGCTGGGGCCGCCGCCCGGCGCCCGCGCCCCCGCGTTCGACCGCGTCGGGCCGGGGCTGCTGCTGTTCCTGGACGTCGAGTGCGGGGTCTGCCACGAGGTGCTGCGGGCCGCCGAGGAGCTGGGCCGCCCGTTCGGGGCGGTCTTCGCCGGTCCCGCGCCCGACGCGGCCCTCGCGCCCGGGGCCAGGGTGCTGACGCACGAGGAGGGCGGGCTGTTCGTGTCCTACCGGGTGCCCGCCACGCCGTTCGCGGTGCTGGTGGACGCGGCCGGGCGGGTCCGCCGCGCCGAGCCGGTCGGCTCCCCCGAGGCACTGCGCACGTTCACCGAACCGGAGGTGGTCCGATGATCCAGTTGGAGGACGTCCCCCCGCTGCACGGTCCGCGCCCGCACGGCGCCGAACGCGTCCGGCGGCGCGCGCCCCGCGAGGGGCGCCCGGCGCGCGCCCGGGTGGGCCG
>NZ_BCQR01000187.1 GCF_001552175.1 Actinomadura kijaniata NBRC 14229
GGACGCGGCGGACACGGCGGGCACGGCGCGCAGGGCGTGGGCGAGGTCGGTGTCGCGGCGGCGCGCGTGGGCGTCCTCGGCCAGCTCGTCCAGGGCGGCGGGACGCAGGTCGCGGAAGATCTTGTCGGTGGTGTCGTTCACGATGGCTCCAGGGTTCACGAGGTCGCGCGCTCGGCGACGCGGGAGACGGCGGATCGGGGGGCCGGGTTCTGCTCCAGCGCGCGGGTCAGGCGCCTGCGGGCGCGGTGCAGCCGCACGAAGAACGCGGCCGACGTGCAGCCCAGCACCTTCGCCGCCTGGCGCGGCTCCAGACCGTGCCAGTTGACCAGGGCGAGGACCTCCAGGTCGCGTTCGGGCAGCCCGGCGATCGCGGCCAGCGCCACGTCGCGTTCCACCACGTGCTCGGCCACGTCCCAGGCGGCCAGGTCCTGCGGCGTGGTCAGCGTCCTGATCCGCTCGGCCAGCACCCGGCCCCTGCGGCCGTGGTCGTACTGCTTGCGCACCAGGTTGCGGGCGGTGCCCAGCAGCCACGGCAGGGCGGGGTCGCGGACGTCGCCCAGCCGCCGCCAGGCGATCAGGAAGGTCTCGCTGACGATGTCCTCGGCCGTGTGCGGCTCGGCGTGCGTGAGCGCGTACGCCAGCACCCGCCGGTAGTACGTGTCGTACATGCGGGTGAAACGGGATTCGGGATCATCCACGAAGTCCCCTTGGGGTCGGAGGGAGTTGTCGTGAAGTAGTCCCGGGAACCCGCGCCCGTTTACACCCCGGTCTCAGGAAAGCCGCGACAGGCGTTCCACGGCCTCGTCGATGACGCTCTCCCGCTTGCAGAACGCGAACCGCACGAAGTGCGCGCCGTTCTCGGGCCGCTGGTAGAACACCTGCGTGGGGATCGCCACCACCCCCGCCCGCTCCGGCAGCGCCCTCGCCAGCTCCATCCCGTCGGTGAACCCCAGCGGCCGGATGTCGGCCTGCACGAAGTAGGTGCCCTGCGGCCGGAACGTCTTGAACCCCGCCGCCTCCAGCCCGGTGACCAGCCGGTCGCGCTTGGCCTCCAGCGACCGGCGCAGCTCCTCCACCCACGGCATCTCGTGGCGCAGCGCGTAGGCGGTGGCGCGCTGCCACGGCCCGCCGGTCGCGTAGGTGAGGAACTGCTTGACCGTCTGCACGGCCCGCACGTACGCCGCGGGCCCGGTGACCCAGCCGGTCTTCCAGCCGGTCACCGAGAACGTCTTGCCGACCGAGGAGACGGTGAGGGTGCGCTCGCGCATCCCCTCCAGCGTCGCCAGCGGAACGTGCCGCGCGCCGTCGTAGGTGAGGTACTCGTACACCTCGTCGGTGACCGCGACCAGATCGTGCTCGCGGCACACGTCCGCGATGACCTGGAGCTCCTCGCGGGTGAAGACGGTGCCCGCCGGGTTGTGCGGGGAGTTCACCAGCAGCAGGCGGGTGCGCGGGGTGACGGCGGCGCGCAGCTCGTCCGGGTCGAAGGTGAACCGGTCCCCGTCGGGCCGCAGCAGCACCGGCCGCAGCGTCGCCCCGGCCAGCGCGACCGTCGCGGCGTAGGAGTCGTAGGTCGGCTCGAACGCGATCACCTCGTCGCCCGGCCCGGCCAGCGCCAGCACGGACGCGGCGATGCCCTCGGTCGCGCCGACGGTGACGTAAACCTCGGTGGCCGGGTCGTAGGCGAGCCCGTACCGGTCGAGCTTCTGCGCGGCGACGGCCTCCCGCAGCTCGGGCAGCCCGGGGCCGGGCGGGTACTGGTTGCCGCCGCCCCGGATCGCCTCGACGGCGGCCTCCAGCATCGCGGCCGGGCCGTCCTCGTCCGGAAAGCCCTGGCCCAGGTTGATCGCGCCGGTCCGCACCGCCAGCGCCGACATCTCGGCGAAGATCGTCGTACCGAAACCGCGCATCCGGGCAACCAGGGGTTCGCTCACCCCTGCACCTTAACCACCCGGGATTCCCTCCCCGCAACCATGGGGCGGGGGTGTCGGGTCTAGCGGTCGGTGCGTTCCCGACGGTCGTCGGGGAGGTCGGCGGCGAGGCGTTCGAGTTCCTCGCGGTGCGACAGCCAGGCGGCCGGGTCGCCCTGGCCGTCGACGTCGACGACGCGGACGTGCGGGGCCAGGCGTCCGACGGCGGTCCGCAGCGCCTTCTCGTTGAGGAACCAGTCGCGGCGGCGCACGTAGGCGGCGACGCCCACGCCCTCGGCGGTGGCCGCGACACTCTTCAGGGCCTCGTCCACGCGCTCGCGGAGCAGCGGGTCGAGGTCGCCGCGGGTGCGGGCGCGGTCCAGGCGGCGGCGCAGCGACCGGAAGTCGCCGGGGACGCCGTTCCTGAGCTGGACGCCGACGAACCGCGGCGGCGGCGCCGAGGTCCCGGTCCCCGCGGAGCCGAACAGCACGATCGCCGCGACGTCCTCCCACGGCGCGAACTGCGGCGCGGCGCTCCTCGGCCATCCCGCCAGGAAGACGCCCTCGGCGTCCAGGCGCAGCGCCACTCCCCCGGCGCGCCGGATCCGCTCCAGCCGCAGCCCGAACGCCGCGCCCCACGCCACCAGGAACACCGCGAGCACGCCCAGGGCCGGGCCGGGCGCCGCCCGGACGGCCATGAACCCCGTCACGCCGACCCCCGGCAGGAGGAACAGCAGGGGGACGACCGGAACGAAGCGGAAGGTCATATCCATCCCATCTCCCGGGCGGCGCGGACGGCGGCGAGGCGGTTGGACTCGCCGAGCTTCGCCATCGCGGTCGACAGGTAGTTGCGGACGGTGCCCTCCGACAGGTGCAGCAGCGTCGCGATGCGGGCGGTCTCGGTGCCCGCGCCGAGGAGGCGGAGGATCTCGCGTTCGCGTGCGGTGAGGGGGTTGTCCCCGGCGGCCATGGCGGTGGCGGCGAGCTCGGCGTCCAGGTAGCGGCCGCCCGCGTGGACCTTGCGGATCGCCGCCGCCAGCTCGTCGGTGGAGGCGTCCTTGGCGACGAACCCGCGGACCCCGGCGGCCATGGCGCGGCGCAGGTAGCCGGGGCGGCCGAGGCTGGTGAGGATGACGACCGAGCAGCGGGCGCCCGCCTCGCGCAGCCGCTCGGCGACGGTGAGGCCGTCCGCGCCGGGCATGTCGATGTCCAGCACCGCCACGTCGGGGTCGTGGGCGGCGACGGCGGCGGCGACCTCGTCGCCCCGGCCGGCCTCGGCGACGACCGTCAGGTCGCCCTCCAGGCCGAGCAGGGCCGCGACGGCGCCGCGGATGAGGTGCTCGTCGTCGGCCAGCAGGATCCGGATCACGCGGTGCTCCGCACGGGCTCGGCGTCGGGCGCGGCGCCGGACAGCGGGACCACCGCGCGCAGCAGGAACCCGTCGCGGCCGTGCCGCCCGGCGCTGAGGGCGCCGCCGACCACGGCGAGGCGTTCGGTGAGCCCGGCCAGTCCCGAGCCGGGCTCGGCTCCGGCGGCGCGGACACCGTCGTTGTTCATCTCCAGGACCACGGACTCACCGTAGACGGTGAGCGAGATCGAGCAGCGCCGGGCCTCGCTGTGCTTGATGACGTTGGTCGCGCCCTCCCGGATCGCCCACGCCAGCACCGAGCGGGCCTCCGGCGGCAGGTCGGCGGGCACCGCCCCGATCTCGCAGCGGACTCCGGCGGCCTCCAGCACGGCCCGCACGCCCGCCAGCTCGGCGTCCAGCTCGACGGCGCGGTAGCCGCGCACGGCGGCGCGGACCTCGCGCAGGGCCTCGCGGGCGGCGCGCCGCACGTCGGCCATCTCGGCGCGGGCGCGGGCCGGGTCGTTCTCGGC
Organism: Actinomadura kijaniata NBRC 14229; assembly: GCF_001552175.1. Classification (GTDB taxonomy): domain Bacteria; phylum Actinomycetota; class Actinomycetes; order Streptosporangiales; family Streptosporangiaceae; genus Spirillospora; species Spirillospora kijaniata. Next base: position 3,789 of record NZ_BCQR01000187.1, read on the forward strand.
CATCCGGATGGCCAGCTCGCTCTTGACCGCGATGAGCGACAGGCTGTGGCCGAGCAGGTCGTGCAGGTCGCGGGAGAAGCGCAGGCGTTCCTCGGTGACGGCCATCCGGGCGAGGGCCTCGCGGGCGTGGTGGGCCTCCAGGTGCAGGTCCCACATGCCGCGCTGGTAGCGGTTGACGAACGCGGCGAGCGCGCCGCCGCCGAAGACGGCGGCGAACCCGCCGAGGATCCCCAGCCAGTCGGTCGGCCGTCCGGGCTCGTCGACGTGGAACGCCAGGCCCACGACGACGATGGTCACGGCGGCGGTGCCCGCGCAGTACGCCAGGAGCCGCCGGGCGCTCATCGGGGACAGCGCCACGGCCGACACCCAGAACATCCCGGTCACCGCCCACAGGGGGTTGTAGGCGGCCAGCAGGATCAACGCGAAGGTGACCAGGCCGGTCCAGACGATGTCGCGGGTGCCCGCGCCGCCCTCCAGGCCGGTGCGGACCAGCCGCATGTAGCCCCACAGCAGCAGGCCCGTGCCCGCCAGGGCGGGCGGGGCCAGCGCCACCGGCATCGTCCCGTCGCCGAGGCCGTGGACCAGGGCCGCCAGGGCCGGGACCAGGAACCCGATCCCGGCGATGACGAAGGTCCGGTAGGTCGTCCGCTGGTACCTGGCGAGCCGCCGGTCGTCCAGCGCCTCCAGCTCGGCCGTCGTCGCGGTGTCCATCTCCACCTGATCCCTCGGTTCCGGTGCCAGCAGGGTAGCGATCTCAGCCCCGGCGGGGCTCCCAGCGGAACCAGCGCCGCGCCGCGTACACGCCGAGCGCGGTCCACACCGCCAGCACCGCGAACGAGGGCGCGGTCACCGCCCAGGCCCCGGCGGAGCCGACCGTCTCGTGGGTCGCGGCGGCGTGGAAGTCGCGGCCGAGGTAGCCGGTGCGGACGATCTCCACGACCGGGCTGAGCGGCAGCCAGTGCGCGGCCTGCTGGGCCCAGCCGGGCAGCGCCGCCAGCGGGAACATCACGCCCGCCCCGGCCATGCAGCCGAACATCACCGGCAGGACGGTGAGCTGGGCCATGTCGGAGTTGGGGGTGATCCCGGCGAACACGAACCCCAGCAGCGCGAAGACCACCGCCCCGCCGAGCATGCCCGCCAGCATCAGCGGGAGGTTGGCGGGCGGGCCGCCGCCGAGCGCCGTCATGAGCAGCACCAGCAGCGCCGTCGCCTGCGCCAGGTACAGGGCGACGGAGGTGAGGACGCTGCCGCACAGGATCTCGGCGTCCGACAGGGAGGTGCCGCGCAGCCGCTTGAGGGTGAGGTCCTCGCGGCGGGCGGTGAAGACGTTCACCAGGTTCATGAACACCGCGAAGATCAGGAAGAACGCCAGATGGCCGGTGCCCTGCATCAGCGCGGCGTCCAGCCCGTCCATGCGCTTCCCGCGCGCCGGCAGCAGCAGCGCGCCGAACATCAGCGGCAGGCCCGCGACGGTGAACAGGGCGGTGCGGTTGCGCCACAGCAGCGTCAGGTCGAGCCGCGCGATGCGGACCAGCGCCGAGGGGCGCACGTCGGGCAGGCGCGGGGCGGACCCGCGGGCGGCGGCGGTCGGGTTCATCGGGTGGCTCCTTCGGCGGTGCGCAGGAAGACGTCCTCCAGGGAGGCGCTGCGGGCCTGCAGGCCGTCCAGCCGGACGGCGTTCTCCTCGGCCCAGCTCAGCAGTTCGTACAGGACGCGCTGCAGGTCGTCGCCGGTGGTGGTGTAGGTGGCGACGGGGGCGCCGCCCTCGACCGTGACCTCGGCGGAGCGTCCGCGCGGCGCCGGCAGGTCGGCGACCTGGAGACGGTCGGGGACGCGGAAGCTGACGCGGTCGCCGTGCCCGGCCAGGACCTCGGCGAGGGTGCCGCTCAGCTCGATCCGGCCGCGGTGCATCATCGCCAGCCGGTCGGCGAGCTGCTCGGCCTCCTCCAGGTAGTGGGTGGTGAGCAGCACGGTGGTGCCGTCGGCGACCAGGTCCCGCACGGTCCGCCAGGTCGCGTGCCGGGCCTCGGGGTCCATCCCGGTGGTCGGCTCGTCCAGGAACATGACCTCGGGGCGGCCGAGCAGCGCCAGCGCCAGGTCCAGGCGGCGTTTCTGGCCACCCGACAGCTGCCGGGTCCGCACCCCGGCCTTGTCGCGCAGGTCCACCAGGTCCAGCACCTCGTCGCGGGAACGCGCCCGGGGCGTGAAGCCGCGCCAGTGGTCGACGGTCTCGGCGACGGTCAGCTCGCCGAAGAAACCGCACTCCTGGAGCATGATCCCGACGCGTTCGCGGACGGCGCGGCGTTCGCGGTGCGGGTCGCGGTCCAGCACCCGCACGGCTCCGGAGTGGGCGGGGCGGAAGCCCTCCAGTGTTTCGAGCGTGGTGGTCTTGCCCGCGCCGTTGGTGCCCAGGAGCGCGAACAGCTCGCCCCGGCGGACCTCGAACGAGATCCCCGCGACGGCCTCGAAGTCCCCGTACCGCTGGCGCAGGTCCACCACCCGGATGACTGGTTCGTTGCTCATGCCCCCAGCGTCCCGGGGGGCCGTCCGGGCGGGTAGAAGTCGCTGTCACCGGTTCGGGCGGCGGTTGTCAGGCGTTCGGGATGACATCTGTCATCCGCCCCGGCATCGGGCAGACTGGGGCCATGCGCGTAGCCCTGTGCCAGATCGAGGTCGGCGACGACCCCAAGGAGAACCTGGACCGGATCGTCGGCGCGATCGCCGAGGCCGGCGACGCGGACCTGGCGGTCTTCCCCGAAGCGTCGCAGGTGAGGTTCGGCAACGTCCTGGCGGAGGCTGCCGAGCCGCTGGACGGGCCGTTCGTGACGGCCGTCCGGGCGGCGGCGCGCGAGCACGGGACGGCCGTGCTGGTCGGGGTGTTCGAGCCCGCACCGGACGGCCGCGTGTACAACACGGTGGTGGGGATCGAGGCGACCGGGGAGATCGCCGGGTCCTACCGGAAGCTGCACCTGTTCGACGCGTTCGGCGACCGCGAGTCCCAGCACGTGGCCGCGGGTGACAGGCCGGTGGTGCTCGACCTGGCGGGCACGCGGATCGGCGTGATCACCTGCTACGACGTGCGCTTCCCGGAGCTGGCGCGGGAGCTGGTGGACCGCGGCGCGGAGATCCTGGCGATCCCGGCCGCGTGGGCGCAGGGGGTGTTCAAGGAGGAGCACTGGACGACCCTGGTCCGGGCCCGCGCCGTCGAGAACACCGTCTGGGTGGTCGCGGTGGACAAGGCCCCCGACCGCACCCGCCCCCCGAAGGGGGCGCCGGGAGGCGTGGGCCGCAGCCAGCTGATCGACCCGATGGGAGTGGTCCTGACCGATCTGGGCCCCCACGCGCGGGTCCAGGTCATGGAGCTGGACCCGGCGCTGACCGAGAAGGTCCGGGAGTTCCTCCCCAGCCTGTCCCACCGCCGCCGGGACGTCCTCTAGGAACGCGCCGGAGCCGCCCGCAGGTGATTTCGGTGGCGTGGCGGGTAAGCGCTGGCCATGGCCGTACGACAAGCTTTCATCGCCGCCTCTCCCAAGGACGTGTGGGCCGCGCTCGCCGACGGCGGGCGGTACGCCGACTGGGTGGTCGGCACCCGCGCGATCCTGCACGAGGATCCCGACTGGCCCGCGGTCGGGTCGCGGATCGAGTTCGAGGCCGGGATCGGGCCGCTGACCCTGCGCGACCAGACGGTGGTGCGGATCTGCGAACCGCCGGAGCGGCTGGAGATGGAGATCAAGGCCGGGGTGCTCGGGGCGGCGCGGGTGGCGTTCCAGCTCATCGAGTGGGGCGAGGGCACCGTGGTGATCGTGGACGAGCATCCGCTGCGCGGCCTGGCCGGGGGCCTGCACGGTCCGCCCGGCGAACTGGTGCTGCACCTGCGCAACCGGCTGATGCTGCGCAACCTGCGGCAGGTGGTGCACGACGAGCGCGAGAAGCGCACCCCCACCGGCCAGACCAAGCCCGCAGAACAGACCTGAGCCCACCCAACAGACCTGAGCCCGCTGAACACACCGGGTCCCGCCGAACCAGAGCCCGCCGGATCTAGGCCCGCCGGGGCCTACCGGGACGGACCAAGGTGGGGCGGGCCGGACCAGGGCAGGCCGAGCCCAACCAGAGCAGGCCAAGCCCAACCAGAGCAGGCCAAGCCCAACCAGAGCAGGCCGAGCCCAACCAGAGCAGGCCGAGCCCAACCAGAGCAGGCCGAGCCCAGCCAGGGCGGGCCGGACCAGGGTGGGCCGGACCAGGGTGGGCCGGACCGGCCCGGATCAGGGCCGGTCCGCACTAGGAGCAGGCCGGGCCGAACCAGGGGCAGGCCGGGACGGAAGAGCGGGCCGGGGCGAAACAGGGCGGGCCGGGGCGGGCCTGTTTCGGTCAGTGGCGGTGTAGGGCTCGCTGGGCTGCTGTCAGGGCCGTGTTCAGTACGCGGCGGGCCGGGCCGTCGGTGCGGAGGGCGGCGCGGGCGGCGTTGGCGCCGCAGGCGCCGTGCACGCCGCCGCCCGGGTGCGCGGAGGCCGAGGCCAGGTACAGGCCGGCGACGGGGGTCTCGGGGCGGCCGGTGCCGGGGGTGGGGCGGAACACGAGCTGCTGGTGGATCGCGGCGGTGCCGCCGTTGAGCGCCCCGCCCACCAGGTTGGCGTTCCGGTCCTGGAGGTCGGGCGGGGCGAGGACGCGGCGCTCGACGACCAGGTCGCGGAATCCGGGCGCGTACCGCTCGATCTGGGCCTCGACGCGGTCGGCCATCGCCTGGCGTTCCCGCTCGTCCCAGACGCCGGTGATGCCCGCGTCGCCCGCGTCGGAGGCGATCCGCTGGGGGACGTGGGTGTAGGCCCAGGCCGACTCGGTCCCGGCCGGAGAGCGGCTGGGGTCGGCGGTGGTCATCTGCCCCACCAGCGTGAACGGCTCGGCCGGGACCCGCCCGGTGACCACCTGGGCGGTGAAGTCGGTCAGCGCGTCCATCCCCGCGGCCAGGTGCACGGTCCCGGCCCGCCGCGCGCCCTCCGCCGTCCACGGGATCGGGCCCGACAGGGCCCAGTCGGTCTTGAAGGTGGAGAAGTCCCACTGGAAGCGCCGCATGTCGTCGCGCAGCCGCGCCGGCAGGTGCTCCCAGCCGACCAGGCCGCCGTACAGGGCGGGGGCGGCCACGTCGGCCAGCACGGCGCGGGTGGCGCGGATCCGCTCGCCGTCGGCGGTGCGCACCCCGAGCGCCCGCCCGTCCCGCACGATCACCTCGGTGACCGGGGTGGCGCAGCGGACCGTGCCCCCCTGCGCCTCCAACCGCCTGACCAGGGCGCCGGTCAGCTCACCGGCGCCGCCCTCGGGGACCGGCCAGCCGTACTGCTGGCCCAGCATCGCCAGCAGCCAGCCGAACGCCGACCCGCCCGCCGCCTCGGGGAACAGGTCCGCGTGCAGCGCCGATCCGGCCAGCAGCAGCGGCCCGCCCGGGCCGGTGAACTCCTCCTCGCCGAGGCGGCGCACCGGCAGCAGCATCATCCGCGCCAGCCGCAGCCCCCCGGCCGCGCGCACCTTGCGCGCCAGCGCCGCCCCCGCCCGGACCGGCGGGAAGGGGCTGAACAGCGCCGCGACCACGTCGTCGCCGAGCTCCTCCCACAGCCGGTACAGCCGCAGCCACGCCTCGCCGTCGCCCTTGCCCAGCTCCTCCAGGGACGCGGCGGTCCGGTCGGGGTCGCGCTCCAGCACCGCGCAGCCGCCGTCGGGCAGCGGGTGCGCCATCACGGCCGGGGCGTGCCGCCAGCGCAGCCCGTGGCGTTCCAGCCCCAGGGCCCCGATCGCGGGAGAGGCCACGCCCAGCGGGTAGAAGGCGCTGAACATGTCGCTGATGTAGTCGGGATGCACGCCCCGGTCGCTGCGCACCGCCCCGCCCGGGACGGGCTGGGCCTCCAGGACGGTCACCCGCCATCCGGCGTCGGCCAGTACGTTCGCCGCGACCAGGCCGTTGGGCCCGGCACCGATCACCACCGCGTCAGCCATGCCATCCCGTCTACCCGAGGTTCACCGAACCTATCGTCCTCGCGGCCCGGTTCTCGTCGGGGCCCGGTGCGCGGGTCAGTTCGCGACGTAGACCACCCGGCCGACCGCCGACGGGTCGTCGGCCAGGTCCACGAACGCCTTGCCCAGGTCGGCGCGGGTGATGGTGCGGCCGCCCCGGACGTCGAGACCGTCGGCGCGGCGGTAGGAGCCCCTGGCGGGCTTGTCGAGCAGGCGGGGCGGGCGGACGATCGTCCAGTCCAGGCCGGAGTCCCGGACGGTCCGTTCGGCGTCGCGCAGGTCCGCGTAGGGGTGGGCCAGGACCCGCTGGACCAGCGGCTTGAGCACCAGGCGGGTGACCGGGTCGTCGCCGCGGCTCGTCTCCAGGGCGCTGGCGCTGATCAGCAGGAGGCGCCGGGCCCCGGCGGCCCGCATGGCGGCGACGATGCTCCGCGCGCTGTCGGCGCTGACGGTGGTGGGCGCGCGGCCCGCCCGGCTGCCGATCGCGGTGACGACGGCGTCGGCGCCCTTGACGGCGTGCTCGACGGCGCGGGGGTCCATGGCGTCGGCCTGCGCGACCTCGACGCGTTCGCGCAGGTCGGCGGGGAGCTTGGCGGGGTCGCGGACGACGGCGGTGACGGCGTGCCCGGCCGTCAGCGCGGCCCGCACGACCTGGAGGCCGGTGCCCCCGGTCGCCCCGAACACGGTGATCTTCATGAGGTGCCTCTTCCTCGTGGGGGTGAGTAAATGTTCACTAACCCCTATGATGAGTAAGTCTTCACTCACCGTCAAGGGGGGTCATGAGCGCGCGGGAACGGATCCTGGACGCGGCGGCCGACATCATGCGGACGCAGGGTGTGGCGCGGGCGACCACCAAGGAGATCGCCCGCGCCGCCGGGTACAGCGAGGCACTGATCTACAAGCACTTCCGGGACAAGGAGGAGCTGCTCAGCCGCGTCCTGCTGGAGCGGATGCCCTCGTTCACCGAGAGCCTCAAGCCCGGCGAGGGCACCGTGGCGGGCAACCTGACGGCGTTCGCCCACAACGCCCTGCGCTTCTACCGGCGCGCCTTCCCGATGATGGCCTCCTTCGCGGCCCAGCCGGCGCTGATCGCGGCGTCCCGCGCGAACCTCGAACGGCGCGACGCGGGCCCCCGCTACCCGATCGATCGCCTCGGCGCCTACCTCGCCGCCGAACGCGACCTCGGCCGCCTCGGCCCCGGCGTCGACCCCGAGGCGCTGGCGGCGCTCCTGGTGGGCGCCTGCTTCCAGCAGGGCTTCCTGCACTACTTCGCGGTGGGCCCGGAGGGCGACGACCTCCCCGAATCCGTCGCCACCGCCCTGGTCCGGGCCCTCTCCCCCGCCCTCGGCTAGAGCCCGTTCCACAGTGGACCCCGGCCCTGCACGCGAGCCCGCCACCTGACCCGCGGGCCCGCGGACAGGGCTCGGAAGCACAGACCAGAGCGCGTTCCACAGCCGTCGGGTCTGGTCAGGCGTGGAGTTCCAGGACCAGGCGGGTGGGGGCCCGGTCCACTCGTGTCACCTTCAGCCCGGCCTCGGCGGCGAGCGCGGTCAGCTCCTCCACGCCGCGGTCGGGGTCGGCGGTGGTGGCCTCCAGCCACAGCGCCAAGGCCGTGCCGGGCCAGTGGGGACCCTCGGCCCGGTGGACCTCGGACACGAGGATCCCGCCGTCGCGCCCGGCGGCGTCGGCGCAGTTGCGCAGCAGCCGGACGGCGCCGTCGTCGTCCCAGTCGGCGAGCACGGCCGACAGCAGGTAGACGTCGGCGCCCGCGGGCAGCGGCTCGAAGAAGCCGCGCCCCACGGCGGCGGCCCGGTCGGCCAGCCCGGACTCCGCGAAGCGCCGCCGCGCCACCCGCGCGAAGACGGGCAGGTCCAGCAGGGTCGCGCGCAGGTGCGGGTGCCGGACGAGCAGCGCCTCGACCAGCGCGCCGGTGTTGCCGCCCACGTCCACGAACGTGCGCGCCGCGCTCCAGCACGGGTGCTCCACCAGCACCTCGGCGTCGAACGCCGGCGCCGTCGGGGCCTGGGAACGCAGCTCGTCGTCCGCGTCGCCGCGCCCGTCGACGTACGACCACAGGTCGGTGCCGAACATGCGGCGGTAGACCGGCTCGCCCGTGCGCAGCGTGTGCAGCAGGTGGATGACGGACAGCTCGGTCTGGCCGGTGACACCGTCGAGGTCCAGTGGGGCGAACGGCCACGGCGCGCCGTCCTCCCGCCGCAGCGCCGATCCCAGTTCGGTGAGGCGGTAGCGGCCGTCGTCGAAGGCGAGGAGGTCGAGGCTCACCAGGTGGCGCAGGAGTTTGCCGAGCGGCCGTGGCCGGGTGCCGGTGCGCCGGGCGAGCTCGGCGGGCGTCGCGCCGTCGTCGCCGATGCGGTCCGCGATGCGGAGGGTGACCGCCGCCCGGACCGCCATGGGCGTGACCAGGTCGGCCAGCGCGGTGATCTGCTGGTGGAGCGTGCCGTCGGTCATCGGGTCGCCCTCTCGGGTCGCGTGGTCGCCGGGCGGGGGAGGCGCGATGGCGCCCGCCGGTGACGGCGGGCGCCATCGGCGTCACCTCTCCGACTGGCGGCCCTGGAGGGCGCGGACGTTGTCGCCGAACGTCCAGCCCTTCGAGCCGTCCCAGTTGATGGACCAGGTCATCAGGCCCTTCAACGCGCCGTTGTAGTGGTTCCACGCCTGGGCGACCAGGCTCGGGGACATGTACCCGCCGCCCGCGCCGGGCTGGGCGGGCAGGCCCGGGGCCTGCTTGTCGTAGGGGACGCGGATCGTCGTGCCCTGGATCACCAGGCCCCTGTTCAGGCAGTCGGTCTGCGCGGTGAAGCCCTGGACGGTGCCCGCCTGGTAGGAGTCGCCCGAGCAGCCGTACATGCTGCCGTTGTAGTACTGCATGTTCAGCCACCACAGGCGGCCGTTGTCGGCGTACTTCTTGACGATCGGCAGGTAGGCGCCCCAGATCGAGCCGTAGGTCACGCTGCCGCCGGTCACGTACGCCGTCTCCGGGGCCATCGTCAGGCCGAACTGCGGCGGCATCCGCTCCAGCACGCCGTCGATGATGCGGATCAGGTTGGCCTGCGAGGCGGACGGCCGGGTGATGTCGCCGCTGCCGGTCAGGCCGGTCTCGATGTCGATGTCGATGCCGTCGAAGTTGTAGCGCTTCAGGATCGGCACCACGGTCTCCACGAAGCGGTCGGCGACCGCGGCGGAGGACAGGTCGATCCCGGCGGTCGCGCCGCCGATCGACATCAGGATCGTCGCCCCGGCGGCCTTGGCCGCGCACATCTCGGCGGGGGTGGCGACCTTCACCGTCGCGTCCATGCCGTCCTCCCACAGCACGGTGCCGTCGGAGCGGATGACGGGGAACGCCGCGTTGATCACGTTGTAGCCGTGCTGCCGGATGCGCGGGTCGGTGATCGGGGTCCAGCCGAACGGCGGGTGCACGCCGTTGCTGGCGCCGTCCCAGTTCTCCCAGTAGCCCACCAGGACCTTGCCCGCCGGTCTGCCCTTCACCGGGCAGGTGGCGTCGCCCGGCGGCGTGGTCGGCGTGGGCGTGGTCGTCGGGGTGGTCGTCGGCGTGGGTGTGGTCGTCGGCGTGGGCGTGGTGGGCGTCGGGGTCCCGTCGCACGCGCCCAGGTCGCGCCACAGCGTCGGGGTGTCGGCGGGGTTCCAGTTGGCGCCGGGGTGCGCGGTGTGCGCCGAGCGGGCCTCGTAGGCGCGGGACCGGTAGGTCACCTTGTCGCCGGTCCTGTAGGCCGATCCCTCGGTCCACGCCGGGTACGAGCACGGCACCGCGGCCGAACGGGCGGGCGGGGACAGCGCGGTCAGCGCGGTCAGGGACAGCAGCGCGGCGACGGCGGCCGCGACGAACGCGGCGAGCAGGGGCCTGCATCTGGTGGGCATCGTGGGCTCCTCGACGGAAGAACGGCGGAGGAGCCGACGCAATGCCAGACGGTTCCGCATGCGGGGTCGCGCGCGGAGCCGCCCGGACGCAGGCGTTACGACGGCGGGGGAACGCAGCCCCAGGGTAGCGGCGCCCACCCCGCCGGGAAAGACCCGATCTACGCCGGACGCCGGACCCGCCGGGTCACCGCCAGGACCAGCCCCAGGGCCAGCCAGACCGCCCCGACCGTCTTGGCCGGCGGGCTCGCGACCACGATGATCCAGATCGCCACCGCCGCGCCCAGCACCGGCACCGCCAGGTGCGGCAGCCACGCCCGGCTCCCCTTGCGCACCACGAAGTACCCGACCACCGAGGCGTGCAGCATCGTGAACGCCGCCAGCGCCCCGATGTCCACGATCGACACCAGCACGTCCAGACCGTCGTCGCGGCGGGCCGCCCACACCGACACCACCAGCGTCAGCGCGGCGGTCGTGAGCAGGGCCGTGCGGGGCACCCGCGAGCGCTCGTCCACCTTCGACAGCGCCCTCGGCAGGCCCCGGTCGCGGGCCATGCCGTACAGCAGGCGGGACGCGGCGGCCACCGCCGTCATCGCCGAGAACGCCGGGCCGATCCCCTTCACCAGCGCCAGCAGCGTCGACAGCCACGCGCCCAGCGCCGTGCCGGTCATGTCGTAGAACGCCGTCCCCTGCGCGGCGGGCCGCGCCGCCAGCTCCTGCGGCGTCAGCGGCATCAGCACCCCGGCCAGGTACGTCTGCGCCACGAACAGCAGCCCCGCCACGCCCAGGCAGACCAGGACCGCGCGGCCCACCTGCCGCGCGTCCCCGGCGTTCTCCTCGGCGAACGAGGCGATGGCGTCGAACCCCAGGTACGACAGCACCGCGATCGACACCGCGCCCATGACCAGCGTCGGGGTCGCGCCGCCGGTGCCCAGGAACGGCGCGGTCCACGGCCGCGCCGGGCCGTGCGCGACCAGCACGGCGACCGCCACCACCACGAAGACCGCCAGCAGCGCGATCTCCACGACGATGACGACGAACCCGACGCGCGCCGCCAGCCGCACCCCGGCCAGGTTCAGGGCGGTCGTCACCGCGAACGCCGCCACCGTGAACACCCACGCCGGGACCGAGGGGACCAGCGAGTGCAGCGCGATCCCGCAGAACAGGTACGCCACCGACGGGATCAGCAGGTAGTCCAGCATCGCCAGCCACCCGGCCAGGAACCCGGCGGGGCGGCCCAGCCCGGCCGAGGCGTAGGCGAACACCGAGCCCGCGTGCGGGATCTCCCGCGACATCCGCGCGTAGGAGTAGGCGGTGAACCCCATCGCCACGGTCGCGATCACGTAGACGGCGGCGACCGCGCCGGAGCTCCTGGCGTCCAGCACCCCGTACACGCCGACGGGGGCGAGCGGCCCGATGAACAGCAGCCCGTAGACGATGAGGTCGCGCAGCGACAGGCTGCGGCTCAGCGTCCCGGCCGTCGGCTCCCCGGTCGACGTCATGGGTCCCCCTCGCGGTTACCGGTCTCGTTCGCGGACGAAGTCGATGTCCTCGGGGGCGCGGCCCGGCCAGGTCAGCCGGGTGGGGGCGGCGGGGGTCTCGGCGACCAGGCGGCCGTGCGCGACGACGTGGCCGGGCCGGGTCTGGCGGCGCACCGCGTCGAAGGGGGAGGCGGCGGGCAGCACCACGAACGACGCCGGGCGCCCCTCCTCGACGCCGTAGCGGTCGCCGAGCGACAGCACGCGCGCGGCGCGTTCGGTCACCATCGCGAACGCCTCGTCGATCTCGGCGGCCCCGGTGAGCTGCGCGGCGGCGACGCCGACCAGCGCGACCTGGAGCGGGCTGGCGGTGCCGAGCGGGAACCAGGGGTCCATCACGTCGTCGTGGCCGAACGCCACGTTCACGCCCGCGCCCAGCATCTCCTTGACCTGGGTGAGGCCGCGCCGCCTGGGATAGCCGTCGAAGCGGCCCTGGAGGCACAGGTTGGCCAGCGGGTTGCAGACCAGGTTGACGCCCGAGCGGGCCAGGATGCGCTGGAGCTTGTAGGAGTAGGCGCCGTTGTAGGAGCCCATGGCGGTGGTGTGGGAGGCGGTGGCCCGCGACCGCAGCCCGCCGCGCCGCGCCAGCGTCGCCAGGACCTCCACGAACCGGGACTGCTCGTCGTCGATCTCGTCGCAGTGCGCGTCCAGCATCAGCCCGTGCCGCTGGGCGATGTCGAAGGCGACCTTCAGCGACCGCACCCCGTCCTCGCGGGTGTCCTCGAAGTGCGGGATCGCGCCGATCGCGTCCACGCCGCGCCGCGCCGCCTCCTCCAGCAGCTCCGGCCCGTTGTCGAAGGAGACGATCCCCTCCTGCGGGAACGCCACCAGTTGCAGGTCGATCACGTCGCGGACGCTCTCCCGCACCTCGACCATCGCGTCCAGGGCGACCAGCTCGGGGTCGGTGACGTCCACGTGGCTGCGCACGTGCAGCACGCCGTTGGCGGCGTACCAGCGCAGCACCTCCGACGCCCGCGCGACCACGTCGTCGTGGGTGAGGGTCCGCTTGCGCTCGCTCCAGACCGCGATGCCCTCCCACAGCGACCCGGAGGCGTTCCAGCGCGGCTCCCCGGCCGTCAGCGTGGTGTCCAGGTGGACGTGGGGCTCCACGAACGGCGGGCTGACCAGCGCGCCGTCCGCGTCGAGGAAGGTGTCGCCGCTCCCCCGCCCGGCGGGCAGGATCCGCCCGAAGCGCCCGCCGTCGATCTCGACGTCGAACGCGCCGTCGCGGCCGAGCAGGCGGGCGTTGCGCAGCAGTCTCACGCGAGGGTCCCCTTCCGGCGGGAGGACAGCAGCAGGTACAGGCCCCCGGCGACGACGGCCCCGGCGAGCCACGACAGGTCGACGCCGCCGAGCGCCCGCGCGGCGGGGCCCCGCAGGGCGGCGGGCACCCCGTACTGGAAGCACCAGGTGGCGGCCGCGCCCAGCGCGAACGCGGCCAGCCCGTCCCAGCGGAAGTCGCCGAGGCGCGAGCGTCCCGGCGGGTCGTAGAGGGCGTCGATGTCGACGTTCCGGCGACTGACGACGTAGAAGTGGACGGCCATGACGGCGGCCCACGGCACCACCCAGGTGACCAGCCCGGCCAGCCAGGCGTCCAGGGTGTGCGCGAAGTCCTCCTGGAAGATCAGCAGGATGGTGAAGACGGTCGCGAACGCGCCCACGCCGTAGGAGATCGCGCGCCGCGACACGTGCCAGTCGGCGGTCTGGGCGCACAGCGAGCACGAGTAGACGTTGAGGATGTTGGTGGCGATCGGGCCGTGCACGACCAGCAGCAGCACCGGGATCGCCAGCGCGCCGAACGCGTCCACGATCAGCCTGCCCGGGTCGGTGGTCTGGCTGACGGTGGCCAGCGACGCGCCGAGCACGCCGAGCCACACCACCGGCAGGAACTGCCCGAGCACGCTCGCCCAGTACAGCCGCGCCCGCGACAGCGTCTCCGGCACGAACCGCGAGTAGTCCGAGGCGTAGGCGAACCAGGTGATCCCCCAGCCCACGCCGATGGCCGTCATGACCGTGCTCATCGCCGACAGCCGGTCGATCCCGGTCAGGCCCCTGCCGGCGAAGTCCCAGCGCACGCCGGTCCTCGTCCAGGCGACGGCGGTCATCGCGGCGAGCACGACCAGCGTGACGGGAACGGTCCACTTCTCGAACGTCGCGATGGCGTGGAAGCCGGAGGCGGCGATCCACACCTGCAACCCCATGATGACCAGCACCACGGCGATCTTGGTGCCGGTCCCGCCGGAGATCCCGAGCTGGCCGAGCAGCGCCATCACCAGGTCCAGCACGATCCAGGTGTTGACGGCGCACCAGCCAGCCGACATCACGCCCTGCAGGATCGCGGGCAGGTAGGCCCCGCGCCGTCCGAACGCCGACCGGGCCAGCACCATCTGGGTCACCCCGGTCCGCTGCCCCATCAGGACGAACAGCCCGAACACCGACATCCCGATCAGGTTGCCGAGGACCAGCACCGTGACGGTGTCGGCCAGCCCCAGCCCGAGCTTGACGCCGAGGGCGCCCAGCACCCAGTTGATCGGGGCGATGTTGGCGCCCGACCAGATCCAGAACTGGTGCGCGGCGGTGGACTCGCGGGCGGCCGGGGGCACCGGCTCCAGCGAGTGCGCGGGGTCGTCGGCGGGCGGCGCGGCGGAAGGTGAGGTTCCCATATCAGTACGTCACGATAACGGCCGCCCCTTTCCGCCTTTTCGGTAAGGGTCAGTACCCGGGGAAGTGAACGGTCATGCGGGCAGGCGGAGGCGTTCCATGGCGGAACCGGTGACGGCGGCGAGCTCGCGGGCGCCCGGATGATGGCGGGCCGGGACGAAGCCGGGCACGGCGGCGGTGCGCTCGCCGGTGAACGGGTCCCACACCTCCAGCCCGTCGGGCCCGGCCGAGTACAGCCGCCGCGCGTCGCCGAACAGCGCGCCGCGCGGCCCGGGGAACACGTTCACCGGGCTGTCGTCGCCGTTGCCGGGGTGGACGAGCACCACGCCGTCGAGCAGCGCGATGTCGTCGGGGCCGATCCCGGCGATCGCGAACGCGTCCCCGGCCCAGGCCATCGGCCCGTCCCAGTGGTAGTCGCGGTAGGCCAGCCGCGTCAGGCCCTCCTCGGCGACCCGCGGCTCCCCCGACAGCCAGGCCCGCAGGTCCCAGGCGTAGGGGATGCCGACCGGCGCCCACACCCAGCCGTCGTCGACGATCCACCGGCCGTCCGGAGAGACGTGCAGCGCGCCGTGGAAGTAGTCGAGGGAGCTCTCCTTGTCGAGGGTCCGGTCGGTGAGCAGCTCGCCGGTGGCGGGGTCGGTGGCGTCCACGCGGTTCCAGTCGGTGCGGTGGACGACGACGGTGCGGCCCTCGTGCTCGGTGAACGCCAGCGAGAACGGCACGGTGTCGCACCGGTAGTCGCCGCCGTCCAGCTTCATGACGGTCCTTCCCGTCGCCAGGTCCACGACCGCGCCGTGGCGCCCGTAGTCGCGGACGACGGCCGCGAAGTCGCCGCGCGGGGCCACGTGCAGCCGCCGCCGCAGCTCCCCGCCGTTCCGCGCCTTGCCCTTCTCCGACGGCAGCCGCACCCGGGCCAGGACGGCGAAGTCGCCGGTGTCGGCGTCGAACCGCATGATCCGCCCGTCGTCGGTGAGCACCATCCACACCGGACGGTCCTCCCCGGCGACCGCCGCGAAGTCCACCGGCTCGCGCAGCCTGCGGGGCAGTTCGGTGCGGAACGGCACGGCCTCGAACGGCTCGGGCCGCCGCAGGATCTCCGGCTCGCCCCGCCAGCCGACCAGGGCGCGGTTGTCGGGGTCGTCGATCCGCTCGACGCAGCCCTCGCACGCCTCCAGCAGCTCCGGCTCGACGCCGTCGGCCCGCGCCTTGTCGCAGTCCTCGCAGCACAGGTGGTACTCCATGCCGCGGCCGGTCAGCAGGTGGACGTAGTCGTGGCTGAGCCCGTCCTCCCCCATCAGGTGGCGGCACATCAGCTTCGGGCCGAGCCGGGCGACGTGCCCGCAGGGGTGGACCTTCACCGTTCTCCCTACTTCAGGCGGGTTTTGACGACCTTACCCATCGCGTTGCGCGGCAGGGAGTCCACCAGGTACACCACGCGTGGCCGCTTGTGGGCGGACAGCCGCCCGGCCACGAAGTCGATGAGCTGCCGTTCCTCCACGCCGTCGGCGACGACGTAGGCGGTGACCTGTTCGCCGAGGTCGTCGTGCGGGGTGCCGACGACGGCGGCCTCGCGGACGGCCGGGTGCGCCAGCAGGGCGTCCTCGACCTCGCCCGCGCCGATCCGGTACCCGCCGGACTTGATCAGGTCGGTGGAGGCGCGGCCGACGATGCGATGCCAGCCGTCCGGGCCGACCACGGCGATGTCGCCGGTGCGGAACCAGCCGTCGGGGGTGAACGCCTCGGCCGTCGCGTCCGGCCGGTTCAGGTACCCGCCGAACACCATCGGCGCGCGGACGTGCAGCTCGCCCGGGGTCTCCCCGTCGTGCGGGACGGCGCTCCCGTCCTCGGCGGCCAGCCGCGTCGCCACGCCCGCCAGCGGCAGCCCCACGTGGCCGGGGCGGCGCTCGCCGCCGGCCCGCGCGCTCACGGTGATCAGCGTCTCGGTCATGCCGTACCGCTCCACGGGCCGGTGCCCGGTGAGGTCGGCGAGGCGGTCGAACACCGGGACCGGCAGCGGCGCGCTGCCCGACACCAGCAGCCGCGCCCCGCGCAGCGCCCGCGCCGCCTCCTCGTCGGCGCACACCCGCGACCACACGGTGGGGACGCCGAAGTACAGCGACCCGGCCGCCTCGGCGTACAGCTCGGGCCGGGGACGGCCGGTGTGGACCAGCGGCGAGCCCACGCGCAGCGCGCCCAGCACGCCGAGGACCAGGCCGTGGACGTGGAACAGCGGCAGCCCGTGCACCAGCGTGTCGTCGGGCGTCCACTCCCACGCCTCGGCGAGCGCGTCCAGCCCCGCCGCGACGGCCGAGCGCGTCACCGGCACGCCCTTGGGCGCGCCCGTCGTCCCGCTGGTGTACAGGACCAGCGCCGTCGCGTCGCCGGGGACGTCGGCGCGGACGCCGTCGCCGCGGGTCAGGTCGTCCACCGGCACGACCGGCGGGTCGCCGTCCCCGGCCTCGTACGCGCCGCGCGCCGCCAGCAGCAGCCGCGCGCCGGAGTCGCCGAGGATGTGGGCCCGTTCGGCGGGGCCGGAGTCGGGCGGCAGCGGCACGACCGGGACGCCCGCCAGGATCCCGCCGACCACCGCGACCACGGTCTCCAGCGAGGCGGTGGCGTGCACGGCGACGGCCTCCGCGCCCGCGATCTCGGCGGCGACGGCGGCGGCCCTGGTCAGCAGGTCCTCGCGCGCCAGCGCGCGCCCGGCGATCCGCACCGCCTGCGCGTGCTCTCCGGCCGGTCCTCCGAGCAGGTCCATCACGCGTTCCCCTCCTGTTCGTCCAGCCAGGCGAGCACCGCGTCGGTGTGCTGGCCGAGCCGCGGCGGCGCGGTGTGCGCCCGCGGCGGTTCGCCGTCGAAGCGCAGCGGCGGGCCGGGCAGCTCGATCGGGCCGAGGCCCGGATGGTCCACCTCGACGACCAGCCCCTGCGCGCGGGTCTGCGCCCATTCGTACACCTCGTCGATCGACCGGATCATCCCGGCCGGGACGCCCGCCGCGTCCAGGCGCGCCAGCCACTCGGCGCGGGTGCCCTCCTTCAGGGCCGTCTCGATCTCGGCGGTGAGCGCGGCGCGGCGGCGCGCCCGGTCCGGGACGGTGGCGTACCGGGGGTCGTCCGGGTCCAGGCCGACCAGCGGCGCGAACCGCCGCCACAGCCCCTGGTTGGCGATGCCGATCTGGATCTGCCCGTCGGCGCAGCGGAACGTCCCGTACGGCGCGATCGACGGGTGGTCGTTGCCCACCGACGCGGGCCGCTCCCGCGCGACCGTCCAGCGGGTGCCCTGGAACATGTGCGCGCCGACCACCGACGCCAGCAGCGAGGTCCGCACGACCCGGCCCCGGCCGGTGCGGGTGCGTTCGTAGAGCGCGGCCAGCACCCCGGCGACGCCGTTCTGCGCCGCCAGGATGTCGGCGATCGACAGACCGACCTTGCTGGGGCTGCCGGGCGGCCCGGTCACGCTCATGATGCCCGCCTCGGCCTGCACGATCGCGTCGTAGCCGGGGCGGTCGCCGTCCGGCCCGTCGTGCCCGAACCCGGTGATCGACAGGATGACGAGGCGCGGGTTGAGCTCGTGCAGCCGCCCGACGCCGAGACCGAGCCGGTCCATCACCCCGGCGCGGAAGTTCTCCACCAGCACGTCGGCGCGGCGCACCAGGCGCTCCAGCACCGCGCGGCCCGCCCCGGTCTTCAGGTCCAGCTCCACCGACTCCTTGTTGCGGTTGACCGACAGGTAGTAGGTGCTGACCTTCTCCCCGTCCGCCGCGTCCACGAACGGCGGCCCCCAGCCGCGCGTCTCGTCGCCGGTCCCCGGCCGCTCCACCTTGATCACGCGGGCGCCGAGGTCGGCCAGGGTCTGGGTGGCGTGCGGCCCGGCCACCACCCGGCTGAGATCGACCACCAGGACATCGTCGAGGGGACCGGGCAAGAACCGTCCTCCTTGCGGGAAGCGCCCGGCAAAGGCCGGGCGCGCGGGGCGCTTTCTGCTGGAAGTATGCCCTTCGTGCCCGGACAGACGATCTCCTACCCGGCCCTCGCCGCCCGGCTGGCCGCGCTGCCGCCCTCCTGCGGGCCGGTCCGGCTGGTGGCGGTGGACGGCCCGAGCGGCGCGGGGAAGTCGACGTTCGCGCCGCTGCTGGCGGCGGCGCTCGCCGAGCGCGCCGGCGGCGCCGTGCCGCTGGTGCGCTCCGACGACTTCCGCGTCCCCTGGGACGCCGACCCGCTGACCTGGTGGGAGCCGCTGCGCGCGGCGGTGCTGGAGCCGCTGTCGCGGGGCGTTCCCGGACGGCTGCGCCGCTACGACTGGCGCACCGGCTCCACCGGCCCCGAGGAGGAGATCCCGGCGGCCCCCGTGCTGGTCGTGGAGGGGGTCGGCGCGGCCTGGCGGGAATCGCCCGCCGCCTGCCGGATCTGGGTGGACGCGCCGCGCGGGCTGCGCCGCGCCCGCGCCCTGGCCCGCGACGGCGCGGACTGGGCCGACGCCTGGGAGGGCTGGTCGGAGCGGGAGGCGCGGCACTTCGCCGCCGACCGCACCCGCGACCGCGCCGACCTGCTGGTGGACGGCGCGCGCGTCGCGGCGCCCGAGATCCGGGTGACCGGCGTTCGGGAACCGTTCATGGATCGCTCCAAAAACTCACGGGAAACTCTCAGCCGCGGGGCAGGAGGCGATCAGTCCCGGCGCCGACCCTGAGGGGCACGTGCGCGCACCGGGCGCGCACGACACGCGCCGGGGGCGGTATGGAGCACGAACGGAGCACCGACGACACCGGAGAGATCCCGTTGCCGCCACGGCCGGAGAGCGGCGGGACGCGTCCCCCGCGCGGCCCGCGCCGGTGGCGGCCCGACCTGCTGGCCGCGCTGGTGGCGGCCCTGCTGATCGCGACCCCGGCCGCCGTCCTGGTGGCCGGGCGGAGCGGCGGCGACGCC
>NZ_BCQR01000188.1 GCF_001552175.1 Actinomadura kijaniata NBRC 14229
GGCGGCGCCGCCGGGCCCGCCGGATCGCCGCCGCCGCGCCGATCGCCGCGACGGTCGCGCCCGCCGCGGTCGCCATCGTGGCCTCCTTGCCGCCGACGCGCCGCCCGACGACCGCGTGCCGTCCGGAGCTCTCCTCCAGCAGCACCCGCAGCGCCGTGGCGTTGTCGTACAGCGGCTTCCAGCCCGCCTCCCGCAGCCGCGCGCAGTCCACGACCCACGGGTAGGCGACGTAGTGCAGGTCGGTGGCCGGGGCGGGCGTCATGCCGAGCCGGTGCAGGCGCTGCGCCATCCCGAACGTCAGCGCCGCCGGGAGCTCGAAGCCCCGCTTGCCGCTGATCTCGGTGACCTCCTCGGTCCCCAGCCAGCCGTCGCAGCCCACGCCGATCGGCCCGGTCAGCTCCTCGGCGACGACCAGCTCCAGCGCCGACGCCAGGTCCTCCACGTGGCAGAACTGCCAGCCGGGCGTGGAACCCTTCACCGACAGCAGCCGCGGGGCCTCGAAGTGCCGGGTGACCACGGTGTCGATGCCGGGGCCGACCAGCGCGGCCGGGCGCACCACCGTGACGTCCAGGCCCGGGTGGACGGTGGCGGCGCTGGCGGCCAGTTCCTCGATCTCCAGGTAGTCCCCGGCGATCGACTGGTTGGCCTCGGCGCGCAGCGGCGCGTCCTCGGGCAGCGGGACCTCGTTGTCGGGCGCGGCGCCGTAGACCATCGCGCTGGTGACCAGGACCACACGCCGCACCCGGGCCGCCGCCGCGGCCGTCACGACGGTCTGCGCGCCCCGCACGTTGTGGGTGCGGCGCTCCCTGGGATCCACCTCCGGCGACCGCTCCAGGTCGAGGTGGACGATCACGTCCACGTCCGACAGCCGGTTCGACAGCAGCGGGTCGCGGATGTCCACGACACGCCAGGTGACCCCCGGCACGTCGCCGCGGTGACCGTCGATGGCCACGACCTTGCGGATGTCCTCGCGCTCGGCGAGCCGGGCGGCCAGCAGCCGCCCCGCTCCGGCGGCCGCCCCCGTGACGGCGACGACCGGACCCTTGCTACGCCGAGGGCGAACCTTGCCCGTTGCCACGGAGGTGCCCCCTTCCTTGTGTACGCGACCTCGCCGGGACCGGCTAACGTTGCGGATATGAGCCCATCATGCATCCCGGGGGCAAACCGATGAGTGACACTCCGTTCGGCTTCAACCGTCCCGGGGATGACGACGACAAGTCCCGGGACCCGTTCCAGGGTGGCGACCCGTTCTCCGCCATGGGCGGCGACATGCGGCAGTTCGCCGACATGCTGCACCGGTTCGCCGACATGATCGGCCAGGCGCAGGCCCCCGGCGGGCCCGGCGACGGCCCGGTGAACTGGGACATGGCCAAGAACATCGCCCGCCACACCGTGTCCTCGTCCGGCGACCCCTCGATCGTGGACGTGGAGCGCCGGCAGGTCGCCGAGGCGCTGCGGCTGGCCGACCTGTGGCTGGACGAGGGCACGACGCTGCCGGCCGGGATCACCAAGCCGCAGGCGTGGTCGCGGTCGGAGTGGATCGAGCAGACGCTGCCGGTCTGGACCAAGGTCTGCGACCCGATCGCCGCCCGCATGGTCGACTCGATGGGCGGCGCGCTGGGCGGCGGGGAGATCCCCGCCGAGATGCAGGCGATGGCCGGGCCGCTGATCGGCATGGTCCGGCAGATGGCCGGGGCGATGGTCGCCGGCCAGGCCGGGCAGGCGATCGGCGCGCTGGCCCAGGAGGTCACCAGCTCCACCGACGTGGGGCTGCCGCTGGCACCGGACGGGGTGGGCGCGCTGCTGCCGTCGGGCGTGGAGGCGTTCGGCAAGGGCCTGGAGGTGTCCGAGGACGAGGTCCGGCTGTACCTGGCGCTGCGGGAGGCCGCCCACCAGCGGCTGTTCGCGCACGTGCCGTGGCTGCGCTCGCACATCCTCGGCGCGGTCGAGGACTACGCGCGCGGGATCACCGTGGACCTGTCGGGCATCGAGCAGGCCGTCGCGGGCCTGGACCTGTCCAACCCCGAGGCCATCCAGGAGGCGCTGGGCGGCGAGCTGTCGTTGCAGCCGGAGGAGACGCCGCAGCAGAGGGCGGCGCTGGCCCGGCTGGAGACCGCCCTCGCGCTGGTCGAGGGCTGGGTGGACACCGTCGTCAACGAGGTCGCCGCGGACCGGCTGCCGAACGCGGTGAAGCTGGCCGAGGCGGTGCGGCGCCGCCGCGCCACCGGCGGGCCCGCCGAGCGGACGTTCGCGACGCTGGTCGGCCTGGAGCTGCGTCCGCGCCGGCTGCGCGAGGCCGCCACGCTGTGGCGGACGCTGTCGTCGGTGCGCGGCACGGAGGGTCGCGACGCGGTCTGGGAGCACCCTGACCTGCTGCCGACCGCCGAGGACCTGGACGATCCGGACGGGTTCGTGCACGGCCGCGAGGAGATCGAGGGGCTGTCCGACCTGGACATCTCGGCGTTCACCGACGAGGCCCGTGAGGACAAGCCGAACGATAAGCCGGGGGACGGCGAGGGAGACGAGGGGCCGGAGAAACGCTCGTGAGGTTTCGTCGCGTTCGTCCGCATGTGAACAACTGTCTGCTGGACCGCGCGTCGGCGCTCGTCGCGGCACGCCGCCGGACCCAGCGGTCCGACCTGTGCTGGCAGCGCCCGCAGGACCAGGAGCGCCGCCGCCGCCAGCGGGCCAGCTCCCGCTACCCGCGCGTCGGCCGCACGTGACCGCCGGCCTCACCGCCGCCGGGACCCTGCACGCCGACGCCGTGCGGGTCCTGACGGCCTGGAACGCGCCCGACGCCGCCCAGGACGCGGTCCGCCGCGAGTTCCTGGCGCATCTGGCCGCGCACCCGGACGGCGTCTACCGCGCGTGCGTCCCCGGTCACGTCACGGCCAGCGCCCTGGTGCTGGACGCCACCGGCACGCGGGTCCTGCTCACCCTGCACCGCAAGATCAAGGCGTGGTTGCAGCTGGGCGGGCACTGCGAGCCGGGCGACGCGTCGCTGGCCGCCGCCGCGCTGCGCGAGGCCACCGAGGAGTCGGGCGTCGCGGGCCTGACGCTGCGGCCGGAACCGGCCAGGCTCGACCGCCACCGGGTGTACTGCCACCCCGAGGGGTCCTGGCACCTGGACGTCCAGTACGTGGCGGTGGCCCCGCCGGGCGCCGTCCACCGGATCAGCGACGAGTCGGACGACCTGCGCTGGTTCCCGGCCGACGCGCTCCCGGAGCCGACCGACGAGGCGGTCCGGAACCTGGTGGCCGCCGCGGCCTCCCGCTGACCCGGGCCTCAGCGCAGGGGGCGCCCCGCCAGCAGGGCGCGGGTCGTCTCCCAGCCCTCCAGGCCGGGGTCCAGCAGGCGCACGTCCTCCGGGGTGCGCAGCCGGTGCCAGCCGGGACCCTGCGGGACCAGACCGGGGCGCGGGGCCGCCGCGCGCAGGCGGGCCAGGGCGTCGGGGGTGTCCAGGGTGATCCGGCCGAGGGCCGTCGCGAGCCAGCCGTCGAGGGGCAGCCGGGCGGCCAGCGCGACCAGGCCGGTGCCCGCGTCGGGGCCGGTGCGGCCGGAACGTCCCGCGTTCGTCGCCTGGCAGGCCGCCGCCGGGGCGCTCCCCAGGGCCCGGAACAGCTTGCCGATCATCAGCGGGGGCAGGTCGGGCGCGTCGGGGGCCACCAGCGCCGCCGCGGTCGCGCCGAGGGCGTGCAGGGCGGCGAACGCGTCGGCCGGCGTGGACGCGTGGACCACCGGCGTGCCCGGCCAGGTGATCGTCTCGGCGTCCGGCGGGGCCGCCGGGCCCAGCACCAGCGCCGGGTGCACCGCCTCCAGTCCCGCGACGACCTCGTAGGTGTCCTCCAGCAGGGCCAGCGCGAACTCCCCCGCGTCGATCCCGGGCGGGGCCTGCTCGGGGGCGGACGCCACCACGGCCGCGAAACGCCGGGCGGGCCCGGCCGGATCGGGCAGGGTCACCCGGCGGCCTCGTGGCGCAGGTCGTCGGCGGACTCCTCCAGCGGCAGGTTCGCGGCGGCGGCGACGCCTTCCAGGTAGCCGCGGGCGCGTTCGGCCTTGGGGTAGTTGCCGACCAGGTCCCAGAAGTCGGGGCCGTGCCCGGGGATCAGCAGGTGGGCCAGCTCGTGGACCAGCACGTAGTCCACGACCCAGCCGGGCATCCCGCGCAGTCGCGTGGACAGCCGGATGGTGGCGTCGTCGGGGGTGCAGGATCCCCACCGGGTGCGCTGGTTGTCCACCCACCGGACGCTGGCGGGGACGGCGTTCCCGCCCAGGTAGCGGCGGGACAGCTCATGGGCCCGCAGCTCCAGGTCGGCGTCGCTGGGGCGGCGGCGGCGCTCCCGCTCCTCCAGGCGTTCGAGGAGGGTCGCGATCCACTGCTCCTCCTCGGCCTTACTGAGGCGTGACGGAAGCATGACCACGACCTTGTCCCCGTCCCGGTAGGCGGACACCGTCCGCCGACGTCGGGTGCTGCGGCGGACCTCTACGTTGGGGGGCACGACTGAAACCGTACCTAAAAATTTGCGGACTCCACAGAGGGCGATTGCCATCCGCCCAGGTCAACGCCGATGTTTTCGGCAAAATCTCAAGGATTCCCACAAAGTTCACCGTATGTGGTCGTCCCAGTCCGTTCCGGCGTGAACGGACCTGGCGCTTCTCTCCGTAGCCGTGTGGGTACCCATAGTGACAGCAGAGTCACGGAGGGAACAGTGGTGAACCGCAAGAAGAGGTCGGACAACGAGACCGGGCGGCGTCCACGGGCGGCCACGCTGGGCGGCGGCCTGGCCGGGGCGGCGGCGGGCCGGATGGCGTCCCGGGCGCTGCGCGGTCCGGCGGGCCGGATCGCCCGGCGGACGGGACTGCCCGCCACGGCGGTGATGCGGATCATCGAGGTGGCCGCACCGGTGGTGGTGTCGGCGGCGGCCGCCCGCTGGGCCAGGCGCAGGAACCGCGCCCAGGCCACCCCCGAGCCCCCCGGCCCCATCCCGATCGAGGGCGGCCTCCCCTACCACCACAGCCGCACCCGCTGACACCCGCCGCCCCGGCCGATCACCCACCACAGACGAGCGCTCAGAACGGACACCCGCCCAACCACGGGCAAGCACCCTTACGGGCGTCCGAGCACGGCCACGCTCACATGCGCGGACCCGAGCGCTCACCCACACGCGCAAACGCACGTCCGGACCAGGACATCCCCGCGGCTGCGGACGGTCACCCGCCCGCGCGCAGAGTCGGGCCCGGATGATCGCCCACGCGCGCGTCCGGAGCAGGGTGTCCGTCCGGGGGCGGGGGCTTACCGATCGTGGGTGGTCGGTCGGTGGGGTCACTCGCCGGTGAATTCTGGGGGGCGTTTCTCCCGCTGTGCCCGGATCCCCTCCAGCATGTCCCTGGAGGCCATGGTCACCGGCTGGGCGAGGGACTCCCAGCGCAGGGCCGTCTCCATGTCGGGGTGGCCGCCGTTCGCGAGCGCGACCTTGGTGAGGCGGGTCGCGATCGGGGCCCGGGTGGCGATCGTTCCGGCGACCGACAGCGCCTCGGCGAGGACCCGGTCGCGCGGTACGGCCCGGTTGACCAGGCCGTGGCGTTCGGCCTCGGTCCCGGTGACGGCGCGGCCGGTGAACAGCAGTTCGCGGGCCAGCGGCAGTCCGGCGACCTCCGGCAGCAGCCAGGTGGTCGCCATGCCCGGGTGCAGGCCGAGGGCGGTGAACGGCACCAGCAGCTTGGCGTCGTCGGCCGCGTACCGCAGGTCGCAGGCCAGTGCGAGGGCGAAGCCGGCGCCGACGGCATGGCCGTTCACGGCCGCGATCGTCGGCACCTCCAGGTCGCGGATCGCCAGCCAGGCGCGGTAGAACGCCAGCATCCGGTCGCGCAGCGCGGGCACGGCCACGGCGTTCTTCTCCGCCAGCCACGACAGGTCGCCGCCGGAGGTGAACGCGCTGCCCGCGCCGGTCACCACCACGCAGCGCAGTCCGGCGTCGGCGCGCAGGTCGGCGAGGGCCGCCGTCCACGCCTCGGTCATGGCGTCCGACATGGCGTTGCGGCGGTCGGGGTCGTTGAGGGTCAGGACGGCCACGCCGTCGGGACGGCGGTCCACCAGCAGGACGTCACTTCGCGCTTCGGACATGGGCGGCACCGTACCGTGCGCCCCCACGGCCGTCGGCACCGAGGGTGAGAAAGCGCACACTTACCCTCTTGGCGCAGGTGGTGGGTTGTTTGGCCAGGTTGGGCACGCCACCGGGCCGGGATCGTTGTGGCGGGAACGATCCCCATCCCCGACAATGGTCGACGTGAGCGATCTCCCCCGCCGCGCGGTGACGCGGTCCGCAAAGCTGGCGTCCCTCCCGCTCGGTTTCGCCGGGCGAACCGCACTGGGCGTCGGGAAACGAACGTTGGGCAAGCCCGCCGAGATGGTCGCGCTGGAGATCCAGCAGCGCACCGCCGAGCAGCTGTTCAAGGTGCTCGGCGAGCTCAAGGGCGGAGCGATGAAGCTCGGCCAGATGCTCTCGATCTTCGAGGCGGCGCTGCCGCCGGAGATCGCCGGACCCTACCGCGCCACCCTGACCAGGCTCCAGGAGGCGGCCCCGCCGCTGCCCGCCACCGCCGTGCACAAGGTGCTGGCCGAGGGGCTGGGCGAGGACTGGCGGGACGACTTCGCGGAGTTCGACGACCGGCCGGCCGCCGCCGCGTCGATCGGGCAGGTCCACCGGGCCGTGTGGAAGGACGGCCGCCAGGTCGCCGTCAAGGTCCAGTACCCGGGCGCGGGCAAGGCGCTGATCAGCGACTTCAACCAGCTCGCCCGGATCGGCAAGCTGTTCGGCGTCCTGATGCCCGGCCTCGACGTCAAGTCGATGCTGGCCGAGCTGAAGGAGCGCGTGGTCGAGGAGCTCGACTACACCATCGAGGCCGAGTCCCAGCGGCGCGTCCGCGAGGCGTACCCGGCCGACGACCCCGACTTCTACATCCCCGAGGTCGTCGCCCAGGCGGGGAACGTGCTGGTCACCGAGTGGATCGACGGCATCCCGCTGTCGAAGATCATCGCGGAGGGGGACGCGGAGACCCGTGACCACGTGGCCCTGCTGTACTGCCGGTTCCTGCTGTCGGGGCCGAAGCGGTCGGGCCTGCTGCACGGCGACCCGCACCCGGGCAACTTCCGCCTGCTGGAGGACGGCCGTCTCGGCGTGCTCGACTTCGGCGCGGTCGACCGCATCACGCCGGACTTCCAGTACCGCATGGGCCGCCTGCTGCGCATCGGCACGCTGGAGGGCATCGACACGATCGAGAAGGCGCTGCGCGACGAGGACTTCATCCGCGAGGGCGTGCGGGTCGAGGCCGAGGAGCTCCAGGCGTTCCTGGCGCCGATCACCGAGCCGTTCGTCGAGGACACCTTCCGGTTCTCCCGCGAGTGGCTGCGCGACATGGCCGCCCGGGTCACCGACCTGCGCCCCACCAACGTGGTCCGGCAGCTCAACCTGCCGCCGGAGTACGTGATCGTGCACCGGGTGCTGTCGGCGGGCACCGGTGTGCTGTGCCAGCTGGAGTGCGAGATCCCGGCGCGGGCCGAGTCCCTGCGGTGGGTGCCCGGCTTCGCCGACGAGTCCGACGCGGAGCTGGTCGGGAGCTGATCTCCGCGACGACGCGACGGGGCCCGCGCACCTCGGGGGTGCGCGGGCCCCGTTCCGTCGGCGCGTCCGGCCGGAGGGGAGTCCGGTGGACGCGCCCGGGACCGCCCTCGGGGAGGCGCGGCGTCCGTCAAACCATCCAAGAAAGAACGAACGCGCGCCTGCGACCGTCGGGCGGCGGGTCTGCGGGGTGCCGGTCCGCGGCGTGGGCAGCGCGCCGCGGGCCGACGGGGTGGATCAGTGGCGCTCGTCGTAGCGCGGCCCGGGGGCCGCGACCGGGGCGAGCAGCACCCGGGAGACGCGGGCCGCGCGGGTGCGGGCGTCACGGCGGGCCCGCCGCATCGCCCGTACCCTCGCGGCCAGTACCGCGTCGGGTATTCGCTCCCGGGACAGGTCCTGGCTGAGCAACGTCATCGTGGTCTCCCTGGCGGACCAGGGGCACGGCCCCACGGTGGGGACCGTGCTCACCTGGTCGGCACGGTCGAGGGTCGAAACGGCGGGCATCGTCGGTCGGGACCTCAGACGGTCACTTCGTCCGGCAGCGGGTGCTTGCGCGGACGGCCGCGGGGCCGCTTGCGCGCGACGATCACGCCGCGCACGAACAGCTCCCCGCCCCAGACGCCCCAGGGCTCCTTGCGCTCCAGCGCGCCGGCGAGGCACTGCGTGCGCACCGGGCACTCCAGGCACAGGGCCTTGGCGAGTTCGACGTCGGCGGGCGCCTCGGCGAAGAAGAGCTCCGGGTCGGTCCGGCAGGGAAGGGTGAGGTCCTCCTCGCTCATCGCGAGAGCCCCCTGCATCTCAGTCACCCTTGTTCCTCTCGTTGGATCTCAACGGGTGTGTCGTGGGTCGTCCGGACAAATAAGAAGGGCCGCGGATCCGTGTTCTGGATCCGCGGCCCTGGGGCTTGCCGGTGCTCTTCTAGACCGGTTGCCTCCAGGGGTACGGACCCGACACGCCGCCCTTGATGGACGGGACGTACTCGTCGGCCGTGGCCGGGATGGCGGTGCCTTCGTTCAGGTAGGCGAAGACACTCGTCCCCTGCTGGTCCTGGAATCGCTGTTCGTCGCGCAGATCGCGCAGGCGCAGGCCGAGGACGTCAACGCCCTCGTTCCGGACCCGGTCGATCCGCCGCATGCCGCCGCCAAGGCGCGCGGGCACACCGCCGCCGAGATGCGCGGGCATGCCGCCGGGGAACGCGATCCCGGCGGAGGCCACGGCGAAGCTCTGCCCCAAGGCGGTGCCAGGGCAGGCGGCGGTCAGCGACGACCACGATTTCGTCATCATGTTGATCACCGGACCGGACACCACCTCTCTGGCTCTTGGGGCAGGCTGCATCGGGTTCATGATCCCGACAGCGCCGCCGTCTGAATGCTCGCATCGAGCGTACGGCGGACCATGCAAGATCGGCAAGCGATTTTTTGACCTGCGATTTTGTGGAAGATTTCACGCAACTCCGGCCGAACCCCCGTCGCCGTCGCCGCGTCGTACCCGAGAGGGGGACTACGGCCGGGGCGGGAAACGCGTCCGGAGACCGGTCCAGGACCGGGCCAAAGATCATCTCCTGCCGGACGGCCCGCTGTCCACTCCGCCGCCCGGATCCCCGTCGCCGGGCGGCAGAATGGCCGACCATGCCGCCCGAACCGATCCCCACCGCGCCGTCCGACCTCGGCGCCGTGATCGCCGAACGCCTCCGCGCCCACTTCCCCGCCGACAACGAGCGCGACCGCCAGGTCATGGCGCTGGCCGAGGAGGTCGGCGAGTTCGTCGGCGCCTACCGCCGCTGGTCGGGCAACGCCCGCCGCACCGGCTCGTTCGACGACGTCCGCGACGAGCTGGCCGACGTCGTCATCACCGCCTACGTGACCGCCGCCGTCCTGGACGTCGATCTGGACGAGGCCGTCGGGGCCAAGGCGGCGAGGCTCTTCACGCGCGGCTGGCGCGACGGCCCCGCGGACTAGAAGCGTGTTGCAAAGCCCTGGCCTACGGCGCTCGCCCGAGGGCTCGCACCTCACCAGGGCTTGGCGAGCGCGGCATCGCTTCGCGATCTGACCTGCGGGCCACGCGC
Source organism: Actinomadura kijaniata NBRC 14229 (assembly GCF_001552175.1). GTDB lineage: Bacteria > Actinomycetota > Actinomycetes > Streptosporangiales > Streptosporangiaceae > Spirillospora > Spirillospora kijaniata. The sequence continues at coordinate 9,685 of NZ_BCQR01000188.1, forward strand.
TCGCGTGCGTGGCTGAGGCCCCCTTTGAAACAGACCTTAGGGCTCCGTCACGCGGATGGCGTGGGTGGGGCACGACCGCGCGGCCCGGAGGACCGCCTGACGCCGGTCCTCCGGCGGCTCCTCCCGCAGCAGCTCGACGACGCCGTCCTCCTCGCGCTGGTCGAACACCTCGGGCGCGAGGAACGCGCACTGCCCCGAGCCGACGCAGGCCCCGGTGTCCACGCCGACCCTCATCAGTCCCCCCAGGCGACCGGCAGCCGGTGCACCCCGTAGATGATCATGTCGGTCCGCAGCGGGACCCGCCCGGCGGGCGCCGCCAGCCGCAGCGTGGGGAACCGGCGGAACAGCGCGGGCAGCGCCACCCGCAACTCCACCCGCGCGAGCTGCTGCCCGAGGCACTGATGGACGCCGTGCCCGAACGCCACGTGCCCGCCGGACGCACGGGTCAGGTCGAGCAGGTCGGGGTCGGCGAAACGCGCGGGGTCGCGGTTGGCCGCGGGGATCGAGACGGTGACCGTCTCCCCGGCGCGGATCCTCTCGCCGTGCAGCTCGACGTCCTCCAGCGCCGTGCGCACCGTGAACGGGATGACGCTCAGGTAGCGCAGCAGCTCCTCGACGGCGTCGTCGGCGAGGTCCCCGTCCCGCAACGCCTCCGCCTGCCCGGGATGCTCCAGCAGCGCGAACGCCCCGAGCGCCAGCATGTTGGCCGTGGTGTCGAGCCCGGCGCCCAGCAGCACGAAGCCGATGTTGACGAGCTCCTCGTCGGTCAGGTCGCTCCCGAGCAGGTCGCTCAGCAGGTCGTCGGTGGGCGCGGCACGCTTGGCCGCCACCAGCTCCCGCACGTACTCGTGGACCGTCGTGTAGGCGGCGGCCGTCTCCTCCGGCGACGCGCCCAGCCGGAACAGGTCCAGCGTGTGCCGCTGGAACCGTTCCCGGTCGTCGTAGGGCACCCCGAGCAGCTCGCAGATCAGCCGCGCGGGAACGGGCTGCGCCAGCGCCCCGACCAGGTCCACCGGCGGCCCCTGGCGTTCCATGGCGGCGAGGCGTTCGCCGGTGGCCTCCTCGATCCGTTCGGTGAGCAGCCGCATCCGCCGGACGGTGAACCGCCCGGCGAGCAGCCGCCGGTACCGCGTGTGCTCCGGCGGGTCCATGCTCCCGAACACGCCGGGCTCGGCGGGCCACGGCTCCGGCATGCCGGGCACCGGCATGTGCTGGAGCTCCGCCCGGGCGCTGAACCGCCGGTCGGCCAGCACCTCGCGCACCAGCGCGTGGCTGGTCACCAGCCATCCCTCGTGCCCGTCGGGATAGCCCAGCCGGCTCAGCGGCCGGCGCTCCCGCAGCTCGGCCAGTCCCGCGGGCGGGTCGAACGGCCTTCCGGCCCGCCTCCCGGTCGGCAACGACGCGACCATGGCGTCCCCTCCTCGTCTCGTCCACGACGAGGGCGACGTTAAGAATGGATTTCGCGCACCGGCAACGCCGGAAATCCGTATCCGCAGGCGACAGCCGTGAGAGTGGTGCAACGACCTTGAAGCTGAACGCACCGGCGGAGCCGACGCCGGGCTCCCGCCTGACCTACGACGAACGCCGGCGCATCGCCGCGGGCCTGACGGCGGGACTCCCCTACGCCGAGATCGCCCGCCGCCTGGGCCGCCCCCGCTCCACGATCAGCCGCGAGGTCGCCCGCAACGGCGGCCCCCGCCACTACCGGGCCCACCACGCCCAGCGGGCGACGGCCTGGCGGGCCCGCCGCCGCCCGAAGCGGCCGCCGCGACCCGACCGCACCCCGCCCCCGGCGGAGATCCACGACTTCGAGGAACGCTTCGTGGCGATGGCGGTCCGGACGGGCCTGCCCCCCATGCCCGCCCGCGTCCTGGTCTGCCTGCTCACCGGCGACGACGGCCTGACCGCCGCGGAACTGGCGGCCCGCCTGCGGGTCAGCCCCGCCTCCGTCTCCAAGGCCGTCAACTGGCTGGAGCGGCTCGGCCTGATCCGCCGCGAACGCCACGACCGCCGCGACCGCTACCTCGTCGACGACCACATCTGGTACCAGACGTGCCAGGCCAGCATCCGGTCGACGGAGATGTGGGCGGACCTCGCCCGGCAGGGGGCGGCCCTCCTGGACGCGGGCACCCGCGCCGGGGCCCGTCTCGACACGATGGGCCGGTTCTTCCACTTCCTGCACCAGGACATGCTCCAGGCGGCCGACCACTGGCACCGGGTCCTCGCCCGCCCCGGGTGACGGCCGCGTTCAGCCCGCCCAGGTGACGCGGTGGACGCGCACGACGCGCATCCGGTCGTCGACGTAGCAGTGGATCATGCCCCAGTCGCCGAACAGGGCCCACCGCATCGCCGGGTCGTGCCCGCTCTCGTCGGGGCGGGTGTTGGACCACGGGGCGTGGGACAGGGTGGTCAGCCGGTCGGTGAGCTCCTTGAACGCCGCCGGCGGCAGGCCCAGCGCCTCCTGCTGCGCCTGCTCGCCGAGGATGACGTGGTACTCGTTCACGGTTCCCGCCGGGCGACCAGTTCGTCCAGGGTGATGTAGCCGCCCTCGCCGCGGCGGGCGGCCTCGCGCCGGTCGTAGAAGTCGGGGGCGCTGTAGGCGACCGCCCGCAGGCTCCACTCGTGCAGGAACCGGCGGAGCTGGCGGTAGCGCCACACCTCGTTCGCGGCGGCCTCGGCGGTGGCGCGGTACTCCTCCAGGAAACGGGCTCGTTCGCGCTCGGGCAGCCGGGCGAGGATGCGTTCGGGGTCGTTCGGATCGTCGGTGTACTGGTCGATGGCCTCAGCCGTCACCGCTGCGCTCCTTCGCTACGACGCCTGCCCCCAGCGTAGGTCCGCGCCGCGCGCGCGTCAGGAACTCCACGGGACACGGTCGCGTGTCACGGCCCCGGTCCCGCCGTTTGACCCGCGCTCGCGGGGCGGGGCACGCTTCGTGGCGCCGGGGACGATCGGGGCGGAACGACGGCCGGGACGGGGGTTGGGGATGGCAGCGGGGGACGACCGGGGCTTCGCGACGCTGGGGCGCCGGCTCCAGGCGGCGCGGGAACGGGCCTTCGTCGGGCGGGGCGAGGAGCTGGCCGCCTTCGGCACGGCGCTGCGGAGCGGCGGCGGCGTGCTGTGGGTGCACGGGCCGGGCGGGGTCGGCAAGTCGACGCTGCTGCAACGCTTCGCGCGGGAGGCCGCCGCCGCGGGCCGGCCGGTCACCCTGCTGGACGGCCGCACCCTGGACCCGACGCCCGCCGCGTTCGAGGCCGCCGCCGCGCCGCTGCTCGCCGGGGGCGGCGACGGGGTGCTGCTGGTGGACACCTTCGAACGCGTGCAGGGCCTGGAGGGGTGGTTCCGGGAGCGGTTCCTGCCGAGGCTGCCCGACGGCGCGCTGGTCGTGGTGGCCGGGCGGACCCCGCCGGACGTCATGTGGACCGTCGATCCGGGATGGGCGCAGACACTGCGGCCGCTGCCACTGCGCGACCTGGACGCGCGGGACGCCGAGGCGTTCCTGGACGCGCGCGGCGTCGCCGAGGGGCTGCGCGGGCCGCTGCTGGCGTTCGCCGGGGGCCATCCGCTGGCGCTGTCGCTGGGCGCGGCGGTGGCGGGCAAGGACAGCGGGGCCAGCGCGCGGTGGACGCCCGCCCAGGACGTCATCGCCACGCTGCTGGACCAGCTCGTCGGCGAGGTCCCCAGCCCCGCGCACCGGCACGCGCTGGAGGTGTGCGCGCACACCTACGTGACGACCGAGGACCTGCTGCGGCACGTGCTGCCCGACGACGCCGCCGCGCTGTTCGCCTGGCTGCGGCGCCTGCCGTTCGTGGAGTCCAGCCGGCGGGGCCTGTTCCCGCACGACGTGGTGCGGGAGGTGCTGGAGGCCGACCTGCGCTGGCGCGACCCGCGCGGCTACGCCGAGATGCACCGCGGGATCGGCGCGTACCTGGCCGAACGCGTCCGCACCGCCGCCGACCCCGACGTGCTGGAGGCGGTCGGGTCGCTGTTCCACCTGCACCGGAGCGTCGGCGGCACCGCCGAGCAGATCAGCTGGCGCGGCGACGGCGAGGTGTACGAGGACCTGTTCCGGCCCGCCGACGTCCCGGCGCTGGTGCGGATGGCCGCCGAGGTGGAGAACGCCGGGTCGGCGGCGGCCGTGGCGTTCTGGGCGGCCCGCCAGCCCGAGGCGTTCCGGCTCTACCGGCGGACGCGGACCGGCGAGCTGGTGGGGTTCTGCTCCTGGCTGCGGCTGTCGCGGCCCTCGGCGGAGGAGGCGGCGGCCGACCCGATCACCGCGACGGCGTGGGAGAACGCCCGCGCGCTCGGCCCGTTGCGGCCCGGCGAGCACCTGGCCGTCGGGCGGACGTGGGTGCGGGCCGAGGAGAGCGCCCTGTCGCCGGTGTCGGACCTGGTCCAGTGGCGGGCGATCGGGTACTGCCTGCGCGCCGACCGCATGGCGTGGTCGTTCATGGCGATGCGCGACGACACCCCGATGCGCGACTACCTGGCCGCCTTCGACTTCCACGACGTGGGCGGGCACGCCCGGCTGGGCGGCACCGAGTACGCGCTGTTCGCCCACGACTGGCGGGCGGTCCCGGCCGACGCGTGGCTGGAGCGCCTGGACCGGCTGCTGCTGGGCGACCCGGTGGACGCGCCCGGCCCGCCCGCGGCGGGCCTGACGGTGCTGACGCGCGAGGAGTTCACCGACGCCGTCCGCCGGGGCCTGCGGCACCTGTCGCGCCCCGCCGAGCTGGCCGCCAACCCGCTGGCGGGCACCCGCCTGGTCGCCGGGGCCTCCGGCGGGGACCCGGCGAAGGCGCTGCGGCGGATCCTGGAGGAGGCCGTCGAACGGGTGGGGCGCGACCCGCGCGCGGTGAAGTTCCACCGGGCGCTGAAGGCGACCTACCTGGCGGGCGCCCCGACCCAGGAGGCCGCCGCCGAGCGCCTCGGGCTGCCGTTCACGACCTACCGGCGCCACCTGGTGTCGGGCGTCGAGCGCGTCGGCGAGGACCTGTGGCACCGGGAGATCCACGGGACGTGACCGCGCCCGGCGCGGTCAGGGGCGCGCCGCCCGGGAATCCAGCAGGAGGGCGTTGGATTCCTCGGGCCGGTGACGTGGGGCCCCGCCGTCCTGGACTTCGAGGGCGACGCGTTCACGGTCCCGGCCGCCGGTGGCCGTCCGGCAGGCCGTTCGCCGGCGCGGCGGGCGGTGGTGGACAGAAACCGGACAGCGAACGGCCTGGGAACCGGTCATCCGTCCCGGCGACGGTGAGGGCGTCCAACGGAAACACCACCCACACGGGGGAGATCACGATGTCCTCGATCGTCATTCTGGGGGCCGGCGTCACGGGACTGTCGGCGGCGATGCTGCTGGCCGGGGACGGGCACCGGGTGACCGTCCTGGAACGCGACGCCGCGTCCGTCCCGGCGGACGGCGCGGCCGCGTGGCGGGACTGGGTCCGGCCGGGCGTCAACCAGTTCCGGCTGCCGCACCTGCTGCTGCCGCGCTGGCGGCAGGAGGCGCAGTGGGAGCTGCCCGAGGTCGTCGCCGAGCTGCGGGCGCTCGGCGCGCGGGAGGTGAACCTGCTCGGGATCGGCGACTGGCCCGGCGGTGTCAACGCCCACCGGCCCGGCGACGAGCGGTTCCTCACCCTGGCCGCGCGCCGCCCGGTGATCGAGGCCGCCGTCGCCCGCGTCGCCGCGCGCACCGCCGGGGTGACCGTCCACCACGGGGTGCGGGTCGTGGGCCTGACGGCCACGGACGGGGACGTCCCGCACGTCACCGGGGTGCGCGCCGCCGACGGCCGGGTGTTCGGCGCCGACCTGGTCGTGGACGTCTCGGGACGCGGCTCGGCGGTCCCGGCGATGCTGCGCGACCTCGGCGCGCGCCCGCCCGCCGAGGAGCGGGAGGAGGCCGGGTTCGTCTACTACTGCCGCCACTTCCGGACGCCCGACGGGCAGGTCCCGCCGTTCCGCGGATGGCTGCTGGACCACTACGACGGCCTCTCGACGATCAAGCTGCCCGGTGACGCGGGCACCGTCTCGGTGACGTTCGTGGTCTCCGACGGCGACCGGCGGCTGCGCGCCCTGCACGACCCCGCCGTGTGGGACCGGGCCGTGCGGCTGTTCCCGCACCTGGAGCCGTGGACGCGCGGCGAGCCGCTGGGCGGGGTGCGGGCGATGGCCAGCCTCCAGGACCGGTACCGCCGGTTCGTCGTGGACGGGCGCCCGGTGGCGACCGGGCTGGTCGCGGTCGGCGACGCGTGGGCGTGCACCAACCCCGCGCTCGGCCAGGGCGTCGCGATGGGCCTGCTGCACGCGATGGCGCTGCGCGACGTGCTGCGCGGCGCCGGGGAGCCCGAGGCGCTGGTGCGGCGCTTCGACGAGGTCACCGAGACCGCCCTGACGCCGGTCTACCGGCAGATCGTCGACTGGGACCGCAACCGCCTGGCCGAGATCCACGCCGACATCGCCGGGGAACCGCACCCGGACGGCGACGAGAACTGGCAGGTCACCAGGGCCGTGGACGCGACCAAGCTGCGGGACCCCGACGTCCTGCGGGCCGCCGCCGACGTCGGCTCGATGCTGACGACCGCGCAGGAGGCCCTGGCCGCGCCCGGCCTCGTCGAGAAGATCATGGGCCTGGCCGCGGGCCTGCCCCGCTACCCCGAGCCGGGCCCCACCCGCGCGGAGCTGCTGGCCACCGTCGGGGACGCGGCGCGCCCCCGCCTCGCGGCCGTGTCGCGCTGACCGGGAGCCCCTCGCGGCCGGGCGCGTTCCCGGGTCCGGCCGCGGGGGCGGGTTCCCGGCGGGAGGTCACAGCGCGGCCGAGATCCGCGGGTCGGTGGAGGGCACCGGCGCCTCGGCGCGCACCCAGGGACGGCCGCCGAAGTGCCGCGTGAAGATCCTCTCGGCGGTGCGGGTGGCCAGGGCCTGGGTGGTGAGGGTCGGGTTGGGGCCGCCCAGGGCGTTGGCCAGCGCCGAGTTGTCGGCGACGTACAGGCGCCGCACCCAGCGGCTCTCGGCGTCGGAGGTCAGCACCGAGTCGCGCTCCGACAGGCCCATGCGCATGGAGGAGTGGACGTGCAGCAGCAGCGGCGCCCAGTCGAAGCGGTAGACGCGGCGCGCCCCGGCCTTGCGCAGCAGCTCGGCGGCCCTGCGGGCCAGGAACTCGCGGTTGGCGTTGGTGCGGCGGCTGCGCGCGCGTCCGTCCAGGGCGACCTTGGGGGCCGCGCCGTGCTCGTCGGCCGGGAACGCCGACAGCAGCACCCGGTTGTCGCGCTCGACGTCGTCGTCGGTCAGCACCAGGATGTTCACCAGCCGGTTGACGCCGTGCAGCAGCGCCTCCTTCAGCTCCGGCCCCAGCACCCGCCCGGCGCGGCCGTCCCACGGGCCGGTCATGCCGCGCCCGTTGCCGTACCGGCCGCGGATGCCGCTGCCCGACAGCGCCATGACGAACGCCTGGTTCGCCGGCCCCAGCCCCAGCTGCTCCAGCGCGCCGCGGCCGGGGAAGTCGCAGCGCGCCGCCGAGCTCGGGCCCTTGGAGGAGCCGGTGTCCTCGTCGAACAGCCCGGTCACCCCGTCCAGGAAGTGGTCGGTGTAGCCGCGCCCCACCCACCCGTTGGGGTTGGGCAGGTCGCTGTTGAGCCACAGCCGGGGCGTCTCGGTGGCGCCGCCCGCCAGCACCACCACGCGGGCCTCCTCGCGGTGGCGTTCGCCGGTCGCGCCGACCCGCCAGGTGACGCCGGCGGCCTCGGTGTGTCCGCCGCGCCGCCGGGTGTGCACCCTGACCACGAACGCGTCGGGCACCAGCGTCACGTCGCGTCCGCCGCGCGCCCACGCCGAGGCGGTCAGCGCCATGGGCACGTAGCTGTTGTCGGTGGAGCGCTTGGCGAACTGGTTGCGCGGCGCGCGGACCGGTTCCATGCAGCCCTGGAGGCAGAACCCGCAGTAGGTGCAGCCGGTCGCCCGCGGGTACACCAGGCGCGCGGGGTCGGTGGTGCGTCCGGCGGTGCCGCCGGGCTGCAGGATGGCGTTCTCCTGCGGCCGGTAGGAGGCGCGCAGGGTGTCCTTGGTGGTCTGCACGGGGATGCCCAGTTTCTCGGCGCCGCGGAAGAACACCGTCTCCTTGGTGCCCATCGCGGCGGTCTGCACCGGCAGCGTCGCCTCCACCCACTCGTAGTAGGGCACCAGCTCGGCGTAGGGGAACGGGAAGGCGTGCGCGGTGTCGTAGGCGTCGCGGTCGGGCCCCTCGTACCCGGCGAACGCGCCCCGGTAGGCGCGCGGGGAGTTGCCGTAGTAGTGCTGGGTGGTGCCGCCGACGCCCGCCACCTGGAGGATGAAGGAGTTCTGCGGCTCCTCGCGCAGCCAGGCGGGCTTGCGCCGGTCGGCCGGGCCGAACCGCAGGAAGCCGGTCAGCGGGTTGTTGGCGTCGTTCTCGTAGTGCGTCCAGGACGCCCGCGGATCGGTGTGGTGGGGGCCGCCCTCCAGCAGCAGCACGTCCAGGCCGCGCGCCGCCAGCTCCTTGGCCACCACCGGGCCGCCGCCGCCCGCGCCCACCACGATGACGTCGCGCATCAGCCGGTCACCTTCCGTCGTCCCTGGTAGTAGCCCCGGTACTCGTCCCATCCGTCGATCGAGGGGGTGTAGCCCGACACCTGCCAGCCGACCGGGCGGCCGGTGAGCCGCCGGGTGGCGGGGTCGAAGACCGCCCACTCGCTGTAGGCGCCCAGCGCGGTCACCTCCAGCAGCGTCCCGGCCAGGAACCGCAGCAGCCCCGACACCGACCCGCGCAGCGGCTCGGGCAGCCGCCGGTCCAGCGTGCCCACCAGCGCCGGGTCGGGCCCCTCCAGCAGGTGGAACACCCGCGCCTTGCGGGCGTAGGGCAGCCGCGCGAACGGCGCGGTGAACGGCCCGGCCACCGACGCCGGGTGCACCCGCACCGCCTGGACGTTCAGCAGCAACGCCACCACGCCCGACAGCGGGATGGTGGCGTCGTTGTCGAGCAGGCGGCGCAGCCCGGCGTCCACGCGTCCCACCGCCGCGCCGGGGGCGTCGCCGCCCGCCGCGCCCGGCAGCCGCAGCGTTCCGGCGCCCTGCGCCAGGGCCCGGATCAGCGGGACGGCGATCTGGTCGGGAAAGGGCAGGAACCGGTCCAGCGCGTCCACCAGGAACGCCGGGACCTTCGCCTCGATCGCGCCGGGTTCGCGGCGCGGGGTGCCCTGGGCGCGCGAGTAGGGGTCGGGGCCGGGCGCCACGAACACCGCCAGCCCGCCCATGGTGTCGGCGGTCACCGCGTCCAGGGCCCGCCGCACGGCGCGCGCGTCGGCGGCGGGATCGGGGGCGGCCGCGGCGGGCGGGGCCGGGAGCAGCGGGACGGCGGCCAGCAGCCCGGCCGCGCCCAGCAGGGCGCGCCGGTCCAGCGGGACCGGGCCCGGCGCGGCGGGGTCGGAAACGGTGGCGGGGTCGGAGGCGGGGGAGACACGGGATGGGGAATCGTTCATCGACGTCGCCCTTCCTGGGAGCCGTGTCCTGCGACGGTAGGGGCGGTGACGACCGGTTGTGGAGGGGCGCGGATGGCCGATGGTGTCCATGGGTGAGGGGTTGACCCGGTTGCGTTGCTCAGGGGTGCTCGCACCCTCCGGGACGGCTTCCCCTGCGCCCGGTCCGGTTTTGGCAGCGGGCTGACAACCACCCGCGCGGCACCGCGGGGCTCCCGGTTTCCGGTCGGCCGGTCAGGGGCGTCCGAAACCCCGGACGGATCACCGGCCGAGAGCGTCCATCAGCATCGGATAGGCCGCGTGCAGGTCGCGCTGCCAGTACGGCCAGCTGTGCTGCCCGTCGTGGAAGTCGGTGGTCACCGGGATGCCGAGATCGCGCAGGCGGCCGGTGAACGCGCGGGCGTGGTCGTTCGCGGCGGCCTCCACCGGGTCGGTGAACGGCAGTCCGCCGAGGGAGCCGGGCCTGCCGTTGCCGCTGGCCACGAACAGCCGCGTGCCCGCCAGCCGCCCGGCCAGGTCGTAGGGGTTGTGGGCGTGCCAGATCGCGGCCTGGTCGTCGGGGTCGCCCCAGACGCGCCGCCAGTCGGTGCCCGGGCAGGAGAAGGACGGCCCCCAGCCGGTCGAGTCGTCGCCGGGCGTGTGGCCGTGCAGGGTGTGCAGGTAGCCGCTGAACGCCGCCGCGGCGCGGAACGTGCCGGGGTGCCGGGCGGAGTACAGCATGGCGCCCAGTCCGCCCATGGAGTTGCCCGCGACCACGCGGGCCGTTCCGGCGCGGTAGGAGCGTTCGAGGATCCGCCGGAGTTCGGTCAGGTGGAACGTCTCCCACCGCGGCGGGCCGCCGTCGCCGTGGTTCCACCAGTCGGAGTAGTTGCCGCAGCGGCCGCCCTCGGGCATGACGACGATGACGTCGGAGCCCGCGGTGAGCCGCGCGACGTCGGTGTCGCGCGTCCAGGCGGTGTAGTCGTCGACGCCGCCGTGCAGCAGCCAGAGCGTCGGCCAGGTGCGGTCCGCGGTGCGCGACCAGCCCGCCGGGAGCAGGAGGCGGACGTTCTTCCGGCCGTCCATGGCGGGCGACCGGATCGTCAGGTCGACGGTGCGGGGCGCGACCGTCTTCTCCGCGACGACCCTGGCCTCGTCGGCGCGCGCGGGCGCACCGGCCGGGAACAGGACGAGGAGCAGCAGGAGCGGGACGAGGACCCCCGGCCATACGGCGGGGGTGGCGCGACGGGGCAAGGCGGGCCTTCCGGAACGGCCGGCGGGGGAACCGGCCATTGGCGTTGGGGGTCCACCGGAGAAAAGGGGTCACCGAGGTGAGGGCGGGAACGTGTCAGCGAGGAATGGCGGGCCTGCCGACTCGGCAGGCCCGGCGATGCGCCGCGGACGGGGTAATGACTTTCACGAACTGCGGAGAATCCCCGCTCCGATGGTGCTGCCGAATTCGTTCCCGTTCACGATGCGTTCGAATCCGGTCACAAAAGCGATATAAAATGCATTTCCTTGCCAGCTTTCACTGGCAGGGTGCGTCGACCACGCATGACGCTCGGCCTCCCACCCGTGGCGGTCCGTGTGAAACCGGTGGCCGCAACGGTCATCCTGGCACGTACGGGGACACGGGGCGCACCGTGTCGCAAGGGGGCCACTGCGGGCACGACCATGCCAACAATGGCAGGGAAAGGGCCGAAAAAATTGTCACTCGATGATCGTTCGAGTGCTTGACGGCGAACGAAGGCGATGCCTACAGTCGAGTAACTTAGAACGATCTTGGTCCGGAGGAGGCCCGGCGACGTCGTCGGCGACCGCCTCCGGAATGGCCGGGCGCCACTTCACGCATTCCCCTCACCCGAACATTCTCCGCCGCCTGTTTCGGCATGCCTGAATTCGGGTCGGAACGGCGCGTGAAGCGCCCGCCGCCGCTTCCTGGGGGTTCATGTGGGTTCTCGTATCGCGATCGTCGGCATGGCGTGCCGGTTCCCGGACGCCGCGACGCCCGACGAACTGTGGGACAACGTGCTGGCGGGACGCCGGTCGTTCCGGCGCATCCCGTCCCAGCGCATCCGGCTGGAGGACTACTACAACGCCGACCGCGCCTCGGCCGACCACATCTACATCACCGAGGCCGCGCTGCTGCGCGACTGGGAGTTCGACCGGGTGCGGTTCAAGGTCGCCGGGTCCACCTACCGCAACGCGGACCTGACCCACTGGCTCGCGCTGGAGACCGCCGCCGCGGCCCTCGCCGACGCGGGCCTGCCCGAGGGGCGCGGCGCGCCCGGCGGGTCCACCGGCGTCGTCGTCGGGAACTCGCTGACCGGCGAGGGGATCCGCGCGGCGCAGATGCGGCTGCGCTGGCCGTACGTGCGCCGCGTCGTCGCCGACGCCCTCAAGGACGACGTCGCCGCCGACCGGCTCGCGACGCTGCTGGCCGAGCTGGAGCACTCCTACAAGGCGCCGTTCCCGGTCCCGGACGGCGACTCGCTGGCGGGCGGGCTGTCCAACACCATCGCGGGCCGCATCTGCAACCACTTCGACTTCAACGGCGGCGGCTACGTCGTGGACGGCGCGTGCGCCTCGTCCCTGCTGTCGGTGATCACGGCCTGCAATGCGCTGCTGTCCGGCGACATGGACCTCGCGGTGGCGGGCGGCGTGGACATCAGCGTGGACGCCACCGAGCTGATCGGCTTCTCCCGCGCGGGCGCGCTCGCGATCGAGGAGATGCGGGTGTACGACCAGCGCTCGGCGGGGTTCTGGCCCGGCGAGGGCTGCGGCATGGTGGTCCTGATGCGCGAGGAGGACGCGGTGGCCCGGGGGCACCGCGTCCACGGGTTCATCGACGGCTGGGGCCTGTCGTCCGACGGCGCGGGCGGCATCACCCGCCCGGAGACCGACGGGCAGCGGCTCGCGCTGGACCGCGCCTACCACCGCGCCGGGTTCGGCCCGGACGAGGTCGCCTACTTCGAGGGGCACGGCACCGGCACCGCCGTCGGCGACGCCGCGGAGCTGGAGACGCTGATCGAGGCGCGCCGCGCCGCCGGCACCGCGGCGCCGCCCGCGGTCGTCGGCTCGATCAAGGCGAACATCGGGCACACCAAGGCCGCGGCGGGCGTCGCGGGCCTGATCAAGGCGGTGAAGGCGGTCGCCACGGGCGTGCTGCCGCCCACCACCGGCTGCGAGCGCCCGCACCCGCTGCTGGACGAGGGCGCCGACGCGCTGCGCGTGCTGCGCAAGGGCGAGCCCTGGCCGGACGGGGCGCCGCCGCGCGCGGGCGTCAGCGCGATGGGCTTCGGCGGCATCAACACGCACATGGTCGTGGAGGCGCCGCGGGCGGGCCGCCGGACGCGCGTCGACAACCGCACCCGCTCGGTGCTGAACTCCCCGCAGGACGCGGAGCTGTTCGTCCTGGACGCCGACTCCCCCGCCGCGCTCGCCGAACGCGCCGCCGCGCTGGTGCCGGTCGCGGAGGCCGCGGCGCGGTCGGAGCTGCCCGACCTCGCCGCCCACCTGGCCGGACGGCTCACCCGCCGCCCCTGGCGCGCGGCCGTGGTGGCGGACGCCCCC
>NZ_BCQR01000189.1 GCF_001552175.1 Actinomadura kijaniata NBRC 14229
GCCGCCGCCCTGCGCCCCGGCGGTCTTCGCGCGCCGGGAGCGCCGCGGTCCCTCGGGGCCGCCCGGTCCACCGGGTCCCCCAGGCCCGCCGGGGCCGCCCGGCCCGCCGGGGCCGCCCGGCCCGCCGGGGATGTTCGGGCCGCCGCCGAAGACCGCGGTGGCGCTCGGGCCGGAGCCGTTCTGCGGCATGGGTCCCCCCGGCACGCCGAAGCCGCCCGGCGGCGCGCCCGGGCGACCTGGCTGTGGTGTCCCGGCGGGCATGCCGGGAGAGCCGGGGCCGTCGAACGGACCGGGACGGGGGTGGTTCTGCCCGCCCGGCCCAGGCGACCCGGGTTCCGGTCGGGGCTGGCTTGGATTACTCACGCGACCTCGATCAACAGGGGGACTGGTGTCCGAAGATTACTGCGCGGGCAGGTGAGGGGGGAGGAACCGGCGGTACGGGCCGCCCTGCGCAGTGTGACATGACGGTGCGCACCCGGTGCGGACCGGACGATGTCCTTACTGGTCAGTGGCCTGGTCCTGGTGTCCAAGGACGTACGACACGGTCAGGTGGTTCCAGGCGCAACCTTGGCACACTTCGACCACGTAAACCCGGAATTCTCCGTATTCTTTCGCCATCTCCGCGAGCTCGGCGGCGCCCTTCGCCTGCCCGGCGGCGTGTCCCAGTTCGTCCCCGTACACGTAGGTGACGTGGACGAGCCGCACCTGTTGGCAGACGGGGCAGGGCCGGTCGGTGGGCTCGCCGTGGTGACGGGCGGCGCGCAGCAGGTACGGGTGGGCGTCGCAGGCCTCGTCGCGGGCGAGGCGTCCGGCCCTCAGTTCGGCCAGGACGGCCCGCCGCGCCAGCCCATAGTCCACGACCAGTCGCGGTCTCATGACCGGAATCCCGCGTTCCGCGAGGCGTTCCCCCGCATGTCAGCAGGGTAGGCCGCGGCCCCCGCCCAGGGAAGATCGGGTTTTTCGCCGCGGGACGGGCGGCCGGCGGCCCGGGACGCCCGGTTCGGAGGGACTGATCACACTCCGGTGACTTGCCAGGCCGCGAGGGTGAACGTATCTTTGCGATGTATCGAGCCGATACATTCGCTCGATACATCAGGTCGAGATACCGGCTCTGCGGAAGTGGGACGCGACATGGCGGGCAAGAAGGGCGCGGGAGTGCTCGAACTCGCCGTGCTCGGACTGCTCCACGAGTCCCCGATGCACGGGTACGAGCTGCGCAAACGGCTCAACGCCCTGCTGGGGATGTTCCGCGCCTTCTCGTACGGCTCGCTGTACCCGTGCCTCAAGCAGCTCCTCGCCAAGGGGCTGATCGTCGAGGACCGGCCGGAGGAGCCGAACGTCCCGCTGGCGCTGCAGAGCCGCCGCTCGAAGATCGTCTACAAGCTCACGGCCGAGGGCAAGGAGCGGCTCCAGCAGCTCCTGACCGAGGCCGGCCCGGCGGCGTGGGAGGACGAGGGGTTCGGCGTGCACTTCGCCTTCTTCTCGCACACCCGCGCCGACGTGCGGCTGCGCATCCTGGAGGGTCGCCGCAGCCGGCTGGAGGAACGGTTGGAACGGCTCCGCGCCGCGCTGGCGCGGACCCGCGAGCGGGTCGACACCTACACGCTTGAGCTCCAGAACCATGGGCTCGAATCCGTCGAACGCGAGGTCCGCTGGCTCAACGAGCTGATCGGGCGCGAGCGGGCGGAGCAAGAACAGCAAACGAAGAATTCTTCGAAGACGACTCCGGACATGCCTCGGGAGACGGGCCGCTGATCCTGCCGGAAGCAGGACGGCCCACCCCCCTCGGGGATCGGGTGAAGCAACACCACATGTTCCGCAAGAGAGTAAGGAGCAACCGGATGGGTTCGGTGCGCGTAGCCATCGTGGGTGTGGGCAACTGCGCCTCTTCACTCGTCCAGGGCGTGGAGTTCTACAAGAACGCCTCCCCGGAGACGCGGGTCCCCGGCCTGATGCACGTGCAGTTCGGTGACTACCACGTCGGCGACGTGGAGTTCGTCGCGGCGTTCGACGTGGACGCCAAGAAGGTCGGCATGGACCTCTCCGAGGCGATCTTCGCCAGCGAGAACAACACCATCAAGTTCGCCGACGTGCCCCCCTCCGGTGTCACCGTGCAGCGCGGCCCCACGTTCGACGGCCTCGGCCAGTACTACCGCGACATCGTCGAGGAGTCCGACGCCGAGCCGGTCGACGTCGCCCAGGCCCTGCGGGACGCCGAGGTCGACGTCCTGGTGTCCTACCTGCCGGTGGGCTCCGAGGAGGCCGACCGCTACTACGCCCAGTGCGCCATCGACGCGGGCGTCGCGTTCGTGAACGCCCTGCCGGTGTTCATCGCCTCCGACCCCGAGTGGGCGCAGAAGTTCACCGACGCCGGTGTCCCGATCGTCGGTGACGACATCAAGTCCCAGGTCGGCGCGACCATCACCCACCGCGTGATGGCCAAGCTGTTCGAGGACCGCGGCGTTGAGCTGCTGCGCACCTACCAGCTCAACTTCGGCGGCAACATGGACTTCATGAACATGCTGGAGCGCAACCGCCTCCAGTCCAAGAAGATCTCCAAGACCCAGTCGGTCACCTCGCAGATCCCGCACGAGATGGCCAAGGCCGACGTGCACATCGGCCCGTCCGACCACGTGCCGTGGCTCGACGACCGCAAGTGGGCCTACGTCCGCCTGGAGGGCAAGTCCTTCGGCGACACCCCGCTGAACCTGGAGTACAAGCTGGAGGTCTGGGACTCCCCGAACTCCGCCGGCGTCATCATCGACGCGGTGCGCGCCGCCAAGATCGCCAAGGACCGCGGCGTCGGCGGCCCGATCCTGTCGGCCAGCTCCTACTTCATGAAGTCCCCGCCGGTGCAGTACACCGACGACGAGGCCCGCGAGGCCGTGGAGGACTTCATCGCCGGCAAGGTCGAGCGCTGAGGCTGAGCCGTTCCGGCTGAGAGCCTCGTCACAGAGCTCTCCGAGTGAGCCCTGACAGTGGACACCACTGTCAGGGCTCACTTATTTCTCAATGGAAAATGGTGATGTAGCGGCCGTTGTCACGCTCTGGCCCTACTGTTGCACCGTCGGTGATATGTGCGTACCGCTGTGGAGGCAGGGATGGCACGCGTGGCGCGGAAGGCGGCGGCGGGGCTGACGGGCCTGACGGTGCTGGCGGGGATGCTGTCGGCCTGCGGCGGCGGCGACCGTCCCGCCGGGGCCGTGGCGGGGCCGCCGCGCAAGGGCGGGACGCTGCGGATCGTCGGCTCCTCCGACGTGGAGCACCTGGACACCGCCTCGGCCAACAGCGCCGGCTCCTACGGGCTGACCCGGACGTTCGCGCGGACCCTGTTCGGGACGCGGGCGTCCAACGTCTTCGCCGAGACCGTCGCCGTGCAGGCCGACGTCGCCGCGCGGATCCCCACCCGCGAGAACGGCGGGATCAGCGCCGACCGCCGCGTCTACACCGTCCACCTGCGGCCCGGCGTCCGGTGGAACACCGAGCCGCCGCGCCCGGTCACCGCCGCCGACTTCGTGCGGGGCTTCAAGCGGCTGTGCAACCCGGCCTCCCCGTCGTCCGGCAAGGGCTACTACATCGACACGATCCAGGGGATGGACACGTTCTGCCGGGGGTTCGCCCGGGTGGACGCCAAGGACGCCGCCGCCATCGCCGCCTACCAGAACGAGCACGACGTCCCCGGCCTGCGCGCCGCCGACGACGACACGCTCGTCTTCCGGCTGCGCAGGCCCGCCGGCGACTTCCTGAACCTGCTGACCCTCCAGTACACCGCCGCCGCGCCGCGCGAGTACGACCGTCACCTGCCGGACGGCCCCGAGTTCCGGCAGCACACGCTCTCCAACGGCCCCTACCGGATCGCCGAGTACCGGCCCGGCCGCTCCTACCTGCTGACCCACAACCCGGTGTGGCGGCCCGAGACCGACCCGCTGCGGTCCCGGCACGCGGCCCGCATCCAGATCACCCTGGGCCAGGACTCGCCGGAGGCCGTCCAGCAGCAGATCGAACGCGGCGACGCCGACCTGTCCTGGGACCAGCCGGTGCCGACCGCCGCGCTGCCCCGGGTGCGCCGCGACCGCCGGTTCGCGATCCGCGAGCTGCCCAGCAACAACCCCTACCTGGTGTTCAACACCCGCAGCCCCAACAACGGCGGCGCGCTCGCCAAGCCCGAGGTGCGGCGGGCGCTGGCGCACGCGGTGGACCGCTCCGCCCTCGTGAAGATCGTCGGCGGGCCGGACGTGGCGCAGCCGCTGCACACCGTGATCCCGCCCGGCACCACCGGGTACGCGCCGTCGGACCGGTACGCCACGCCCGGCGCGGTCGGGGACCCCGGAAAGTGTCGCGAACTGCTCGGCCGGACGGGGCACCGGGACCTGACGCTGCGGTTCCCCTACCGCACCAACAGCGTCCACCGCCTCATCGCCCAGTCCATCGCGGCGAACCTGGAGGCGTGCGGTGTGAGGACGAGGCTGACGGCCGACTCCGGGGGCAACTTCCACGCCCGCACGATCTCCACCCCGGAGCAGGCCCGCGCGGGCGCGTGGGACATCGCCGCGCCCGGATGGATCCCCGACTGGTACGGCAACAACGGCCGCACGCTGATCGCGCCGCTGTTCGACGGCCGCGACTGGGAGACCGGCTCCACCAACTACGGCGGCTACGACGACTTCGTGGTCAACGGCCTGATCGACGCCGCCCTCACCGCCCCCGACGAGCGGCACGCGGCGGGCCTGTGGCAGCAGGCCGACCAGAAGGTCACGCAGGACGCGGCGATCGTGCCGCTGCTCAACCGTTCGGCCACGCTGTTCACCTCCGAGCGCGTCCGCAACGCCCGGTTCCTGCCGACCGCGGCGGGCTATGACTACACCCACATCTGGTTGTCGTCCTGACGGCCGAACCGTCCGGCGGCCCCCGCCCGTACTCCGCGTAGGGTGATCGGGTGAGGGCGAGCGAACTGCGGGTGATCGTGCGCGGCCGGGACTTCCGGCGGCTGTACGCGACCCGGCTGACCTCGCAGCTCACCGACGGCGTGTTCCAGGCCGCGCTGGCCGGATACGTGTTCTTCTCCCCCGAGCGGCAGGAGTCGGCGGCCAAGGCCGCGGCGGCGTTCGCGGTCACGCTGCTGCCGTACTCGGCGCTGGGGCCGTTCGCCGGGGTGTTCATCGACCGGTGGTCGCGGCGGCGGATCCTGACGTGGGCCCCGGTCGTGCGGGCCGCGCTGGTGCTGGCGGTCGCGGCGACGGTCGTGGCCGGGTACGAGGGCGCCGGGTTCTACCTGGGCGTGCTGCTGGTGCTCGGGGTCAACCGGTTCTTCCTGGCGGCGCTGTCGGCGGCGCTGCCGCACGTGGTGCGGCGCGAGCACCTGGTGACGGCCAACGCGTTCGCGGTCACCTCCGGGACGATCATCTCGTTCGCCGGGGCGGGCGTGGGGTACGCGCTGCGGCTGGCGTTCGGGGCGGGGCGGTCCGGGACGGCGCTGATCCTGGTGTGCGCGGCGGCGCTGTTCCTGGCGGCCGCGGCGGTCGCCACGACGCTGCCGCGCGGCAGGCTCGGCCCGCACCTGGACGAGGCCGCCGAGCAGACCCGCCAGGCCCTCGGCAACGTGCTGCACGGCCTCGCGGACGGGGCCCGCCACATGGCGCGGCGGCCGCAGGGGGCGCTGGCGCTGGGCGCGATCTCGTTCCACCGCCTCCTGTACGGCGTCGTCCTGATCATGGCGTTGCTGCTGTCCCGCGAGCACTTCGCCGCCCGCGTCGAGGACGGGCTGTCGGTGTTCGCGATGCTGCTCGGGGTGTCCGGCGCGGGGTTCTTCGTCGCCGCGCTGGTCACGCCGCCGGTGGTGCACCGGATCTCCAAGCAGGCGTGGATCACGGCGCTGCTGGTGACCGGCGCGGCCTCGATGCTGCTGGGGCTGTCGTTCGACCGGCCGCCGTGGGCGCTGCTGATGTTCCTGCTGGGCGTGGTGTCCCAGGGCGTGAAGCTGTGCGCCGACACGCTCCTCCAGGAGACGGTCGACGACGCCTACCGCGGCCGGGTCTTCGCCGTGTACGACATGCTGTTCAACGCGCTGTTCGCGGCGGCCGTTGTGCTGGCGGCGGCCGTGCTGCCCGCCGACGGGACGTCCGTCGTCGCGCTGCTGGCCGTGGCCGCCGCCTACGCGGGGGGCGCGGTGGCCTACCGGACGGCCGCGGGCCGTTCCGGCAGGGTCGTCACCGCGGGCTAGAGGGACTCGGCGACGGCGTACATGGCGTCCGCGACGCGCCCCACCTCCTCCTCGGTGCAGACGTACGGCGGCATCGTGTAGACGAGGTTCCCGAAGGGCCGCAGCCACACCCCGTGCGACATGAGGATCCCCTGCACCTCGGCGATGTCCACCGGCTCGCGCGTCTCGATCACGCCGATCGCGCCCAGCACCCGCACGTCGGCGACGCCCGGCAGGTCCCGCGCGCCCTCCAGCCCGGCGGTCAGCACGGCCTCGATCGTGTCCACCTCGTCCCGCCAGTCGCGCGACAGCAGCAGGTCGATCGAGGCCGACGCGACGGCGGCGGCCAGCGGGTTGGCCATGTAGGTGGGGCCGTGCCGCAGCACGCGCGCTTCCCCCTCGGAGATCCCGCGCGCGACCTCGTCGGTGCACAGCGTCGCCGCCATCGACAGGTACCCGCCGGTCAGCGCCTTGCCGACGCACATGATGTCCGGCACGACCTCGGCGTGGTCGCAGGCCCACAGCTCGCCGGTCCGCCCGAACCCGGTGGCGATCTCGTCCAGGATCAGCAGCAGCCCGTGCTCGTCGGCGATCTCCCGCAGCGCCCGCAGGTACTCGGGCGCGTAGACGCGCATCCCGCCCGCGCCCTGCACGATCGGCTCGACCACGATCCCGGCCAGCTCACCGGCATGCTCGGCGGCGAGCGCGCGGAGCCCGGCCAGGTACGCCTCGTCGGGGTCGGCCAGGTAGCCCGGCGGCGGCTCCGGCGCGAACAGGTGCCGCGCCAGCACGTCCGAGAACAGGTGGTGCATCCCGTTCACCGGGTCGCACAGCGCCATGTCCCCGAACGTGTCGCCGTGATATCCGCCGCGCACGGTGAGCAGCCGATGGCGTTCGGGCCGCCCCTGCGACATCCAGTACTGCAACGCCATCTTGATCGCGACCTCGACGGCCACCGAGCCCGAGTCGGCGTAGAACACCTTGGTCAGCGGCTCGGGCGTGATCTCCACGAGCCGCTCGGCGAGGCGCACGGCCGGCGGGTGGGTGAGCCCGCCGAACATCACGTGTGCCATCTTCCCGAGCTGGCCGGTGACGGCGGCGTTCAGCGCGGGGTGGTTGTAGCCGTGGATCGCCGACCACCACGACGACATGCCGTCGATCAGCTCGGTCCCGTCGGCCAGCGTCAACCGCACCCCCGACGCCGACACCACCGGCCACAGCTCCTCGGTCGCGGGCATCGGCGCGTAGGGGTGCCAGACGTGCTCACGGTCGAACGCCACGATGCGCTCGGCTTCCTGCGGGCTCATCCGGCCCAGGCTCAACATGGTCACCCCACCAGGATGCCGCCTCGGCCCCACCGCCCGGGTCAGGGCTTCCGCAGGACCTCCACCAGCGCCGCGATGCTGTGGTCGCGGTGGCCCGCCGCGGCGGCCCGCTCCAGCAGGTCGTGCAGCGGCCTGTTCCAGGAGGTGTCGACGTTCGCCTCCCGGCCGAACTCCTCGTCGCCCCGCACCGCGTCGAGGAACAGGCCGACGGTGGAGCGGGGCCGGGTGTAGTCGCCGCGGTCGATCTCGTCGGCCAGCGCGGGCAGCTCCGAGGCGATCATCTCCAGCCACTTGGCCTCGAACCGCACCATGCTCGACACGGGCAGGCCGCGCGCCTGGACGGCGGCGGCCCCCTGGAAGAACCCGACCAGCGCGGGCAGCAGGGTGGCGCCCACCGCCAGCTCGTACAGGGCCGCGAGGTCCGGCTGGTCGCCGAGGTACACGGTGTCGCCGCCCAGCACCCGCAGCGCTGCCAGGTGCTCGTCGAAGACGGTCCGGTCGCCGCCGTAGTACAGCAGGGTGTCCGGCGCGCCGACGGCCGGGGGAACGTTCTTGACCGCCCCCGCCAGAAAGCGGGCCCCGTGGTCGCGGGCCCAGTCGGCCGTCCGCCGCGCCCCGGCCGGGGTCCCGGTGTTCAGCGTGACCAGCGCGCGCCCCGCCACGGCCGCCGCGGCCGGCTCCAGCGCCTGGAGGGTGTCGTCGAAGTTCGTCAGGCAGGTCACGACCAGCGGGCTCGCGGCCACCGCCTCCTCGACCGTCGCCGCCTGCCGGGCCCCGGCCTCGACCAGGGGCGCGGCCTTGGCGGCGGTGCGGTTCCACACGGTGGTCGGATGTCCGGCGTCGAGGAACGCCCTGGCGAGCGCGCTGCCCATCAGCCCCAGGCCGAGAACGGTGACCGGCACGGCGTTGGTGTTCGTCATCAGGATCTTCTCCCGTCATCGGTGTCGGGACCGATCCTGTCCGGCGGGGATTGTGGTCCGGTTGCGCTCCGGTTGTGTCCCCTTCCGGACGGCCCCGCTCCCGGATTCGGATGCGCGGGGCCGCCGTTCTCTGATTTGATCTTCCCCGGTCGCCTCGCCCCCCGCCGCTTCCCACCCCTCTCCCCGGGAGCTCATACGTGAGGCACACCCTTCCCGCCCTGACCCTGGCCGCCGTCGCGCTGACGTCCGCCGTCGCCGCCCCCGCCGAGGCCGCCGCCCGCCGCGCCCCCGGCGTGAAGATCGCCCCGGGCACCGTGGTGCTCCAGGCCAAGAGCTCCACCTGGGTCACGGTGACCGTGACCGCCCCCGGCATGGGCCCGGGGTCGTGGATCGACTTCGACCTGCGCGGCCCCAAGGGCGACTGGGTCGGCGACGCGGTGATCGAGGACCCCGACGGCGACGGCGTGTTCGTCGGACGCGGCAAGTTCGACCGTTCCTCCGAGCCCGGGAGCTGGCGCGCCGAGACCAGCGTCTACGACACCAACGAGGGATCGACGAAGCCCGGCCCGTCCACGACGTTCTCCGTCAAGCGCAGCACCCGCCTGTCGGCCAACGCCGGTCCCGAGCCGGTCCGCAAGGGCCGCACCCTCACCGTCGCCGGGCGCCTCACCCGTCTGGACCCCTACGGCTGGAACGGCGACTACGTCGGATACGGCAAGCAGCGCGTGAGCGTCTACTTCCGCAAGCGCGGCACCGGCAAGTGGGTGTACGCCGGGGCCGCCACGACCGCGTCCAACGGTTCCTACAAGCGCACCTTCAAGGCGAAGTACGACGGGACCTGGCGGGCGGGCTACTGGGGTTCGTCGCTGTTCTTCAAGTCGGTCAGCGGCGACGACTACATCGACGTCCGCTGACCGGCGCGGGGCGTCCGGTGGCCCCGGACGCCCCGCCCCTCCGCGTTCTCACTCGCCGGTGACGCCCTGCTCGGCGGCCCAGCGGCGCAGCTCCGCCGCGGCGGCCTCCTTGCCGATCGGGCCCCGGTCCAGCCGCAGCTCCAGCAGGAACCGGTACGCCTTCCCCACCAGCGGGCCCGGCCGGATGCCGAGGATCTCCTGGATCTCGTTGCCGTCGATCTCCGGGCGGATCGCCGCGAGCTCCTCCTCCTCGGCGAGCCGCGCGATCCGCGCCTCCAGCTCGTCGTAGGTGCGGCGCAGCCGGTCGGCCTTGCGCTTGTTGCGGGTGGTGCAGTCGGCGCGGGTCAGCTTGTGCAGCCGCGACAGCAGCGGACCGGCGTCGCGCACGTAGCGGCGCACCGCCGAGTCG
The DNA here is from genome assembly GCF_001552175.1 of Actinomadura kijaniata NBRC 14229. Taxonomy (GTDB): domain Bacteria; phylum Actinomycetota; class Actinomycetes; order Streptosporangiales; family Streptosporangiaceae; genus Spirillospora; species Spirillospora kijaniata. Next base: position 9,768 of record NZ_BCQR01000189.1, read on the forward strand.
GTCCACTCCCCGGTCCCGTAACCGTGGAACCGCAGGTGCAGCTCCACCAGCCGGGACACGTCGTTGGTCACGTCCTTCGGGTAGCGCAGCGCGGTCAGCCGCTTGCGGGTCATCTTCGCGCCGACGACCTCGTGGTGGTGGAACGACACCCGGCCGCCCGCCTCGAACCGCCGGGTCCGGGGCTTGCCGATGTCGTGCAGCAGCGCCGCCAGCCGCAGCACCAGGTCGGGGCCGTCCTCCTCCTGCGCGATCGCCTGCTCCAGCACGATCAGCGAGTGCTCGTAGACGTCCTTGTGCCGGTGGTGCTCGTCGATCTCCAGCCGCAGCTTGGGCAGCTCGGGCAGCACCTGTCCGGCCAGGCCGGTGTCGACCAGCAGCGCCAGGCCCTCGCGCGGATGCGTGCCGCACACCAGCTTGGACAGCTCGTCGCGGATCCGCTCGGCCGAGACGATCTCGATGCGGTCGGCCATCGCGGTCATCGCCTCGACCACGTCCGGCGCGACGGCGAAACCGAGCTGGGAGGCGAACCGGGCGGCCCGCAGCATCCGCAGCGGGTCGTCGCCGAACGAGTCCTCCGGCCGTCCCGGCGTCCGGATCACCCGGTCGCGCAGGTCGGTCAGCCCACCGAACGGGTCCACCAGCTCGTAGCCGGGCAGCCGCGCCGCCATCGCGTTCACCGCGAAGTCACGCCGCCGCAGGTCCTCCACCAGCGAGGTCCCGTAGGACACCTCGGGCTTGCGGGACTTCGGGTCGTAGGACTCGCTGCGGTAGGTGGTGATCTCCAGCTGGTGGTCGCCCTTGCGCAGCCCGACCGTGCCGAACTCGATGCCGATCGTCCACACCGCGTCCGCCCAGCCGTCGATGATCTCCAGGATCCGGTCCGGGGGCGCGTCGGTGGTCAGGTCCACGTCCTTGGTGGGACGGCGCAGCAGCGCGTCGCGGACCGGGCCGCCGACCAGCGCCAGCTCGTGCCCCGCGGCCGCGAAACGGGCGCCGAGCTCGTCGGCGACGGGCGCGACGCGGCTCAGCAGCTCGGCGACGGCGGTGCGCCGCGCAGTGCTCTGCGGGGCGTCGGACGCCTGCTGCTCTGGGGTCACGTTCTGGTTGGGCACGGGCATCGAGCGTATTTCCTCAGGGAGTGTGTGACAAAAGACTTTGCCGGTCACCGGCTCACGGAGGGCCTTCACTTCCCGCGATCCCCGGGTTACGTTCTGGACACGTCCGTCTCCGGAGACAGGGTGAACACCCCACGAATACCCGGCCGAACCTTCCGGCCCCTCAACGGTAGCGGGGAACGCCGCGCGCGGGACCATCGCGGGTCGGATCACAAAGCGGCGGGTGTACCAGGGATGAAGTCCGTCACCACGGGTATGTGGGGAGATCCCCGCCCGGAGACCATCGGGGGTCACGGAGTCGGTAGCCGGGGGGATGTGAGCGGGGCGGTGCCCCCCGCGGAACGGAGCCGGAGATGAAGAACGCTCTCACCGTCCACCGAGCGCTGCTGGAGCGGGAGACGCTGCACGAGATCGTGCGGCTGCCGATCTCCATCGCGCACGCCGACGAGCTGCCCAGGGCGCTGGGGCTCCCGGCGGAACGGTGCCTGGTGACGAGCGTCTTCTCCGGCGACGACCCCCATCTGGGCCGGCGCTTCCTGGCCGGGGCGGTGGTCACCGCCGGGGCCCGCCCACAGCCCGAGGCGGTCCGGCAGGCCGTCGGGGCCCGCCAGATCCGCCCGGCCCGCGCGGCCGAGGTGAACCGGGTGACCGAATACGCCGCGGGACTGGTGTGCCCGCTGCTGCTCCCGCACTCGATGCCGTTGCTGGTGGACCGTCGCCTGCTGGACCGCCTGTCGCCCGACGAGGTCGTCTACACCGCGACGGGGGAGGCCTCGACGGCGCTCGGCATCCGCGTGTCGGACCTGTTCGCGTTGTGCGGCGCGAAGCCGGTGCCCCTGCTCGGCGGGGACGTCGTCCGGCTCGACGCGGCGACCACCTGACCCGGGAACGACGACGGAAGCGCCGGGAAGGTCCGATGGCGGTTGCGTCGCGGCTACCATCGAGCCCGTGGTGCGGGAACACGACGCCCGCCGTCCCCACGCGGTCCCCACTGCGGGTCGCCGTCGGGCGGACATGGCGTGAGACGGGTCGAACGCGCGGCCGCGCTGGCCGCACTCCTGCCCTGCCTCCTGGCCGGCCTGACGCCCCGGACGGCGTCGGCCGCCCCGGTCGCCGCGCCCGCCTCCCCCGGGGCGGTGCCCGAAGCCGCACCCGAGGCGGTCCCCGGGACCGCCCCCCAGCGGGGGCGCCAACAGGTCGGCCTGGTCCTGACCGACGTCACCCCCCTCGTCAAACCCAACTCCAGGATCACGGTCAAGGGGTCGGTGACGAACCACTCCGGCCAGCCCATGCCCGGCCTGACGGTGCGGCTGAGATACGTGGCCGACGCGGTCGGCAGCCGCAGCCAGCTCGACCAGTACGCCGCCGCGCCGCCCGCCAACCTGGCGGGCGTGGCGGAGAAGTCGGTCCGGAGACTGCCGCAGGCCGAGGCCCCCGACGGCACCCAGAACTGGCAGTCCTCCCTGGACCCGAAGGTGATGGGCCTGCGCAAGTTCGGCGTCTACCCGATCGGCGTGGAGGTGGTGAACGCCGCCCAGCAGGTCGTCGCGGGCATCACCACGTTCATCACCTACGACCCGCCCGGGCAGGAGACCCAGCGGGTGAGGATCGGCTGGGTGTGGCCGCTGGCGGGACGGATGCACCGCGCCAACGACCAGACGTTCGTCAGCGAGCAGCTGAACCGCGACCTGGCCGTCGACGGGCGGCTGCCCGCCCTCGTCAACGCGCCCGCCAAGAACACCAAGGTGCCCGTCACCTGGGCCGTCGACCCGGCGCTGCTGGACGACCTGGAGACGGTCGGCACCTCCGACTACCGGGTGAAGGCGCCGCTGGCCGACGAGAGGACCGCCGCCCGGAAACCGAAGAACCCCGCCGCCCTGACCTGGCTGAACTCGCTGAAGGACGGGGTGCGGAGAAACCCGTACTTCACGCTGCCCTACGCCGACCCCGACGTGGTGGCGCTGACCCGGCACCTCCTGACCGACCAGCTCGAACCCGCCTACCGCAACACCGACATCGCGGCCCGCATCCTGGGCAAGCAGCCCGACGCCCAGTACGCCTGGCCCGCCGCGGGCGTCGCCGGTCCGGGCAGCCTCAACGTGATGGCCCAGTACGGCCTGAAGAACCCGAACGGCGCGTTCGTGCTCAGCGAGCGGATGTTCGCCCCGCAGAACATCACCACCAACGCGCTGACCACCGTCCGGACCAAGCAGGGCAACAAGCCCGTGCTGACCTACGACGAGAAGCTCAACGACATCGTCAGCGCGAACGTGCGCGCCCCCGGCGCGGCGGTGCTGGCCCAGCAGCGCTTCATCGCGGAGACCGCGATGATCGCCCTGGAGGCCCCGAGCACCCCCAACCGCTCCCTGGTCGTCGCGCCGAACCGCGTCTGGAACCCGACCCCGGAGTTCGCCCGGAAGCTGCTGGAGTACTCCGGCAACGCCCCCTGGCTCAAACCGGCGTCGCTGGCCGACCTCCGCAAGACCAGGCCGCAGCCGCGCGCCTACCAGAACTACCCCGACGAGTTCGAGCGCTACGAGCTCGGCGACACCTACCTCGGCGAGGTCCGCGCCATCGGCCGCCGCGCCCGCGGCCTCCACGCGATCATGAAGTCGAAGACGCCGGTCAGCTACGAGCGGGCGCTGCTGCGCATGCAGTCGGCGTCCTGGCGCGGCCACTCGACCCAGGCGCGCAAGACCCGCGAGGAGCTGGCCGACGAGCTGGCCCGGGACATGGACAAGGTCCGGGTGATCACCTCGGGGGCGGCGATGGGCGGCCGCGAGGGCCGGATCCCGATCACCATCGTCAACGACTTCGCCAAGGACCAGAAGGTCGAGTTCCTGCTCTCGGTGACCTCCGAGAACACCTTCAAGTTCAAGGTCGGCGAGCCGGAGGGGGGCTGGCGCTCGCGGGACCTGGACGGCGGCGAGAAGGAGACCGTCTGGGTCCCCGTCCAGGCGCTCGGCAACGGCACCCACAAGCTGCGGATCACCCTGCTGTCGGCCGACGGCAAGCGCCGGTTCGGCGACCCGGTGACCGTCGCGATCCGCACCACCGGGTACGCGCGCACCGCGCTGCTCATCACCGGCGGCGGACTTGCCGTACTCTTCGTGGGCGTCGGAGTGCGGGCCATCAGAGCAAGGCGCCGCCGGAAAGCGGAGGCAGCCGGTGACGGGTCGACCGGAATGGGACCAACAGCGACCGGACCACTGGAACCCGGGACCCCGGGCGCCGGGTCCGCAGGGTTCTGGCCGTCCGAACCCGCCGGGATCCCAGGGACCTCCGGGAACGGGTCGTCCGGGCCCGCCGCCGAACCAGACGCCGCGGCCCCCGTACCAGGCTCCCCCAACGGCGACTCCGCCACCGGGCCACCGGGCCCCCGGGGCGGGCGGCACCGCGGCGGAGACGGCGGTTGACCTGCCGGTGGTCCCCCCGTCCGGCGGCGACGGCGGCGGCAAGGGCGGCGCGTCGTCGATCCTGAAGTCCGGCGCCGTCATGGCGCTGGGCACGCTGGCGTCCCGCATCACCGGGTTCCTGCGCACCGCGATGCTGGTCGCGGCGCTGGGCGTGGGCGCGCTCGCCGACGCCTACAACACCGCCAACACCGTCCCGTTCATCGTCTACGACCTGCTGCTGGGCGGCATCCTCACCGCCGTCGTCGTCCCGTTGATCGTCCGGGCGAAGGAGCGCGACACCGCCTACGGCGAACGCTACGAGCAGCGGCTGTTCACCCTCGCCGTGCTGGCGCTGGCCGCGATGACGGCGGTGGCGGTGCTGCTCGGCCCGGTGTTCATCGGCATCTACGGCGGGTCGATGCACGGCTCGCAGCGCGAGCTGGCGGTGCTGTTCGCCCGGCTGTTCGCGGTGCAGATCTTCTTCCTGGGCGTCAGCGCGTTCGCCGGGGCGATCCTCAACACCCGCAAGCGTTTCGGCGCGCCGATGTGGACGCCGGTGCTGAACAACCTCGTCATCATCGGCACCGCCGCGGCGTTCCTGCTGGTCAGCACCGGCAAGGTCAACCCCGACACGATCGCGGACTGGCAGATCGCGCTGCTGGCGGGCGGCACGATCGGCGGCATGGCGCTCCAGACGGTCGCGCTGTGGCCGTCGCTGCGCGGCTCGGGCTTCCGCTGGCGGCCCCGGCTGGACTTCCAGAAGGGCGAGATCGGCCAGATCGGGAAGATGGCCGTCTGGACGCTCGCCTACGTGCTGATCACCCAGATCGGGTTCGCGATCACCACCCGGCTGGCCAACTCCGCCGGAGTCAAGGGACGCCTGGAACACCTCGGCGACGTCGGCTACACGCCCTACTTCAACGCCTACCAGCTGTTCCAGCTCCCCTACGCGATCATCGGCGTCTCGTTGATCACGGCGCTGCTGCCCCGGATGAGCGAGCACGCCGCCGGGGGCCGGATGCGCGAGGTCGCCGACGACTTCTCCAACGGGCTGCGACTGTGCTCGGTGGTGATCCTGCCCGCCGCCGGGCTGATGGCCGTGCTCGCGCCCGAGATCACCACGGTGCTGTTCGCGCACGGTGCCACCAGCGTCGCCGACGCGCACGTCATCGCCGAGGTGCTGCGGATGTTCGCGATCGCGCTGGTGCCGTTCGCCGCCTACCAGCTGATGCTGCGGGTGTTCTACGCGATGCAGGACACGCGCACGCCGACGTTCGTCAGCGTCGCGGTCGTCGCGACCAACATCGCGTGCGCGCTCACCGCCTACGCGGTGCTGCCCACCAACAAGATCATCGTGGGGATCGCGGGCGGGTTCGCGCTCGCCCAGACGATGGGCGCGTTCGTCGGCTGGCTGATCCTGCGCCGCCGCCTCGGCGGCATGGACGGCCGCCGGGTCTTCGTGTCGTACGTCAAGCTCGTCATCGCGCTGTGGCCGCTCGTGGGCTTCGGCTACGCGGTCCACGCGATCACCGAGGCGGTCCTCGGCACCGGCCTGCTGCCCGGTCTGGTCGCGCTGGTCGTCGGCGGCGCCGGCGGCGGGGCCCTGTACCTGCTTTTCGCGAAACTGCTGCGCGTCGGCGAGGTCCAAACGATGATCTCTACCATCACCCGCCGTCTCCCGGGCCGGGGGTGAGTCACCTCGCGGGGAGTAAAGCGTGGCAAAGTACACAGGACGCGCGTCGATAAGGCAGCCACTCGAGTGGCTAACCACTACCATGTGGGGGACTACGGCTTGCGGGGCGACACCCTGGGGAACGCAAAGAGGAGGGTCGGAGGCGTAAGCTGCCACGCCACGAACATGGGATCTGACCACCTGTGCAGGACGTTGCCGTGAGCACGTCAGTCATCGAGCCCGGCACCCGCCTGGCCGACCGTTACCGCCTCGAAGAGCGCATCCACGACGCCGGCGGCTCGACGCTGTGGAAGGCCGTGGACGAGATCCTGGCCCGCGCCGTCGCCGTCCGGACGTTCGACCCCGAGTTCCCGCGCATCGCCGACGTCATCACGGCGGCGCGCACCGCCAGCCGCCTCACCGACCCGCGTCTGACCCAGGTCTTCGACGCCGACGACAGCGGCGAGAACGCCTACGTCGTCAGCGAGTGGGTGTCCGGCGAGACGCTGGAGCACATGCTGACCAAGGCCCCGCTGGAGCCGGGCCGCGCCGCCACCCTGCTGTACGAGGCCGCCGAGGCGATCGCCGCCGCCCACGGCGCGGGCCTGACCCACCTGTGCATGTCACCCCGCGACCTGGTGTGGACGACCGGCGGCACCGTCAAGCTCCTCGGCGTCGCCACCGACGCCGCCCTCCGCGACTGCGCCTCCGACGACCCCGCCGCCGACGACGCCCACGGCCTCGGCGCGATGCTCTACGCCGCGCTGACCGCGCACTGGCCGGGCGCCCCGGAACGCTCGTCCCTCCCCGCCGCCCCCCGGACCGACGGCGCGGTCCAGCCGCCCCGCATGGTCCAGGCGGGCATCGCCCACGGCATCAACGACATCGTGTGCCGCAGCCTGGGCCTGACCGACGACGACCCGATCACAACCCCGGCGGACCTGGCCGCGGCGCTGCGCGGCGTCCCGCGCACCCCGCTCCCGCTGTTCGCGGGCCTGGGCACGCCCCCGCCGCCGCGCCGCCCGGCGCCCCCGCGCCAGCAGGCCCCCACCCGGCCGACCCCGCAGCCCAGCCAGCAGACGACGCACCAGCACCACGTCCCGTCGCCCCCGCTGCCGCCCCAGCACGCCCCGGCCCGGCGCAAGAGCACGAGCAAGGCCCTGCTGGGCGCCGCCGCGGCGGCCCTGACAGTGATCGCGGGCCTGGGCGCCTGGGCCCTGACCGGCGACGACGGCAACACCCCACCCGTGAACAACAACAAGGCCGGCGTCACCGACCCCAAGAAGTCCGCCTCACCGCAGCCCGCCGTTCTCCTGCCCATCCAGAACGCGCGATCGGTCGACGAACTCTGGGTCGGCAAGGAACACGACGAGGCCATGAACAGGGTGTCCAACCCGATCAAGGACGGCAGGTACAAGGCCGACTGGCACACCCAGACCTACCGGGACGTCCGCTTCGGGAACCTGCTGAAGGGCGCCGGCGTGCTGCTGGACATGGGCCGCTCCGTCAAGATCGCCAACGTGAAGGTCACCACCCCCGAGTCGGGGGCCTCCCTCCAGCTCAAGGTCGGTGACAGCGACGCTCTCGGCTCGCTGCGCACCGTCGGCAAGGGCACCAGCTCGGCGGGGACCTTCACGCTGGAGGCGCGTGAACAGACACAGGGGCGATATGTCCTCGTGTGGTTCGCCGAGCTCCCGCCCAGCTGCAAGGCGAGGCTGAGCGAGATCACCGTCCACGGCCAAGCCCAGTAACCATGAACAGAGGAGTGCGGTGGCCTGAGGCCACCGCACTCCTCTGTTCATGTCGGCACTCGCTCACGGTCCCGCGCGCTGCCACTTGAGCCCGCTGCCCGGCAGGCTGTGAGCGCACGCCCTCATCCGGACATACCGCGTGGGCCGGTTGGAGCGTGGAGCTTGATGCCCGGTGCCCTTCGCCGGCATCACCTTCCGAGGGCGCCGCAGTTCATGGCAGCCCATACCTTGCGGCCCTTGTAGCTCAGGGGGACCCACTCGTTGGCCCTTTCCCCCTTGGCGTAGCACCGGTAGTAGGACTTGCGCTTGACGCCCTTGCAGACGTTGTACCAGCACGGGAGGCTCTTCCCCTTGCCCCGCACGGTGGCGACCACCCGGTACCCGGTTCCGGGGCCGGTGCGCACGTTGTACTTGTTCTCGTACTTGCCGCTCATCGTGTAGAGACGGCCGATCTTGGCTTTAGCGCTGACGCTCGTCTCAGCGGTCTGCGCGGTGGCGGGGACGGCGAGAAGACCGACGGCCGCAGCGGTGGCGGCACCGACCGACAGGATGTCCTTGAAACGCGGACGCACACGGCTCCCTTGTTCGGATTTGATGATCTTTGTACAGAATAGTCATCTTCCGTGTCTTGATCTATGGCTGCCGCGCGCCGAAATCTCTGTGCGCCTCGCGGCCTGGTGGAAGCCCGTGGAGCCGCTGTTCACCTGCTCGTGGTCGTGTGCGGGCAGCCGTCGTGCGCGTTCCGAGCGTGGCGCGCGTCCGACCTCGCACAGGTTTCCAGCGCCGCACAGGACAGTCATCGCCGGTTGGGGATTGAGGGTGTCACCGTCACGGTTCTGCCCGGGTTTCGGGTTGGGCGGGATCGGTTGAGGTTCTGTGGCTTTTTGCGTTGTGACGGGGGGTGGGGGCAGTCGGTATCGTTCCTGTCAGCAGAATGTCCCCTCTCCCCAGGAATCTGTGGTGTCTTCCCCAGCAGGTGCTTCCCGGCGAAGTCCGGGCCAGGCGGGTTCCGCCGTGGTGGAAAGTCCAGGCGTATGGCGTCGGTGAGCGTGCGGCGCGTTGACGAGGTTCCCGACAAGGAGTTGCTGGCGCGGCACGCGCAGGGCGACCCCCACGCCTTCTCCGAGCTGGTCAACCGGCATCGGGACCGGATGTGGGCTGTGGCGTTGCGCACGCTCGGAGACCCGGAGGAGGCCGCCGACGCGTTGCAGGACGCGTGCCTGTCGGCGTTCCGCGCGGCGGGCCGGTTCCGTGGGGACGCGGCCGTCACGACCTGGCTGCACCGGATCGTGGTGAACGCGTGCCTGGACCGCATCCGGCGCAAGTCGGTGCGGCCCGCCACCCCGATGGGCGACGACGCGACGTTCGACGCGGTCGCCCCGAAGATGCCCGACCCGACCGACGCGCACGGCGTCTCGCTGGACGTGCACGCGGCGCTGCTGGAGCTGCCGTTCGAGCAGCGGGCGGCGCTGGTCCTGGTGGACATGATGGGGTATTCCGTCGACGACGCGGCGCAGGTCCTGGAGGTGCCGCCGGGAACGATCAAGAGTCGCTGCGCGCGGGGCAGGGCTCGGCTGGCGCCGCTTCTGGTCCACCATCGGAACCGTCGGGACCGCCGGAACGTCGGAGGTGTGGAAGGAGGTGGCATGCCTAAATGAACCCCGCGCATATTGACTACGACACCCTCGCCGATCTGGCCGAGGGTCTGCTCGAAGACGACCAGGCCGCCTCCGTCAACGCCCACCTCGACACCTGCGCCGAGTGCCGGGAACGCTCCGCCGACCTTGCGGACGTCTCCCGGATCCTGGCGGAGGCACCCGTCCCGTCCATGCCTGCCGACCTGGCGTCGCGCATCGACTCGGCCATCGCCGCCGAGTCGCTGAACAACGCCACCGTGGTGAGCCTGGAGCAGCGGCGCGGCAGGCGGCATTGGCGGATCCTGTCGGCGGCCGCGGCCACCGTGGTGGTGCTCGGCGGCGGAGCGGTCGTCGGCAAGGCGGCGCTGGACGACGCCCGGGACGAGGGCCAGGCCTCGGCCACGCGCACCACGCCCCTCTTGGACGGCGGCGACCAGCAGGCGTCCCAGAAGGGGACCGTCCCGTCGGCGCCGTCGGGCGGCCAGGCGGAGGACGGGAAGGCCACCCAGCGGACCTTCGCCGCGCACGCGCCGTCGTTCGGCGTCGCGCGGACCGGCACCGACTACCGGACGGCGACGCTCGGCTCCCAGGTGAACGATCTGCTCGGCAAGGGCAACGAGGCGCGCCTGGAACCGCGGAAGCCCGACGCGAAGCTGGCCGAGTGCGTCGCGTCGGTGACCGGGGGCAGGGCCCCGGTGCTGGTGGACTCCGCGAAGTTCGAGGGCTCCCCGGCCACGGTCGTCGTGCTGAACGGCGCCAAGCCCGGCCGGTGGGACATCTGGGTCGTCGGCCCGGACTGCTCCCCCCGGGACAAGAACGTCCTGACGCACGTCACCACCTGACGTCCGCCGGACACGACGAGGGGGCCGCGGAGAGATCCGCGGCCCCCTCGTTTCGTGGGTCAGGCGTCCAGCTCGGAGAGGAAGTCCAGGGCGATCGCCCAGGCGCGTTCGGCGGCCTCGGCGTCGTGGTCGGGCAGGTCCGGATCGGTGAACAGGTGCCCCACGCCCCGGTAGCGGAAGATCTCCACGTCCGCTCCGGCCCGCCGCATCAGCAGGTACCAGGCGTTCAGCCAGTCCACCGGCTCGGAGGTGTCGGGGTCGGCGACGTGCAGCTGGACGGGGATCTCGGTCGAGACGTCCTCGGACAGGTCGGACGTGCCGTGCATCAGCAGCAGCCCGCGCGCCTTCTCGTCGGCCAGCGCCAGGTTCTGCGCGATCGCGCCGCCCAGCGAGAACCCCGCGTACACCAGGCCGCCGTCGACGTGCGGGGCGGCGGCGGTGACGGCGCGCTTCAGCAGCTCGTCCCGGCCGATCTCCTCCTGGATCTTCCGGCCCTCCTCGGGGGTGTCGACGACACGTCCGTCGTACAGGTCGGGGGTGTGCACCTCGTGCCCCGCCGAACGCAGCCGTTCGGCGGCCTGGAGCACGGCGGGCCGCAGTCCGTGAACCGAGTGGAGGAGAAGAATCCGCGCCATGTGTGCAAGCTTATGACCAGCGGCGGATCGGTCCGGGAATCCCCGGGCCCTAGGATCGGTTGACGCCACTGGCAGGGCGGTCACCCTTGAGGAGAAGGATTCAACAGTGAGCGACGTCCGCAACGTCATCATCATCGGCTCGGGCCCCGCGGGGTACACGGCCGCGGTCTACGCCGCCCGGGGCGATCTGAAGCCGCTGGTCTTCGAGGGTTCGGTGACCGCCGGTGGCGCACTGATGAACACCACCGACGTGGAGAACTTCCCCGGGTTCCCCGACGGGATCATGGGTCCGGACCTGATGGACAGCATGCGCAAGCAGGCCGAGCGGTTCGGCGCCGAGCTGGTCACCGACGACGTCACCGAGGTGGACCTGACCGCCAGCCCCAAGATCGTCAAGGTGGGCGAGGACGTCTACCGGGCGCACGCGGTGATCGTCGCGACCGGTTCGCAGCACCGCAAGCTGGGCCTGCCCGACGAGGACCGGCTGTCGGGCCGCGGCGTGTCCTGGTGCGCCACCTGCGACGGGTTCTTCTTCCGTGACCAGGACATCGTCGTGGTCGGCGGCGGCGACACGGCCATGGAGGAGGCGATCTTCCTGACCAAGTTCGCCCGCTCGGTCACCGTGGTGCACCGCCGCGACCAGCTGCGCGCCAGCCAGATCATGCAGGAGCGCGCGTTCGCCAACGAGAAGATCAAGTTCGTCTGGGACAGCGAGGTCGTCGGCCTGACCGGTGAGGACCGGCTGCAGAGCGTGCGGATCCGCAACCGCAGGAGCGGTGAGGAGAGCACGCTGGAGGCGACCGGCCTGTTCATCGCGATCGGCCACGACCCGCGCAACGACCTGTTCCGGGACGTGCTCGACACCGACGAGGACGGCTACCTCGTCGTCCAGCACCCGACCACCGCCACCAAGATCCCGGGCGTGTTCGGCGCGGGCGACGTGGTGGACCACATCTACCGGCAGGCGATCACCGCCGCGGCCACCGGCTGCCAGGCGGCCATCGACGCCGAGCGCTGGCTGCAGGACCAGGACCTGGAGTCGCTGGTCCCGCACACCCCCGAGGAGCTGCGGGGCGAGGGCTGAGCCCCGTCCCGACCGGCCGGACGAAGCTGCGGCGGCGGGGACGGCCCCGCCGCCGGGGAACATCGAAGGAGACGCAATGCAGGCCGTGACCGACGCCGACTTCGAAGCCGAAGTCCTCAAGAGCGACAAGCCCGTTCTGGTCGACTTCTGGGCGGAGTGGTGCGGCCCCTGCCGGATGGTCGCTCCGATCCTGGAGGAGATCTCCAACGAGCACGGTGACAAGCTCAAGATCGTCAAGCTGAACACCGACGAGAACCCGCAGTCGACCGCCGCCGCCGGCGTCATCAGCATCCCGCTGCTGAACGTCTACCAGGGCGGCGAGGTCGTCAAGCAGATCGTCGGCGCCAAGCCGAAGGCCGCCCTGCTCCGCGAGCTGGCGGAGTTCATCGAGGTCAAGGGCTGACCGACCGGATTTCCCCGATCTTCGCCACCCGCGGCGAACGCGCGACGGCCCGCACCCCGTTCCGGGGTGCGGGCCGTGGTCGTCGCCGGGGCGCCGCGCGTCACGGGCAGCCCTGGGTCGAGGGGTTGTCGCGGCACCGGTCCCGGCGCGCGGTCAGT
>NZ_BCQR01000190.1 GCF_001552175.1 Actinomadura kijaniata NBRC 14229
GGCGTACTGGCGGGCCGACGCGGTCGTGCTCGGCCCGCACCCGCGCGCGGAGCACCTGCGCGCCACCGTGGAGGCGCTGCTCGGACCGGGCGTCCGGGAGGGCGGCGTGTGGGTCTGGAGGGTCCGGCCGTGACCGTTTCCCGCACTATGATCACTTCCCTTCCCCGCCGTCTCCCGCAGCGGGCCGAGGGCTCCCGAGGGGCACGCCGCCGTGCGACCGGACGACGAACGCGACTACGAGGAGTACGTGGCCCGCGCGCTGCCCGGGCTGCGGCGCGTCGCGCACCTGCTGTGCGGCGACCCGCACCGCGCCGACGACATCGTGCAGACCGCGCTGACCAGGCTGTACCTGCACTGGCGGCGCGCCCGCGCCGCCGACGACCTCGACCGCTACGTGCGGCGGATCCTGGTGCGCTCGTTCCTCAACGAGCGCCGCCTGTCCTGGGCGCGGGTCCGCCTCACCGGCGCGCCCGCCGACACCCCCGACCCGCCCGCCACCGACCCGTCGGACGTGGAGACCCGCACCGTGCTGCGGGCGGCGCTGGAGCGGGTGCCGCCGAAGCAGCGGGCCGTGCTGGTACTACGGTTCCTGTGCGACCTGCCGGTCGCGGAGGTCGCCGCCGTGCTCGGCTGCTCGGAGGGGAACGTCAAGAGCCAGACCGCCCGCGGCCTGGCCCGGCTGCGCGCGCTGCTGGGCGACCGGGCCCCGACGCTGGAGGAAGGGTAGCCGCGATGGACGAGCAGGAACGTGAGGGCGCGCGGCTGCTGGGAGGGCTGCGCGGGTTCGAGCCGCCGGCCGCGGGCGGCGACCTGGCCGGGCGGGCGGTGCGCGCCGGACGGCGCGGGGCCCGGCGGCGGCGCGCCCTGGGCGCGGCCGCGTCGGCCGCGGCGATCTCGGGGGTGGCGGTCGTCTCGGTGCTGGCCGGGCGGGAGATGCTCGCCCCCTCCCCCGAACCGGCCGCGGGCCGTTTCACCGAGGGCCGGCAGGAGTTCCTGGTCGGCCGCGCGGGCGGGTTCGCCCCCATCGCCTACGACGCGGGGGCCGACGTGCAGCGGATCACGCTGCGTCCCGAGCGGCCGAACACCTCGCCGCGCGCCGACGCGCTGGTGGAGATGTACCCCAAGGGAGCGCTGCCCGCCGGGCTCGACGCTCCCCCCTCCGGGAGTGCCGCTCCCGACGTCCACGGCCGCCCTGCCCGCTGGCTGGCCTCGCCGGTGCTGCGGACGGGGGCGGTGGAGATGGCGTGGGAGTGGCGGCCGGGGGCCTGGGGGTTCGTGTCGCTGAAGGGCGCGGGCGCCGAACGGGAACGGGCGCGGCTGGTCGCGCTCAGCGTCGTTCCCCGGGGCACCCCCGGCATCACTCCCACGGGCGGGCTCACGCCCTCCGGAGACCCGAGCCCGTCCGGCAGCCCGACCGGAAGCGCGGGGCCGACCGGTCAGGCGCGGCCGTAGGAGTCCTCCAGGCGTTCGATGTCGTCCTCGTCGAAGTGGCCGAACGCGATCTCCATCACGCGCACCGCCGGGCCCGCCGAGCCCAGCCGGTGGGTCTCCCCCGCCCGGATGAACACCCGCTCGCCCACCTCCGGCTCGATGCGGCGGCCCGCGACCTCGAACACCGCGCCCGGGTCGAGCGCCACCCACAGCTCGTCGCGGTCCCGGTGGCGCTGCAGGCTCAGCCGCTGCCCCGGGTCGACGTGGATCAGCTTGACGGTGGTGGGCTCGTTGAGCGTGAAACGCTCGAAGCCGCCCCAGGGACGCCGGTCGGTCTCGACGGCGGGTTCGGGGCGCGGTTGGGTCTGCACGGTCACCTCGTTCATCACTCCTGGAACATTTCGAGCACCCGGCCCTCGGCCGTGGTGGAGAGCCGGGCCGCGGGCAGCCCGCCGAGGATCAGGTCGGCCAGGCCGTCGACCACGGCCTCGCGCGGCACCTCGTCGGCGTGGTCGAGCCACCAGTCCCCCGCGGTCTGGACCATGCCGACCACGGCGTGCCCCCACACGTAGGCGCGGGTGCGGTCGGCGGGGCCGTCGCCCAGCCCGCCCTCGGCGACCAGCACCTCGGCCAGCTCCCGGCTCACCCCGCGGATCATCGTGCTCATCGCGCTGTGCGTGGCCGCGTCCTCGGCGCTGGCGCGGTGCATGAGGAACCGGTACAGGTGCGGGTTCGCCGAGATCGTCGCCAGATAGGTGTCGATCGTGGAGCGGGTGCGGGCGCGCATCGAGCCGGGCCGGGAGAACTCGGCCTGGATGCCCTCGACCAGCCTGCGGGTGTGGCGTTCGGCGAGCGCCTGGTACAGGCCGCTCTTGTCGCCGAAGTGGCGGTACAGGATCGGCTTGCTGATCCCCGCCTCCGCGGCGATCGACGCCATCGACGCCTCCGGGCCCTCCCGCTGGATGACCCGGTCGGCCGCCTCCAGCAGGGCACGGCGGCGCCCGGGATCGCGCCGCGATCCCGTCCCGTCCCCGTTCGTGCCCGTCATGGTCCGATCACCTTAGTCCAGCCCCGGGACAGGTCCGGCTCCCGGGCGACGGGCCAACGGTCCGCGCCCGGTCCGCGCGAGCGCCCCGGCGGCCTTCCCCGTCCGCGACACACGAAACATTGAGTGATCAACTGCTTGCTCTCGGTATTCGGCCGCCCTAACTTCGAGGTGGTCTCCGCAGTCCCCTTCCGAAACACGAGGTGATCCATGTCCGGCGAGCCCGCCAGCGTCCGCGTCCTGCAACGCATCGAACTCTGCGACACCGACGTCACGGGCCACTACCACCACTCCACGGTGATCCGCTGGGTGGAGGCCGCCGAGCAGACGCTGCTGCACCGGCTCGGCCTCGACCACCTTCCGATCATGCCCCGGGTCCACTACAGCGCCAGCTACCGGCGGCGGCTGTGGCGGCACGAGGTCGTGGAGACGCGGCTGCGCGTCGCGGAGGTGGGCCGCACCTCGATGCGCTACCTGTTCGACGTGTGCGGTTCCGACGGCCCCTCGGTCGACGGCACCCTCACGGTGGTGAAGATCGAGGCCGACAGCGGCTCGGCGCACCCCTGGAGCGACCAGGAGCGCAAGGTGCTGCTGGAGTCCGGCCCGCAGGAGGACGACCTGCCGCACCCCGGCCCGGCCCGCACCGGGCTGCCGCGCACCGGCCCGCGGCGCTCCGGCCTGCCGCGCGTCCCGGCCCAGCGCGGTCCCTTCCAGGGGAGCGTTCCCGAGTCCGCCGCGCACCCGGTCGCGGCGCTGTCGCCGGGCGCGGTCCGGCCCGCCCGGCCCACCGCCGACGCCTGGGGCATCGGCTTCGGCTGAGCCGGGCCGATCCCGCGCGGTCGCCTCCCGCGTCCCCCATGGCGCCGGGAGGCGGCCGGGGCTCAGAAGTCCCCCTCGGCGACCTGGAGGACGGTCAGGCCGAGGCGGCGCCACATCGCGACCACGCTGGCGCGGTCCTCCAGGACGGCGGTGACCGGCCCGACCGGCGCGATCCCGCGTTCGTACAGTTCGCGCTTGACGACGGTGTCGCGGCGGCGGTCGCCGTCGGCGCGCATCAGCAGCGCCTCCCCGGGGACGCCGACGTGCTCGGCGATCCAGGCGCGGGTGGCGTCGCGGCAGGCGTCCGAACGGCCGGACAGGTAGACGACGCGGTGCCCCGCGGTGGCGAGCGCCCGGACGACGGTGATGACGGGCGGGTTGGGCGCGTCCTCGCCGACGCGCGCCCAGTCGTAGGGCGTGCGGGCACCGGGGCCGGTGCCGCGCAGCGCGACGGTGCCGTCGATGTCGACCAGGAACAGGCCCGGGTCGGCGGGGGCGGGCCGGGCCCGCCGGCCCTGCTCGTCGGTCATGGTCTCCCTCTTTCGCCCGCGGGCCCGACCGCGGCCGGGCGCGGAGGGGCCCGGCCGGGGACGGGTCGTCACGGACGGGAGGTCACCGGACCGGCAGGCCGGTGATGGTGCGGCCGATGACCAGGCGCTGGATCTCGCTGGTGCCCTCGAAGATCGTGAAGATCTTGGAGTCGCGGTGCATGCGCTCCACCGGGTACTCGCGGGTGTAGCCGTTGCCGCCGAGGATCTGGATGGCCTCCTCGGTGCAGCGGACGGCGGCCTCGGAGGCCATCAGCTTGGCCATCGAGCCCTCGGCGCTGGTGAAGTCCTTGCCGTTGCGGGCCATCCAGGCCGCCCGCCACACCATCAGCCGGGCGGCGTCGATCTGGCACTTCATGTCGGCCAGCTTGAACGCGACGGCCTGGAAGTCGCCGATCTTCTTGCCGAACTGCTCGCGCTCGCGGGCGTACTGCAGGGCGTAGTCGTAGGCCGCCCGCGCGACGCCGAGGGCCATCGCGCCCACGGTCGGGCGGGTGGTCTCGAACGTCTTCAGCGCGGCCTGGCCCTTGGTGCTCTTGCCCTCGCGCACCCGCGCGATGCGCTCGTCGAACCGCTCCTTGCCACCGATGATCAGGTGGCCGGGGACGCGCACGCCGTCGAGGATGACCTCGGCGGTGTGGGAGGCGCGGATGCCGTGCTTCTTGAACTTCTGGCCCTGCTTCAGGCCCGGCGTGTTCGGCGGGACGATGAAGCTGGCCTGGCCCCGGGTGCCGAGCTCGGGGTGGACCGAGGCGACCACGACGTGGATGTCGGCGATGCCGCCGTTGGTGGCCCAGGTCTTGGTGCCGTTGAGCACCCACTCGTCCTTGGCCTCGTCGTAGGCGGCGCGGGTGCGGATGGAGCCGACGTCGCTGCCCGCGTCGGGCTCGGAGGCGCAGAACGCGCCGAGCTTCACGTCGTCGGCGGTGCCGAACATCTGCGGCACCCACTCGGCGACCTGCTCGGGAAGGCCGGTGGCGGCGATGGAGGCGGCGGCCAGGCCGGTGCCGACGATCGACAGCGCGATGCCCGCGTCGCCCCAGAACAGCTCCTCGAACGCGACCGGGATGCCGAGCCCGGTCGGCTCCAGCCACTGGGTGGCGAAGAAGTCCAGGGAGTAGATGCCGACCTTGGCGGCCTCCTGGATGAGCGGCCAGGGGGTCTCCTCGCGCTCGTCCCACTCCTCGGCGGCGGGCCGGATCACGTCGCGCGCGAACTCGTGCACCCACTGCTGGACCTCGCGGACGTCCTCGCTCAGCTCCAGCGAGAACGGCGTCGCGTCGGTGCTCGTCATCTTTATTGACCCTTTCTCCAATATCACCTGTTACCAACGGTAGCACCTTCGCGCGTCACCTGGGGTAACGCGGTGACGGCCGTCACCGGACGTTCCCTCCGGGAACAACCGGGCCCCGGCGTCCGCGAGGTCGCCGGGGCCCGGGAGCGCGGGCTCAGGAGCGCGAGCTCAGGAGGGCGGCGCGGAGCGCGCGGCCGGCCGGCCGCGTCGCCGGCTCCAGGGCGGCCCCGCGGCGGCGGGCGCCGAGAACGGGTTCAGGCGGCTGCTCATCCGCCGGATCAGCGTCAGCGCCAGGCCGAAGCTCAGCACCATCAGCGTCAGCATCGTCCCCGCGAACTCCCAGGGGTGGTTGGCCAGCACCTTCTCGGGCCCGCCGCCCAGCACATCGCCGAGCACCCCCTTGATCGACTCCTGGAGGCTCAGCACCATCGCCGCCGCGCCGACCGAGGCGCCGACCAGGCCGCCGGTCCAGTCCGACAGGGTGTCCAGGCGCTCCTGGAACCAGGTCAGGTTCGCCCGCACCTGGCGTTCCAGGTCGCCCAGGTCGCGCAGCAGGATCTCGCTGGTGTAGTGCCCGCGGATCGGCTCGATCAGCTGGCCGATGCGGTCGTGCAGCACGTAGTCGTCGGTGGTGCTGGCCACCATGTGCTGCCAGCGCTCCAGCTGCGCGCGGGTGATGGTGAGGCGTTCGGTGAGCACCCGCTGGGTGTCGCGCTGCACGCAGCGCAGGGCGGCGCGGCGCAGGGTCAGGTACTCCAGCAGCTGGGTCCGGTCGGGATCCATCACGTCGGTCTCCCCGTCGACCGTTCCCGACAGCAGCAGGGTCAGCGCCTGGTTCTCGGTGAGGTACCAGCGGTCCAGCGTCTCCCGGCCCAGGGCGACCGGGACGGCCCGGATGTCGCCGCGGCCCGGGAACATCAGGGAGTCGATGACGCCCTGCCACTCCCGTTCCCGGTCCAGCGCCCCGGCCAGCGGGCCGAGCCGCGGGTTCACGATTTCGAACTGGACGCCGAAGCTCACCGGAAAAGGATGCCCGACATAACCCTCGCGATAAAGCTCGTGCAATTTCTCGCAACCCTGGATTCCCTCGGACGCCCATTCGGCGATGTGCGCCCCGGACGAGCGGCCGTGGGCGCGTTCGTAGAAATCAAGGAAGATCCAGTTCATGGCGCACCGGACGTTGCCCTCCACGACGCGCCCCTGCGGCACATGCCAGCGCAACGGATAGCCGGTGACCCACATGGCCCGTTCCAACTGGCCGAGGACCTCGGCGGTCACGGGCCCCTCGTACTCCAGCCGGTCGGCCCGTAGGGTGAGCCTGACCACCATGAAGCCGGAGGAGTGCACGAGCAGGTGACCCCGCACCCGCCCCGCGACGGGACGCTCCCCCGCCGCCAGCCGCAGCGTTCCGTCGAACCGGAGGCAGGGCAGGCGCAGCCGCGCCACATGGCCGAACCGCAGCGTCTGGATGTCGAAGAACGCCTGCTCGTCGACGTCGACGACGTCGGTCCCGGCTCCGGCGCCGCCGGTCGCCACCAGGGCGCCGGGAGCGGTGTGAGCGAGGTCACCGAGGTCGTAGGCCCGAATCCAGCTAATAGTCCAGTCAGGGGGTATTTGTCCCGCGATGTTCATGATCGCGATCGTAGCCCACAATGAAGAGCCCTATCTGGCCAACGCCATTTCCCAGGCGCGCGCGGCGGCCGATCCGCAAACCCGGATCGTCGTCGTGGACAGCGCCTCCACCGACGGCACCGCCGAACGCGCGAGGGCGCTCGGCTGCGAGGTGATTTCCGCGCCTCTCGGAAAAGGCGCGGCAATGGCGGCGGCCGCACGCGCGGCCGACGCCGAATGGCTCTGCTTCCTGGACGCCGACATCGTCGAGGACGGCGTGAACATCCCCCTCACCCTGCGGCGCGCGGTGGAGGCGGCCGACCCCGGCACCGCGATGGTGGTCGCCGACTTCGACGACCCGCCGCCCCCGCCGGTCCTGAGCGCCACGATCGCGCTGTACGGGCCGCTGGTGCGGGCGCTGTTCCCCGAGGCCGACGGCCGGTTCGGCGGCCGTCCGCTCAGCGGGTTCCGCGCGGTGCGGCCCGAGCTGGTCGGCGACGACGCGCCCCGCGACTTCGGCATCGAGGCGTACCTGAACCTGTCGGCCGCGCTGTCGGGCCGCCCGACGGCGCTCACCCACATCGGCCTGTTCAGGCAGCGTTTCCGCTACAAGGCCGACATGGGCACCGAGATCTCCCGGGCGGTGCTCGACCTCGCCGAGTCCCGCGGCAGGCTCGACCCGGCGCTGCGGGACGAGTGGGACGCCTGGGTGGCGCACGTCATGAAGGTGATCCAGGGCTACCGCGGCGACCTCGGCGAACGGGACGCCTACCTGGAGCGGCTGCACGCGGCGGCGGACCGGCCGCTGCCCCCGCGTTCCCGCTGACCCCGCCGGACGCGGGCCGCGCCGCCACCCGGAGCCGGACGGCGGCGCGGCCCTCACGTGCGGACGTGCCTCACGCGTGGGAGTGGCGGTCCAGGAACTCGTACACGTCGGCCTCGTCCACTCCGGGGAACGCGCCGGGCGGCAGCACCGACAGCACGTGCGAGTGCGCGCGGGCCGACGGCCAGGCCATGCCCTCCCAGCGTTCGGCCATCTCCTTGGGCGGGCGCTGGCAGCAGTCGCCGTCGGGGCAGGCCGACTTGACCCGGTTGGTGGTCTCGCGGCCCCGGAACCAGCGCGAGTCCTCGAACCGCACGCCCAGCGTGATCGCGAAGTCGCGCTCGTGGCTGGGGTCGACGTGCGACAGGCACCAGTAGGTGCCCTTGGGCGTGTCGGTGTACTGGTAGTAGACCGAGAACCGGTCGGGGGCCTCGAACACGTGGCGGCCCGCCCACTGGCGGCACATCCGCTGGCCCTCGATCGCGCCGTCCTCGTCCTGGGGGAAGATCAGCCCGTCGTTGGCGTACGCCTTGTAGATCGTGCCGTTCTCGTCGTTCTTGGTGAAGTGCAGGTGCAGGCCCAGGTGCTGCGTGGCGACGTTGGTGAAGCGGTGCGCGGCCATCTCGTAGGAGACGGCGAACACGTCGGCCAGGTCCTCCACCGACAGCTCCCGGTTGGCCTTGGCCTCCGTCAGGAACGGCACCACGGCGCGCTCGGGCATCAGGATCGCCGCGCCGAAGTAGTTGGCCTCCACGCGCTGGCGCAGGAAGTCGGCGAAGTCGCGGGGCACGTCGTGGTCGAGCGCGATGTGGCCGAGGGTCTGGAGCAGGATCGTGCGCGGGGTGTGCATGCCGAGCTGCTCGCGCTCCAGGTAGATGCGCCGGTTGCGCAGGTCGGTGACCGAGCGCACCGAGCGCGGCAGGTCCTGCACGTACTGCAGGCCGAAGCCGAAGTGGCTGACCAGGGTCATCAGCATGCCCTGGGAGACCGCGCCGCCCCGGTAGCCGACCGCGTCCAGGGTCTGGGCGGCGACCTGCTCGATCTCGCCGAAGTAGTTGCCGCGCTCGTGCATCTGGCGGCGCAGCTCGGCGTTGGCCTTGCGCGCCTCCTCGGGGCTGGCGGTGGGCTTGGTGCGGGAGCGCCGCAGCTCGCCGTAGAGGCTGAGGATGTGCTCGATGACGTCGTTGGGCATCCGCTTGGACACCTTCAGGTGCGGCAGGCCCAGGGACTTGTAGAGCGGGTCGCGCTGCGCCTCCTCCAGCGCGATCTCCAGCTGCGCGCGGCGGCTCGGGGGCTGCCGGCGCAGCAGCTCCTCCACCGGGACCTCCAGCGCGGACGCCAGGGACTGCAGCAGCGACAGTTTGGGCTCGCGGCGCCCGTTCTCCAGCAGGGACAGCTGTGAGGGCGCGCGCCCGACGCGCGCCCCGAGGTCGGCGAGGGTCATGTCGCGGCTGCGCCGGAGGTGGCGCAGGCGCTGCCCGAAGGTGACGAGATCTACGTCACTCGTCAAGTTGAGGGGTTCTTCTGGCCGCAAGGTCGTCACAGGTTCATGCTAGCGAAAAATTCGCAGATCTTTCGTTACTCGCCAGTTTATTTACCGCTTGCATCCGGGGCATAGTCGTGGTCAAGCACCCAGGGGACGACACCGGAAGGGCAGAACCATGAGCGACAGTCGCCTCAAGGGCGCAGCCGACGAGCTGCGGAAGCAGTGGGAGACCGACGAGCGCTGGAAGGGCATCGAGCGGACCTACTCCGCCGAGGACGTCGTCAAGCTGCGCGGCTCGGTCCAGGAGGAGCACACCCTCGCCAAGCTCGGCGCCGAGCGCCTGTGGAAGCTGCTGCACGAGGAGGACTACGTCCACTCCCTCGGCGCGCTGACCGGCATGCAGGCCGTCCAGCAGGTCAAGGCGGGCCTGAAGGCCATCTACCTGTCGGGCTGGCAGGTCGCCGCCGACGCCAACCTGGCCGGCCAGACCTACCCGGACCAGTCCATCTACCCGGCCAACTCGGTCCCGGCCGTGGTCCGCCGCATCAACAACGCCCTGCTGCGCGCCGACCAGGTGCAGTGGATGGAGGGCGGGGGCGACACCCACTTCCTGGCCCCGATCGTGGCCGACGCCGAGGCCGGCTTCGGCGGCGTGCTCAACGCCTTCGAGCTGATGAAGGGCATGATCGCCGCCGGTGCGGCGGGCGTGCACTGGGAGGACCAGCTGGCCTCCGAGAAGAAGTGCGGCCACCTGGGCGGCAAGGTCCTCATCCCGACCTCGCAGCACATCAAGACCCTCAACACCGCCCGCCTCGCGGCGGACATCTCCAACGTGCCGTCCCTGATCATCGCGCGGACCGACGCCGAGGCCGCGACCCTGATCACGACGGACGTGGACGAGCGCGACCGCGAGTTCATCACCGGCGAGCGCACCGCCGAGGGCTTCTACCGGGTCCGCAACGGCATCGAGCCCTGCATCGCCCGCGCCAAGGCCTACGCGCCGTACTCCGACCTGATCTGGATGGAGACCGGCACCCCGGACCTGGAGCAGGCCCGCAAGTTCGCCGAGGCCGTCAAGGCCGAGTACCCGGACCAGATGCTGGCCTACAACTGCTCGCCGTCCTTCAACTGGAAGAAGCACCTGGACGACGCGACCATCGCCAAGTTCCAGCGCGAGCTCGGCCACATGGGCTTCAAGTTCCAGTTCATCACCCTGGCGGGCTTCCACTCGCTCAACAGCGGGATGTTCGACCTGGCCTACGGCTACGCCCGCGAGGGCATGACCGCCTACGTCGAGCTCCAGGAGCGCGAGTTCGCCGCCGCCTCCCGCGGCTTCACCGCCGTCAAGCACCAGCGCGAGGCCGGCACCGGCTACTTCGACGGCGTCAGCACCGCGATCGCCCCGGACTCGTCCACCACGGCGCTCAAGGGCTCGACCGAAGAGGGTCAGTTCCACTGAGCCCCTTCCTCCCCTGGTCCTCGGTCACCCAGGCCCGCTGAGGACGCCGGTCCCCGCCCGGCGCCGAAGGCCCCCTCCGTCCTACACCCGGAGGGGGCCTTCGGCCGTTCCGGGGCCGGGTCCCGGGGGCGCCGACGCACGATCATGGCCGGTGGTTTTCACGGCGACCGCTATCGGCACCTCCGTCGACACATCCCCCGTCACGGGCGAAGGTCGGGCAGAACGTCTCGATCACTCGACGGAGAGGATCAGCACGATGGCGTTTCGCCGCCCACGGACCCTGCTGCCCCTGGCCCTCGCCGCCGCCTGCGTCGCCGCGCTGGCGCCGTCCGCGTCGGCCACCGCCCGCTTCACCCCGGGCGCGGCCGGGCTGGGCGACCCCTACTTCCCGTACCTGGGCAACGGCGGGTACGACGTCCGCCACTACGGGCTGGACACCGCCTACGACCCGGCCACCGACATGCTCAGGGGCCGCGCGGCCATCACCGCCCGCGCGACCCAGAACCTGTCCCGCTTCAACCTCGACCTGTACAAGCTGAACGTGCGGTCGGTCCAGGTGAACGGGCGCGGCGCGAAGTTCACCCGCACCGGGGACCGCGAACTGGTCATCACCCCGCGCCAGGGCCTGCGCAAGCACCGCGAGTTCACCGTGACCGTCGTCTACGACGGCGTCCCGCAGACCCTCGGCGGCCCGATCGTGTTCGGGCTGCCCTACGGCTGGGTCCACACCCCCGACGGCGCGACGGTGACCTCCGAGCCCGACGGCGCCTCCACCTGGTTCCCGGCCAACGACCACCCGCGCGACAAGGCGCTGTTCACCATCCGCACCACCGTGCCCCGGGGCCTGAAGGCCATCGCCAACGGCCACCTGGTCAAGCAGTGGGACGGCCGGGACACCAGCACGTTCGTGTGGCACGAGGACCGCCCGATGGCGCCCTACCTGGCGACCAACTCCATCGGCCGGTTCAACGTGTCCACCACGCGGACGCCCAAGGGCATCCCGCAGCTGGACGCGGTCGACCCGGACGTGGCCGCCCACCCCGACGCGGTCGCCACCCCCCGGCACACCACGCGCGCCACCGACGAGCTGGCCGACTACTTCGGCCGCTACCCGTTCACCACCACCGGCTCGATCGTGGAGAACAACAACGTCCCGCCGCTCAACGTCGGGTTCGCGCTGGAGACCCAGAGCCGCCCGGTCTACCACCGGCCGCGCGCCGAGGGCGTGGTCGTCCACGAGATCGCCCACCAGTGGTTCGGCAACAGCGTCTCCACGCACCGCTGGAAGGACATCTGGCTCAACGAGGGCTTCGCCCGCTGGGTCGAGTGGTACTGGACCGAGCGGCACGGCGGCCAGTCCGCGCAGGTCTCCTTCCAGCAGACCTACGACAACCCGCCCGCGAGCCCGCCCGGACGCCCGGCGTTCTGGGACGTGGTGGTCGCCGACCCGACCCGCGACCAGATGTTCCACGGCGCGGTCTACTCGCGCGGCGGCCTGACGCTCCAGGCGCTCCGCCAGAAGATCGGCGACGAGAGGTTCCTGCGGCTGGTGCGCACCTGGGTGGTGCAGCAGCGGTACTCGACCGCCACCACCGAGGAGTTCATCTCGCTCGCCGAGAAGATCTCCGGGCGGCAGCTGGACGACTTCTTCCGGGTGTGGATCTTCACGCCGGGCAAGCCGACCAGCTGGTGACACCGGACTGACCCCGGGCGGACCGGGGTCTGGCCACAGCAGGACCGCGCGGGGCTCCTCCGAGGGTTCGGAGGAGCCCTATGCTCTCGGCAGGTGGGCGTTCTTCCGTGGGTGGCGTGGTACGGGTTCCGGCGGCACTCCGCCTATCCGCTGAGCGCCCTCGCCGAGGCGACCGCCAACGTCGCGTTCGGCTTCATCCGCGCGTTCGTCCTCATCGCGCTGTGGAACGCCCGGCCCTCCCTCGGCGGCTACGACGCCACCGACGCGGTCACGTTCTGCTTCCTCACCCAGGCGCTCATCGGTCCGGTGCAGATCTTCGGCGGGCTGGAGCTCACCCGGCGCATCCGCGACGGCGACGTGGCGGTGGACCTGCACCGGCCCGTGGACCTGCAGGGCTGGTGGCTGGCCGACGACCTGGCGCGGGCGGCGGCGACGCTGCTGCTGCGCGGCGGTCCCCCGCTGGTGGCGGGCGCGCTGGCGTTCCCGCTGCGCCTGCCCGGGCCGGGGGCGCTGGCGGCGTTCGGCGTCGCGCTGCTGCTGGCGGTGCTGGTGTCGTTCGGGCTGCGGTACCTGGTGGCCCTGGCGGTGTTCTGGGTCCACGACGACCGGGGGCTGTCGTCGGCGGCGCTGGTGATGGGGATGTTCTTCTCCGGGATGATCGTGCCGCTGGTGGCGTTCCCCGGCTGGCTCGGCGAGGCCGCGCGGGCGCTGCCGTGGGCGGCGCTGATCCAGGTCCCGGCGGACGTGTTCCTCGGCAAGCGGACCGGCGCGGACCTGCTGGCGGCGCTGGGGTTCCAGGCGGCGTGGGCGGTGGCGCTGCTGGGCGCGGGGCGCGCGGTGACGGCGGCGGTGCGGCGGAGGCTGGTGATCCACGGTGGCTGAGCCGGTGCGCCTGTACGCGCTGCTGGCGTGGACGTGGATCCGTTCGGCCGCGCGGTACCCGCTGTCGATGGCGCTGCTGACGGTGGGCGTCGCGCTGGTCGGCGCGCTGGATCTGGCCGGGATCCTGCTGCTGTTCGCGCACGCGCCGCGCATCGCCGGGTTCACGGCGGCGGAGGTGGTGTTCCTCTACGGGTCGTCGGCGACCTCCTTCGCGATCTCGGACGTGCTGCTGGGCACCAGCGAGCGGCTCGGGCGGCACATCCGCGAGGGCACCCTCGACACGATGCTGGTGCGGCCGGTCAGCCCCCTCGTCCAGATCGCCACCGAGGACTTCTCGCCGCGCCGGCTGGGCAGGCTCGTCCCGGCGGTCACCGCGCTGGCGCTGGCCCTGCCCCGGCTGGAGACCGCCTGGACGCCGGGCCGGGCCGCGATGGTCGTGGTGATGGTGGCGGCCGGGGCGGCGATCTTCAGCGGGCTGTGGGTGCTGACCTCGGCGCTCCAGTTCGTGCTGATCGACGGGCACGCGGCCACCAAGGCGGTCACCCACGGCGGGTCGTTCCTCACCCAGTACCCGATGACGATGTTCGGGCGGGACCTCGTGCGCGGGGTGACGTTCGTGGTGCCCCTCGCCTTCGTGAACTGGCAGCCCGCGCTGTACGTGCTGGACCGGCCCGACCCGCTCGGGCTGCCGGGGGCGCTGCGGTTCGCCTCCCCGGCCGTGGCCGTCGCGGTGTGCGCGGCGGCGGGCGTCGCGTGGCGGGCGGGGCTGCGGCGCTACCGATCGACGGGGAGCTGAGATGATCGAGGTCGTGGACGCCGTCAAGACGTTCACCGTGCGGCGGCGCGCCGGGCTGCTGCGCCGGGCGCGCACGACGGTGCGCGCGGTGGACGGGGTGTCGTTCCAGGTGGCGCGCGGCGAGTTCGTCGGCTACCTGGGCCCCAACGGCGCGGGCAAGAGCACCACCATCAAGATGCTGACCGGCATCCTCACGCCCTCGTCGGGCACGGTGCGGGTCTGCGGGATGGACCCGGCGCGGCAGCGCACCGCGCTCGCGCGCCGGATCGGCGTGGTGTTCGGGCAGCGCACCACCCTGTGGTGGGACCTGCCGCTGCGCGACAGCCTCGCCCTGGTGCGGCGGCTGTACCGGGTCCCGGCCGGCGCCCACCGCGAACGCCTCGCCGAGCTGACCGGCCTGCTGGAGCTGGAACCGTTCCTGGACACCCCGGTCCGGCAGCTCAGCCTGGGCCAGCGGATGCGCGGCGACCTGGCGGCGGCGCTGCTGCACGCGCCCGACCTGCTGGTGCTGGACGAGCCGACGATCGGGCTGGACGTGGTGAGCAAGGCGACCGTGCGCGGCTTCCTGGAGCGCCTCAACTCCGAGCGCGGCACCACGATCCTGCTGACCACCCACGACCTGGGCGACATCGAACGACTGTGCCGCCGCGTGCTGGTCATCGACCACGGGCGGCTCGCCTACGACGGGAGCCTGGAGCGGCTGCGGGCGACCGTCGACGCGGGCCGGATGCTGGTGGTGGACCTGGAACGGCCGGGACCGCCGGTGGAGGTGCCGGGCGTCGCGGTGGAGCGGGTCGACGGCCCCCGGCAGTGGCTGCGGCTGCCGCGTTCGGTCAACGCCGCCGCCGTCGTCGCCGCGCTCGCCGCCCGCTACGCGATCGCCGACATCACGCTGCGCGAGGCCGACATCGAGGACGTGCTGGCCCGCCTGTACCGGGGCGACCACTCCTACGAGGGCGACCCCCTGGCCCGGTAGCCGCCCGGCGCGGTGGTCAGTGCCCGGCGCGGTGGTCAGTGCCCGGCGGTGGAGTATTCGGCCGGGAGCGGCTCCTCGTCGAGGTGTTCGCCGCCCCAGCGGCGCGGGGCCCAGGTCGGCGCCAGCAGGGCGAAGCCCAGCAGCGCGTACACGCCCGAGCCGAGCAGCATGCGCAGGCCGAAGTCCAGGTCACCGGCGGGCGGGACGCGGGAGGGCAGGCCGAGCGCCCGCCCGGGGTCGACCAGGAAGAGCACCGTCAGGCCCAGCAGCGTCAGCGCGGGGACCAGCGACACCAGCGGCGACGCCCACCGCGCGATGACGATCACCCCGGTGACCAGGCCCACGGCCGCCAGCAGCGCGAACGCCCCGTAGATGCGCGTGTCGTCGGTGATCTGCCCGCCCGCCCCGTCGAAGGACTGCCCCGCCTGCGCGTATCCCCAGGCCGCGCCGTACAGCAGCGCCGGGGTCAGCAGGACGCCGAGCAGGAGTCCGAACGCGTGCCGCATCGGCGACCTCCCCAGAACGAGGCCCCCGCGAAGGGGGTGCGCTCATCACAGCACACCCACCAGCACAACGCAGCAAATCCCACCTAATTCGACAAATGGTGCACCAAAGGAGGTGACCGAATCCCCAAAGTGGGCCCAACCGCAGGCAGGCAGTCCGTTTTGATGGCGAATGTCGGGGCATCGGCGTGGCATTCGTTTCGACGGAAGTTGGAGGACACATGTCGACCGCCGTCATGGTCGTGGTCGCCGTCGTCGTGATCGCCGTCCTCGCCGCGATCGGGTACTTCGCCTGGACGCAGTCGCGCACCCGGCGGCTGCGCCGCAGATTCGGCCCCGAATACGACCGCGCGATGGAGCGCCACGGCAACCGTTCCGCCGCCGAGCGGGAACTGATGTCCCGCGAGCAGCGGCACCAGGAGCTGGAGCTGCGCGACCTCGACCCCCGGCAGCGCGAGCTGTACCGGGAACAGTGGACCCACGTCCAGGAGCAGTTCGTCGACGCGCCGGAGACCGCCGTGGAGCAGGCCGACCGCCTGGTCACGGTGGTGATGGGCGAGCGCGGCTACCCGACCGGGAACTTCGACGAGAAGGTCACGCACCTGTCGGTCGAGCACGGCCGCACGCTCGACCACTACCGGCGCGGCCACGCGATCAGCACCCGCGCCAGCGCCAAGGAGGCCTCGACCGAGGAGCTGCGCCAGGCCATGGTGCACTACCGCGCCCTGTTCGAGGACCTGCTGGCCATCCCGGCCGCGGAGCGGTCGGCGACCCCCTCCCCCGGCCCCGCCGCCGGATCCGCCGGCCCGGCCCGGTCCGCCGACTCCGACCAGGAGCGGGCCGCCGGACCCCGGCACGAGCACACCACCCCGTCCGGTGAGCGGCGCGGCGACGAGCAGACGCCCAGGACCTGAACCGAGGAGCTGACATGCGCAACCCGCTGTCCCGTCACGACAACGAACCCCACGACCCGGCCGCCGAGGAGCTGTCCGCCGACGAGCGCGCCCAGGCGGCGGGCACCGGCGAGGCCGCGGTGACCGGCGACATGCGCGTGGCCGGGCCGCCGCCCGGACCGCGCCCCGACGTGGCGCCGCCCCCGGAGACCGTGCCCGACCTGCCGCGCGAGCAGGTCGCCACGCAGTTCCCCGAGCAGCCCGCCGCCGGGCAGGAGCGGGAGGACGACGGCGGGCCGGGCCGCCGGCCCGCCGAGGACAGGCCCGCCGAGGACAGCCCGGTGGACCGGCTGCTCGACCGCGCCGAGGCCGAGCGCTTCCACGAGCGGTGGCGCGAGGTGCAGTCGGCGTTCGTCGACGACCCGCACGAGGCGGTGCGGCGCGCCGACGAGCTGGCCGCCGAGGTCGTCAACGCCCTCGGCCAGGCCCTCACCTCGCACAAGCGCACGCTGGACGAGCGCTGGCACACCGAGAAGGACGAGCGTCCCGACACCGAGCAGCTCCGCCTGGCGCTGCGCGGCTACCGCTCGTTCCTGGAGCGGATGCTCGACTCCTGAGCCCGCCGGCCACCGCCCGCCGGGAACCCTCTCCCCGGCGGGCGGTCGCGTGCCGGCCGTCCGGGAGGCGGTGACCGTGACACTTCCGGTACGGGGGTGGTGGTCGCCCGCGCGGCCGTGAATACTGAACGGCGTTCGGTATGCCCTCGGAGCGGAGGTCCTGGATGCCTGACCACACGATGACCATCGACGGCCGGGCGGTGGCCGCCGAGCGCGACTTCGGCGTCGTCAACCCCGCCACCGGCGAGGTCGCCGACCGGGCGCCCGACGCCACCCGCGAGCAGCTCGACGCCGCGATGGAGTCGGCGCTGGCGGCGCTTCCGGCATGGCGGCGCGACGAGCAGGCCCGGGTCAAGGCCCTGCACGCGGCGGCCGACGTGCTCTTCGCGCGCTCGGAGGAGATCGGCCGGATCATCACGCTGGAGCAGGGCAAGCCCCTGGCCGACGCGACGATGGAGGTGGTCGGCGCCGGGGTCTGGCTGAAGTACTTCGCCGACCTGGAGCTGCCGCGCGAGGTCATCCAGGACGACGACCGGGCGTTCGTCGAGGTCGTGCGCCGCCCGATGGGCGTGGTCGCGGCCATCACCCCGTGGAACTACCCGCTGCTGCTGGCGATCTGGAAGCTGGCCCCGGCGCTGCGCGCGGGCAACACCATGGTCCTCAAGCCCTCGCCGTTCACCCCGCTGTCCAGCCTGCGGCTCGGCGAGGTGCTGCGCGAGGTGCTGCCGCCGGGCGTGCTCAACGTCGTCAGCGGCGGCGACGACCTCGGCGCCTGGATGACCGGCCACCCGGTCCCCCGCAAGATCAGCTTCACCGGCAGCGTCGCCACCGGCAAGCGGGTCGCCCAGGCCGCCGCGCCCGACCTCAAGCGCGTCACCCTGGAGCTCGGCGGCAACGACCCGGCGATCCTGCTCGACGACGCCGACCCGGCCGCGGTCGCCGACAAGCTGTTCGCCGCCGCGTTCCAGAACAACGGCCAGGTCTGCTCGGCCATCAAGCGCGTGTACGTGCCCGAGTCGCTGTACGCCGACGTGGTGGAGGCCCT
This sequence comes from Actinomadura kijaniata NBRC 14229, assembly GCF_001552175.1. Lineage (GTDB taxonomy): Bacteria > Actinomycetota > Actinomycetes > Streptosporangiales > Streptosporangiaceae > Spirillospora > Spirillospora kijaniata. The sequence continues at coordinate 17,922 of NZ_BCQR01000190.1, forward strand.
GGCCGCCAAGGCGCGCTCGGTGAAGGTCGGCGACGGCATGGCCGAGGGCGTGCAGTACGGGCCCGTCAACAACAAGCCGCAGTTCGAGCGGGTGAACGAGCTGGTCGCCGAGGCGATCGCGGGCGGGGCGCGCGCGGCGGCGGGCGGCCGGCCGATCGACGGCCCCGGTTACTTCTTCGAGCCGACGATCCTCGCCGACGTCGAGGACGGCACCCGGATCGTGGACGAGGAGCAGTTCGGCCCGGCGCTGCCGGTCGTGCGGTACCGCGACCTGGAGGAGGCCCTGAACCGCGCCAACGGCACCCACTTCGGCCTGTCGGGCTCGGTGTGGAGCGCCGACCCCGAACGCGCCGCCGAGGTCGCCGCGCGCCTGGACGCCGGGACCGTGTGGGCCAACACCCACCTGGCGCTCGCGCCGCACCAGCCGTTCGGCGGGTTCAAGTGGAGCGGCGTCGGCGTCGAGAACGGGCCGTGGGGCCTGTACGGCTTCACCGAGCTCCAGGTGGTGCACCGCGCCAAGGGCTGAGCCCGCGACGGTGATGGCGGGTCCGCCCGGATCCGTCATCACCGTTTTCCGACAAAGGTCATGACATCGAGTCCGGATAGTGACATGACCACCACTGGCGGCTCGACGGTTGAATGGGACACTTTCTCCGCGGGGACGTGAAGCCGACGCATCGCCGACCGTGGAGGACCCGGATGCACACGTGGGACGTCATGCGCCAGGACGACAACGGCGTCGAGTACCACATGAACACCCACGACTCGCGGATCTCCGCGCTCGCCCAGGTCCTGGTCATGGAGACCGGCGTCGCGCACAGGCAGACCTACTTCGTCGCCGGTCCGCCCGGTCCCGTCGTCCGCACCAACCGCGACCTGTACCTGCACTTCCTGCACCTGGGGCAGGAGGCGCGGGCGGCCTCGTGGTCGCTGTCGGCGTTCCTGCGGGCGCTGTGGAAGGTCAGCGCCCCGCTGAGCCACCGCGACGCCCTCGAACCCGACGAGGTGGCGGCGCTGTTCAAGGCCGCCGCGACCGTCCCGCCCGCCGACTACGACCCCGAGTGGAGCACCCGCGACCTGGCGCTGCCCGGCGACGAGCCCGACGGGTACGCCGACTGGGAGCGCGTCGTCCTGTCGCAGCTGGCCGACCTGGAGGACTTCCTGACCGCCCCGCCCGGCCCGCAGGCCCGGTTCGGCGTGCGGGCCCCGCGCCCGCCCGGCACCGGGCGCCGCGCGACCCCGCCGACCTGGTGCAACTTCGACCCGGCGACCTACCTGGAGTGCGCGGTGGCCGGCAGCCTCGGCGGCTGGGACGCCGCCGACGGCGCCCGCGTCCCGCTGCCGGGCGGGCCCGGCCAACCCCCGGCCCGTTCGTATGTCCGGGAGATCACCACGATGACCTGGGCGGATCTGGCCCGCATCGCGGTCTGCGGCCAGATGTACGAGTAGGGCGGGACCGGCGGGCAATACCTCATGCGACCGGGGAGGTGACCATGGTCTGGGTCGGGCTCGCGTTGGTCGTCGCCGGGATGGCGGCGGCGTTCGGGTTCGGAGGCGAGGTCGGCGGGGTGAGCCTCGCCCTGGTCGGCGGGGTCGCGATGGCCGCCGGGGCCGTGCTGGCGGTGGCCGGGTTCCTGCGGCTGCGCCGGTCGCGGCTGGCCGGGGCGCGCGTGGTGCGGGACCACTACCGGACCAGCCGCGGCAAGACGTTCGCGATGATCGCGGCGGTGCTGTACATCGTCTCGCCGATCGACGTGATCCCCGACGTGCTCCTGCCGGTGGGGATCGTGGACGACACCACCGCGCTGGCCTGGCTGGTGCTGGCGCTGTGGCAGGAGCACTCGCGCCGGTCGCGGGCCAGGGAGGTCGCGGGCCAGGAAGGTCGCGCGCCGTGAGGGGTGAGCCGTCCCGGGCCCGGGCCCGGCGGGCTCAGCCGTGCCGGACGCCGCCGCCCAGGCTCATCACCACCACGCCCACCACGACCAGCGCCGCGCCCGCGACGCCGAGCGGGCGCACCGGCTCGTCGAACAGCAGCGCGCCGCCCACGAACGCGCCGACGGTGCCCAGCGCCGACCAGATCGCGTAGACCGGGCCGACGTTCAGGGCGGTCAGCGCCTTGGCCATCAGGAAGAACGACACCAGGTAGCCGACCGCCACCACCACCGACGGGACCGGCTTGGTGAAGCCCTCGGAGGCCCGCAGCGACAGGGTCGCGGTGACCTCCGAGGCGATGGCGAGCGCGAGCAGCACGTACGGCATGGGGGTTCTCCCTCTGGTCTGCGGGGTCGTCACCGGTCCGATCCTGCCACCGGCGCGCGGTCCCGTCCGCCCGGCCTGCCGGAACGGCGCCGCGCCAGCCAGACGCCGCCGCCCGCGGCCGCCAGCGCGAGCACGAACGCCACGTCCGGCACCGCGCCGCCGACGCCGCGCGCCCACTGTTCGAGCTCGACCTCGCGGTCGGCGCCGATCGGGCTCGGCAGCCCGGCGGTGCCCTCGGTGGCCAGAAACAGCACGCCGAGGGCGATGAACAGCAGCCCCGACAGCAGCGAGGTGGTGTGCAGGCGCAGCCGCCCGGCCGTGACCGTCCGTCCCCGCAGCCACCGGCGGCGGCCCAGGTCGAACCGGTCCCACAGCAGCGCCAGCGCGAACAGCGGCAGCGCCATGCCGAGGGCGTACAGCGCCATCAGCACGCCGCCGTAGACGGCGTTCCCGCCGACCGCCGCGACGGTGAGGACCGAGCCCAGGATGGGCCCGGCGCAGAACCCGGCCAGGCCGTGGACGGTGCCGAGCAGGTAGGTGGAGACGTGGCCGGTGGGGCGGATGCGCCCGGCCGCCTCCCGCGCCCTCCTCGGCGCGAAGCCCCGGCCGAGGATCTGCGCCGCGCCGAGGGCGACCAGAAGGGCTCCCCCGGCGGTGACCAGCTGCTCGCGGTGGCCGTTGAACAGCCGCCCGGCGACCGCTCCGGCCGCGCCCAGCGGCACCAGCGTCGTCGCCAGCCCCGCGTAGAACGCGCCGGTGCGGGTCAGCAGCGTCACCGGACCGGTGATCGAGTACGCGAAGAACGCGGGCAGCAGCAGCGCGCCGCACGGGCTGAGCAGCGCCAGCGCGCCGCCGAGGAACGCGGCCGGATACCCGATGTCCGTCATCGGCGCGCGGCGGGCGCCACGGCCTCGAACACCTTCGTGTCGGCGTCCCAGTCGGTGCCGGGGCGGGGCCAGTGGACGGCGATGTCGGTGATGCCGATCCCGGCGTAGCGGCCCGCCAGGTCGGCGAACGCCTCCGCCGACTCCAGCCACGGTTCGCCGGTGAACCCGGTCAGCAGCACCCGCCGCAGCCCGGCGGGGTCGCGCCCCTCGGCGGCGCACGCCTCGTCCAGCCGCTCGCCCTGGACGCGGACGAGCTCGAACGGGTCGTCGGCCCCCGGCCCGTTGGCCGTGGTGACCCAGCCCGCGCCCTGCCGGGCGGCCAGCCGCATGCCGCGCGTCCCCGTCGCCGCGATCAGGAACGGGACGCGCGGGCGCTGCACGCAGCCGGGTCCCATGCTCACCTCGCGCGCCGAGTAGTGGGCGCCCTCCACGGTCGTCTCGCCGCCGCGCAGCAGCCGGTCCAGCAGGTCCACCCACTCGGTGAACCGCTCGGCGCGTTCCCGCGGGGTCCACTCCGGGCCGCCGAGGATGCCCCCGTCGGAGGTGCGGGAGGTGCCGCCGGAGCCGATGCCGAGGGTGAGCCGGCCGCCGCTGATGTGGTCGATCGTCCGGGCGGCGTGCGCGGTCGGCACCGGGTGCCGGAAGTTCGGCGAGGTGACCAGGGTGCCCAGCCGGATGCGGGAGGTGGTCACGGCGGCGGCCGCCAGCGTGGTGTAGGCGTCGTACCAGGGCGTGGTGCCCCGCCAGGCGGTGTGGTCGTACACCCACGCGGTGTCGAAGCCCAGCTCCTCGGCCCTCCGCCACAGGTCGCCGGCCTCCGGCCAGGACTGCATGAGCCACATCACGGTTCCGATGCGCGGCTCGGTCACCCGGGTCCCCCGTTCGTTCCGTCGCTTCGCTGTCTCATCCTTCCGCGAGCCATCTTCGCAGCGCCCACCACCAGTGCGCCGCGTGGGGGACGGCGGGGCCGCCGCCGGGGTCGGTCAGGGAGCGGCCGGTGAGGTCGTGGAGGCGGCGCAGGCGGTACTTGACGGTGTTGCCGTGGACGTGCAGCGCGGCGGCGGTGGCCTCGATGCGGCCGCCGTGGTCGAGGTAGGACAGGGCGGTCTCGGCCAGCTCGCGGTGGAAGGCGTCGCCGGGGTCCAGGCCGTCCAGCAGCTCCGCCGCCAGCAGCAGGCCGAGGTCCGGTTCGGCCTCGGTGGCGGTGAGCAGCGCCAGATCGGTCAGCCGCCACAGGCCGGTGAGCCCGGCCGTCTCGCCCGCGCGCAGGGCGCGGCGCACCAGGGCGTAGCGGTCGGCGGCCCGCGCGGGCCGCGCCGGGGGCGCG
>NZ_BCQR01000191.1 GCF_001552175.1 Actinomadura kijaniata NBRC 14229
AGGTCAGGTCACGCGCTCGCGTGCGTGGCTGAGGTCCTCTTGGGGACAGGCCCAGGGCCACACGCCGTCGCGCGCCGCCTCGATGACCGGGATGATCGGCAGCGCCTCGTCGCCGGCCCCCTGGAACGTCAGCCAGCCCGGAACCTCCGGCACCCCGGAGTGCCCGGTCTGCCAGGCGTACGACGGGACGCCGAACTCCGGCAGGCTCCCGACCCAGTCGTCGACGACCACCACCCGGTCGTGCCCGGCGAACGCCTCGCGCACCGCCGCCCAGTCGCTCCGCCCCGGCGACGGCAGGTCCGACGCCCGCCACCGGTGCAGCGCGTGCAACGGGGACTCGCCGGGCACCAGCGGGAACGCCCCGCCCTCCAGCGTCACGACGTCGGCCGACGCGCACAGCCGCGCGAGCGCGAGCCCGAACACGGCCGACCCGGGATGATCGTGATCGATGGCGATGAGCGTCCGCCCCGGTATCCGCGGCATCGCCTCCAGCAGGAACCCGGCCGCCCTCTCCAGCACCGGGGCCCAGCGCCGGTCCGCGACCGCGCGCCAGGCCGCCGCGATCCGCACCGGCCCGAGCCCGGCGGCGCGCACGGCGTCCGCGTCGCCGAGCCGTTCGGCGATCTCCATGGCGGCCTCGAACGGGAGCCCGGCCGCGTCCATGCGCCGCAGGCCGTGCAGCACCTCCTCCAGCGGCAGCAGGGGAGCGATCCGTTCCCAGTCGTCCCCGGAGGGCCGCCCGGCACGCCCCGGCGCCGGGCGGCGGCCGTCGAGGGCGCGCCGGAAGACGGCGTTCTGGCGCTCGTCGCGGGCGACCGGATGGACCAGCCGGATCACCTGCCCGAACCGGAACGGCCGCGGCACGCGGATCCCGCCGTTGTTCATCAGGTCGGGATGCGCGAACGGCGGCAACGCGAGACCGTGCCCCGCCGTGTCGTGGGACCGCGCGGCGGCCTCGTCGTAGAGCCGGACGACGGCGTCGGCGACGCCCCGCTTGACCGGCTTCGGCACCGCCCGCCCGTACGTCGAGACCCAGTGCGCCAGCAGGTGTCCCGGGTCGTCGGCCCGCCGCAGCACCGATCCGACGACCCGCCGCGACATCCCGTGCAGCCCGGCGTCGAGCCGCTCCGCGACGAACGCCGCCGCCCCCACCAGCGTCGGATACCGCATCGGCGTCGCGGTGCGCAGCCACTTCAGGAACGCGGCCGTCCACTCCGGGTCGCGCCGCGCCGCGTCCCGGACCGACGCCGCGAACGCGTTCCGCGCGTGCTCGGGCCACAGGAAGAAGGCGTCCCGGTACCCGATCCGGGTCACCGTGGACACGAACAGCCCCTCGATCTTCGCCTCCCTCCTCCGGCGCGCCCGCGAGCGGAACGGCCCGAGAAGGGATCGGGCCACGGGCTGGTGTCCGGCGGAGGGTGGGCCGTCCCGCCCGAAGGCGCGACCCGCCCCATCCCTCCCTGAGGGCATCCGTCGCCGGCACACCGGGCCGTTCCGCCCGCGGACGCACTGGCAGCCTAGGACGCCCCACCGACATTCCCGGACGGCTCAGCGTCCGGGGCTCCAGTGCTGGCCGGAGTAGCGGGAGAGGGCCTGTTCCAGGGGTCCCCGGCCGGTGCGCAGCTCCTTCAGGCGGGAGAGCACGCTCCACGGCTCGTCGCCCGCGCCGAGCGCGACCAGCGAACATTGCGGCAGCGCCCCGTGCCCGGCGACGGCCCCGAGATGACGGCGGGAACAGGCGCATCCTAAAGATCACGGGTGTCCGCGCCCGGCGCCTAGGCAGAGGCGGACGCGCCGGCGGCATGACGCCCGTCCCGTTCGGGTACGCCCGTCACATCGGCGACGGGACCCGAGGAAGGGACGCCATGACCACCACCGGTGTCGCCATCGACCTCCCGGGCGCCGTCCTGAACGGGGACCTCACCCTGCCCGACGAGCCGCGCGGCGTGGTGCTGTTCGCGCACGGCAGCGGAAGCTCCCGGCACAGCCCCCGCAACCGCGCGGTCGCCGGCGGCCTGGTCGGGGCCGGGCTCTCCACGCTGCTGATGGACCTGCTCACCGAGGCCGAGGAACGCTCCGACGCCGAGACCGGCGCGTTCCGGTTCGACATCGACCTGCTGGCCTCCCGCCTGACCCGGGCGATCGACTGGCTGGGGGAGCGGGCCGCGACCGCGTCCCTGCGGCTCGGCCTGTTCGGCGCGAGCACCGGGGCGGCGGCGGCCCTGGTGGCCGCCGCCCACCGCGAGGAACGCGTCGCCGCCGTCGTCTCCCGGGGCGGCCGTCCCGACCTGGCGGGCCCGGCCCTGGACCGCGTCCGCGCCCCCGTCCTGCTGCTGGTCGGCGCGCACGACCCCCAGGTCCTCCAGCTCAACGAGCTGGCCGCGCACCGCCTCCACGACCACGCCCTCACCGTGGTCCCCGGCGCGGGCCACCTGTTCGAGGAGCCGGGCACGCTGGAGCGGGTCACCGAGGAGGCCGTCGACTGGTTCCGCCGCCATCTCGCCTGACCCCGTCGGGGACACTGGCGGGCATGGACGACCCCCTCCTCCAGATCGCGATCGAGCCCCGGAGCCGGAACGGGCGGCGGCGCCTGGCCGCGGCCGTCCGGCGGCTCACCGGGGAGGACCCGTCGCTCCCGGCGCGCGTCGACGAGGAGACCGGCCGGGCGGTCATCGGCGGCGCCGACGAGCGGGACCTGACGGCCCTGGCCGACCGGATCGGCGCGGAGGCCGAGGTCGAGGCCGGCCGCCCGCGCGTCGTCCACCGCGAGACGATCCGCCGTCCCGTCGAGGGCGTCGAGCACGTCTACGCGCGGCAGGCGGGCTGCCCCAGCCACTTCGCCAAGGTCCGGATCACCGTCGAGCCGGCCGGGACACCCTACGAGTTCGTCGACGAGTCCAGGGCCGACCGCATCCCGCGCGAGTACGTCCCGGCCGTGGACGAGGGCTGCCGGGAGGCGATGCGGCACGGCGTCCTCGCCGCCGGGGCGATGACCGGCCTCCGCGTGATCCTCCTCGGCGGCGCCTTCCACGAGGTCGACTCCTCCGCACGCGCCTACCGGATCGCCGCGGCCAACGCCCTCCGCAGGGCGGTCCGGCAGGCCGGCCCCGTCCTGCTCGAACCGGTCATGCTCGTCCGGGTCGCCGTGCCCGGCGAGCACGCGGACGCGGTCGTCGCCGACCTCGGCGCCCGCCGCGGCCTGGCCGAGGCCGCCCGCCGCCCCGGCGGGACCACCGTCGAGGCGCTGGTCCCCCTCGCGGAGATGCTCGGCTACGCGACCGACCTGCACGCGATGACCGAGGGCCGCGCCGCCTACACGATGATTCTCGACTCCTACGCCGAGGCCCCCGAGAACACCGCCTGATCCCTCCCGAAAAAGGCGCGGAAAAATCCTTCGCTTTATCCGTGATCGGACGTATAGCGTCGCACGCGTTCGTATTCACGCGCGATCAAGTAAGGAGGGCTATGCCCGATGCGCACCACAATCCCTTACCTCTCCACCGTCCGGAACATCGGGATCATGGCCCATATCGACGCGGGAAAGACGACGACCACCGAACGCGTCCTGTTCTACACCGGCGTCTCCCACCGCATCGGTGAGGTCCACGACGGCGCCGCCGTCACCGACTGGATGAAACAGGAACGCGAACGCGGCATCACCATCACCTCCGCCGCCGTCTCCTGCCGCTGGGCCCTGGACGGCGTCGAGCACACGATCAACCTCATCGACACGCCCGGCCACGTCGACTTCACCGTCGAGGTCGAACGCTGCCTGCGCGTCCTCGACGGCGCGGTCGCGGTGTTCGACGGCGTCGCCGGGGTCGAGCCGCAGTCCGAGACGGTGTGGCGGCAGGCCGACCGGTACGGCGTCCCGCGCCTGTGCTTCGTCAACAAGCTCGACCGCACCGGCGCCGACCTGTCCCGCACCGTGGAGATGATCGCCGAACGCCTCGGCGCGCTCCCGCTGGTCGTCCAGCTCCCCGTCGGGGCCGAGGGCGACTTCCGGGGCGTGATCGACCTGGTCGCGATGGAGGCCCTCCTCTGGCCCGCCGACGCCGGGCTCGGCGAGACCCCCGAGACCGTCGCGGTCCCCGCCGGGCTGGCGGCCGAGGCCGAGCGCGCGCGTTCCCGCCTGCTGGGCGCGGTGGCCGAGCACGACGAGGAGTTCATGGAGACCTACCTCGGCGGCGACGAGCCCACCGAGGCGGAGATCCACGCCGCGATCCGCCGTCTCACGCTCTCCTCGGCGGCGACGCCGGTGCTGTGCGGGACCGCGTTCCGCAACAAGGGCGTGCAGCCCCTGCTGGACGCGATCGTGCGGTACCTGCCGTCGCCGCTGGACGTGCCGCCCGTCGAGGGCCGTCCCGCGGACGACGGCGCGCCGCTGGCCGCGCTGGCGTTCAAGGTCATGAGCGACCGGCACCTGGGTCGCCTGACGTTCGTGCGCCTGTACTCGGGCCGCCTGGAGACCGGCGCGACCGTGCTGAACCCCCTGCGCGGACGGAAGGAGCGCATCGGCAAGATCTACCGGATGCGCGCCAACCGCCGCGAGGAGATCGGCGCGGCGGGCGCGGGCGACATCGTCGCGGTCATGGGCCTGAAACAGACCACGACCGGCGAGACGCTCTGCGACCCGGCGCACCCGGTGGTGCTGGACGCGATGGACTTCCCCGCCCCGGTGCTGGAGATCGCGGTCGAACCGCGGACCCGGGCCGACCGGGAGAGGCTGACGCACGCGCTCGGGCGGCTGGCCGAGGAGGACCCGTCGTTCCAGGTCCGCGCCGACCCGCGGAGCGGCCAGACCATCGTCGGCGGCATGGGCGAGCTGCACCTGGAGATCCAGATCGACCGGCTGAGGGAGGAGTTCGACGTCGAGGCCAACGTCGGCCGACCGCGCGTCGCCTACCGCGAGACGATCCGCCGGACCGTCGAGAAGGTGGACTTCACGTGGAAGAAGCAGTCCGGCGGCCACGGACAGTACGCCAGGGTCCAGATCACCGTCGAGCCGATCACCGAGGGGGACGCGACCTACGAGTTCGTCAACCGGGTGACCGGCGGGCGCGTCCCGCGCGAGTACATCCCGGCCGTCGACGCGGGCTGTCAGGAGGCCATGCGGAGCGGCGTCCTGGCGGGCTTCGAGATGACCGGCGTCCGCGTGACGCTGCTGGACGGCGACTTCCACGACGTGGACTCCTCGGAGCTGGCGTTCAAGACCGCCGGGTCGCGGGCGTTCCGGGAGGCGGTCCGGCGCGCCGGGCCCGTGCTGCTCGAACCGGTGATGGCCGTCGAGGTCACCACCCCCGACGAGTACACGGGCGAGGTCATCGGCGACATCGGCGCCCGGCGCGGCCAGGTCCGCGCCATGGGCGAGCGCCGGGGCGCACGCGTCGTGGAGGCGCTGGTGCCGCTCGCGGAGATGTTCGGCTACGTCGGGGACCTGCGCGGCCTGAGCTCGGGCCGCGCGGCGTACACGATGCTGCTCGACTCCTACGCGGAGGTCCCCGAGAGCGTCGCGCGGCGGATCGTCGCGGCGGGCTGATCCGGCACGGCCCCCAGCCATGACGCGGCCATGACGACGGCCCGGCGTGCCCCCGCGCACGCCGGGCCGTCCCCGCCCGGCGGGGCCGTCAGGCCCGCCAGGCGGGCCGCCGCGCGTTGGTCACCCACCGCAGCAGCCACTCGGCGGGCCCGTACCGGTGCCCCCGCAGCCACCACGCGCTCGCCGCCAGCTGGAGCGCGAACACCGCCACCGCGACACCGAGCGTCTCCAGCGGCGACAGCGCCCCGGCCAGCCCCAGTCCGATCCCGGTGAAGACCAGCAGCCCGGCCAGCGCCTGCCCGAGGTAGTTCGTCAGCGCCATCCGCCCCGCCGGGGCCAGCGCGTCCCGCACGGCCCCGCCCCGCGGGGCGTGCACGACCCGCAGCAGCGTCGCCACGTACGCGGCGGTCAGCAGCGGCGCGGTGGCGAAGCTGGCGGCGACGGCGAAGGTGTCGGCGTTCCCGCCGCCGACCGCGTACAGCACGCCCCCGGCGATCCCGACCGGGAACCCGACGGCCTGGATCCGCCGCAGCACCGGCTCGTCACCGCGCACGCCCACCAGCAGCCCGCGCCGCCCCACGACCATCCCGACCAGGAACGCCGCCAGCGCCGCCGGGCCCTGGAGCGACACCGCCTGCACGACCAGCAGCGGCAGCCCCGCCAGGTGCTCGCCGATGATGTCGCCCCACCCGCCGAGCAGGGCCCGCGTGGTCTGCTCGGCGTTGGCCAGCGCCTCGGCCCTGGCGGGCAGGAACGCCGACCGGTCCACCAGCAGCGCGCCCGCCACGAGGCTGAGCAGCACGGCGGCGTAGAGCCCGGCCGCCGTCCACAGCGCCGTGCGGTCCCGGACGTTCCGCATCAGGAGCAGCACCAGGCAGACGACCGCGTAGGTCGTCAGCACGTCCCCGCCGTACAGGAACACGATGTGCAGCGCCCCCAGCGCGAACAGCCCGCCGATCCGCCGCAGCATCCGCGGCCCGAACCGCGCCCCCGCCCGCGCCGCCGCGTCCATCTGCAACGTGAAGCTGTACCCGAACAGGAACGAGAACAGCAGATAGAACTTCATGTCCACGAACACCGACGACATCATCCGCACGGCGTCGTCGAGAGGGGACGCGAAATCGGGATCCTCCACCAGGTTCCCCGGATATCCCGACGCCATGAAAGTGATGTTGACGAGGAAGATCCCCAGCAACGCGAACCCCCGCAGGGCGTCCACGTCACCGATCCGCGTCCTGGCCGTCGCCAGTCGGTTTGCCATACCTCCGAGTGAAACAACGCCGGACCCGCCGGTAAGGAGACCCACGCCGCCCCCCGAGGTGGGCTTTCCCCTACCCCCCGCACGTCGTCCAGGCGGTTCCAGCCCGGCTCAGGGCACGTCCTCGCGGCGGAGCAGGCCCAGCTCGGCGGTGGGGACCCGCTCACCGGCGCGTTCCGTCCGCGCGATCCGCCGGGCGTGCGCGGTCCGCATCGCCTCGAACAGCTTGCGGACCTCCCGGCCGTTGCCGGTGTCGAACGCGTCGGCGTGCGCGGCGAGATGGCCGCGCACGGCGTCCAGCGCGTCGTCGGTCACGGTGAACCCGGCGTCCCCGGCCTGCTTCACCAGGATGGACACCAGCTCCTCGCGCTCGTAGGGCGGGAAGTCGACCGTCATGGAGAACCGCGAGGCCAGCCCCGGGTTGGCGGCCAGGAAGCCCGCCATCTCCGCGGTGTACCCCGCGACGATCACCACGACCTCGTCGCGGTGGTCCTCCATCAGCTTCACGAGCGTGTCGATGGCCTCCTGGCCGAAGTCGTGCCCCGTTCCGGCCGGCCGCGCCAGCGCGTACGCCTCGTCGACGAACAGCACCCCGCCCCGCGCCCTCTCGAACGCCGCCCGCGTGCGGGCGGCGGTGTGCCCGACGTACTCCCCGACCAGGTCCGCCCGCGACACCTCCACGACCTGCCCGCGCGCCAGGAACCCCAGGGCCGCCAGCAGCTCCCCGTACAGGCGCGCGACCGTCGTCTTGCCGGTGCCGGGCGGGCCCGCGAAGACCAGGTGGCCGGAGACCGGCTCGGCGGGCAGCCCGGCCCGTTCCCGGCGCAGCGTCGTCTCGATCAGGTCCAGCACGTCCCGGACGCGCTGCTTGACCGGCTCCAGTCCGATCATCGCGTCCAGCCGGGCCCGCACCGACTCGACCTGCCCGCCGTCGCGCGCCTCCCCGGCCCGCACGCCGAGCCCCCGCTCGACGACCCCCTCCAGGTCCTCGGGCAGCAGCAGCACCAGATCGTCGGCCGACGGCGGCTCCGCGGCGTCGGCCAGCCGCAGCGCCTGCTGCCCGAGCGCCGCCTCGAAGATCCGCCGCGCCTCGCGCCCGTTGCCGAAGTGCTCGTCGCGCCGCGCCCGCCGGAAGTGCTCCAGCAGCACCCGCCCGGTCTCGTCGGCCAGCCGGAACCCGTAGCCGCCCGCCATCCGCCGCACGATCTCGGTGAGCTCGGCCGGACTGTAGTCCTCGAACTCGATCGTCCGGGAGACCCGCGACTCCAGCCCCGGGTTGGCGGACAGGAACTCGCGCATCTCCGCGGAGTACCCGGCGAACACCACCGCCACCTCGTCGCGGTGGTCCTCCATCAGCTTCACGAGCGTGTCGATGGCCTCCTGCCCGAAGTCGCTCCCGATCCCGAACCGCCGCGCCAGCGCGTACGCCTCGTCGACGAACAGCACCCCGCCGCGCGCGCTCTCGAACACCGCCGTGGTCTTCTGCGTCGTCTCCCCGAGGACCTTCCCCACCAGGTCGGACCGCGACGCCTCGACGAACCGGTCACCGGGAACGGCCCCGAGCGCCGCGAGCAACCTCCCGTACAGCCGCGCGACGGTCGTCTTCCCGGTGCCGGGCGACCCGGAGAACACCACGTGCCGCCCGATCACCGGCCCCTCGGGCAGCCCCGCCCGCCGCCGCTGCTCGGCGATCCGCAGGAACTTCACCAGCTTGTGGATCTCCTGCTTGACCTCCCGCAGCCCGATCATCGCGTCGAGCTCGGCCAGCAGGGCGTCCACGTCCAGGGGCCCCTCCCCGGCGCCGGACGCGGCGGCCCCGCCCGACGCGGGGGACGTCTTCGGCGGGGCCTGCCCGACGGGACCGCCCTCCGAGTCGACGCGGACCCGCACCGCCAGGTCGTCGGGCGCGCCGTTGTCGGCCGAGACGGTCGTCCCCGCCACCTCCAGCCGGGCCTCCGCGCTCGCCAGGATCCCGGCCCCCTCGTTGCCGGTGATCGTGCAGTCCCGCAGCGTCATCCGGGTGCCCGGGTCGGCCGCCGTCCCGGCGACCGTGTTGCCGCTGACGCGCGTCCCGACCAACGTCAGCGACGCGCCGTCCCCGGCGACGCCCGCCCCGAGGTCGCACCCCGTCAGCGAGCCCCCGGTGAACACGCAGCCGCTCGCCTCGGCCACCGTCACCCCCTGCTGGGCGGCCCCGGACACGTCGCAGGACTCGAACTCGGCCGTCCCCCCGCCGTCCACCATGACGCCCGCCAGCTTGGCGTCCCGCACGGCCAGCCCCCGCGCCGTCAGCCGTCCCGCGTCGGTGACCAGCACCCCGAAGCCCCCGGCGCCCTCGATCACCACGCCCTCGGCGGTCGCGGTGGAGTTCTCCCGCACGACCAGCCCGCCCTGCCCGGACCGGCGGACGGCCCCGCCCCGGACGGTGACGGCGGACCGGTTCTGGATGACGACGCCCCCGGCCGCGGCGTCCTCGACCACGCACTGGTCCAGCAGCGGGGCGGACCCGGTGTTCACCCAGAAGCCGTGCTCCCCGGCGTTGCGCACGAGCACGTCGCGCAACGTCACCCGGCTCCCGCTGTGCAGGGCGACCCCGCACAGCCTGGCGTCGGTCACCAGCGTGTTCTCGACGATCCCGGCCGCGTCGGACAGCACGATCGCGCCGTCCCGCACGGTGCCCCGCCGCACGAACAGCTCGGCCCCGTTCCACGCGCTGATCGCCTTGTCGGACGCGGCGACGAACTCGCAGTCCTCGGCCGCGAGCGTGCCCCCGGTGACGTTGACGACGGTGCCGTTGTCGTTCCAGTTGCGCAGCACGAGACCCCGCAGCGTGACCTGCCCCTCGACCTGGAGCAGGTAGTCGTCCGCGCAGTCCAGCACCACGGACCCCGGCCCCCGCACCGCGACGATCTCCAGGGTGTTCCAGTACCGGTACGACGGGGCCCGGTACTGCCCGGGCTCGACGGCGATACGGCGGGGGACCCCGGCGGGCAACGGTGTTTCGAGCGCGTCCAACAGGTTCCGGAACCCGCTCCGGGCGGTCTGCGACACCACCAACCGCATGCGCTCTCCCCACACGACCTCTTGTGTTCCTACCGCCGTCAGCGTGGCGGGCGAGCGTAGAGCGAGACAACCCCTTCCGCCACATCGTCCAGCGCGAACCCGACCCGCCAGATCTCCAGCAGGGAGGCGTACGGGTTGGCGAGGTCACCGAACGACGCGCCCCCGGGCGCGAACTCCACCGGCCGCCCGAACACCATGATCTCGTCCGGCACCCGCAGCCCGAGCCGCGCGGCAGCCTCCCACCCGGCGTGCGTCTCGGCCTGCCGGTGCGCGTCGGAGTAGCAGGAGTCCTTGGTGCCCCAGGGCAGGGCGATCCCGATCCCGTCCCGGAACCCGGCCAGCTCCTCCGCCCAGTGCCGCGTGAACAACTCCCGCAAGGCGAAGTCCAGCTCGTGGGGCACTCCCGCCTCGTGGACGCGCCCGCCGACCCGCCAGACCAGCCGTTCCGGGGAGGGCACCCCCCAGGGCTCCAGCTCCGCCGCGAACCGCCAGGCCAGCTCCTCGGCCCGCCGCACGGCCTCGGGCGCGGAGGCCAGGGCCACGACATGCCGTTCGTCCGGGACCCCGTCCACGAGGGCGCCGGGCCGCACCCCGGTGGCCCGGCACTCCCCGCAGGTCCAGGCGTCCTCTTCCCACTCCATGTCCGAGTCGTATCCGCCGACGGTGCCCCTGCCGCGACACCGGGGACAGGCGACGAAGTGCAGGAACCGCCGCCACGGCTCGTCCCCGACGAGCGCCCGCCACACGGTCTCCGGTCCGTCCCCGCCCGCCAACGCGTCCCGGACGTCCCCGAGCCGTCCCCGCCGGGGCTCCAGGAGCCCCTGACAAAACACGGAGTAATCCATCAAGCGACCTTACCGAGGCAAGGGCGGTCACTTCTGGCGCTCGATCTCCTCGTTGAAGACGATGATCCCGCCCTTGGGCACGCAGGAGGCGGGAAGCCCCTTCGGGGCCCTGCCGACGTCACCGCCGCCCCCGGTGCTGAACCTCTCTCCTTCGAGCAGGTCGCCGAACCCGGGGACGTTGACCCCGCGCTTGCCGCCCCTGCGGACGGGCTCGGTGCCCTTGGGCCACACGGGCGCCCGGCGGCTCCCGGACTCGAACGCGAAGTGCAGGCAGCGACTGGGGGAGTCGTAGACCAGCCGCCCGACGTACATGATCCGCGGCTCGCCGTCATAGCCGTGATGAACCAGAACGATCGGATCGTCCCCGGTGCGGTCGATCCCCTTGCCACCGCATGCCGCGGCCCCCAGCGCCAGCGCGACCGCGACGGCCACCGAACGGGTCATCATCTCGGGCTCCCGGCGGTTGATCGGGCTATGACAGGTACACCGAGACGCCCATCGCCTCGTACATCCCCGCCACGGGAGTGAAGAGGTCACGCGTCCGGCGGTCGATGCGCTTGGCGCCGGACAGGATGCCGTAGGCGTCGTTCCCCCAGTACCAGGGGCCGCCGCTGTCACCCTTTCTCGTCACTTCCCCGCGAACGGCGGTCAGGCCGCAGTACCTGGGCAGCCCCGCATACTTGACGCACTGCCCGTTCTTATAGACCTTGGTGCATTTTGTGTGGGTGAAACGACCGTAGTTGCAGATCTTCTGCCCCACCCTGGGCCACCTGTACAGGTGGACCTTACGCCTCTTGTTCGGCGCGTAGTAGAACCAGGGAACGGCCTTGTACCTTCCTGAGGAGTACCACGCCATGTCACCGTAACGGCCTCCGTGCGAGCCGCGACGTTTAATGGTCGTGAATCTCCCTCGGTGATGATGGTTGTAGAACCGGAACCTGGAGTTCCCCTGAGAGCAGTGATGAGCGGTGGCAACACCCCGCGCCCTGCCCTTGCGAACGGTGAACGCCGCGGTGCAGATGCCGTCCCCGTTGAGAAAACCACCACCATGCATGTGCGCCTTGGGGGAGGCGTCGACCCTGTCGACAATCGTGACGCTGACGGTGATCGGAGCCTCGGCCCGCCCCCTGAGCAGCCGCCTGCGCTCGTTGGCGCTGAGGTGGCCACGCGGCGCCACGGAAATACCGATCACCCCACTGGCGATCTCGTAACCACCCTCAGCGGTCTCGACACCAGGATGCCCGGCAACACGGAAGAAGTTCTCGACGGTGGCATCGTTCAGCTCCTTCTCGGAGAACCCCTTGTTCCCGATGAGCCGCACCGGCACCGGCAGCGTACGGGCCAGGACGACCGCCTCGGGAGGAACGGCCCCCTTGAACCCGATCCACGCCCCACTGCCCTCCCCGATGATCTCGGCCCCCGAGTACTCACCCGGATACCGCCCCTGAAGCCTGCCGGTCACCTTCAGGAAGGAGCCCTGCCACCCCCACCGCCGGACCGCCTCCTCAAGGCTGATCCCGTCACTTCTGGCGACGAGCCTGAGATCCTCCAATTCGGCGGGTGAGACCCTCTCTGTACGGCTTTGGGCGGGTTTCACCGTGACGACGGCCGGAATCGCCCTGGCGTTCTCCGGCCCGGCGGGAGCCGATCCCGCGGCCGAGACCGGCGCCGCCACCGCGACCAATAAGGTCATCGCCACCCCGAGGCGCATGTTCCTCCGGCCCCCGATCGGATTGATCTCCGCGGAAAGGCAATCAGGAAGATCATCAAAATTCAACGACCTCGCCGCCGAGGGGAGGTCGAAGCGGCGCTTTGTCCGGCAGCGGCGACGGGGGTGCGGGGCGACGTCTTCCCGGCGGAGGACGCCCACCGGACGGGGGAGGCGCCGCTCCGCCGCGCGGTGGAGGGATCGTCCCGGCGGAGGTAGACGGGCCGGATAGACAGGCGGTGCGGAGGATCCCCTCCGCGTTCGCGGGCCCGGCGGGCAGGTCCGGGCCCCCTCGCCTGGAGGCACGGCATGAAGGTCATCGGCGCGGGATTCGGTCGCACCGGGACGTCCTCGCTGCGGGAGGCGTTGGAGCGGCTCGGGTTCGGGCCCTGCTACCACATGAGGGAGGTCGCGAGGGATCCCTCGCGGGCGGTCGCGTGGCGGGCCGCCGCGCGGGGGGTGCCCGTCGACTGGGAACGGGTCCTGGACGGCTACGCGTCCACCGTCGACTGGCCGGGCGCGGCGTTCTGGGAGGAGCTCGCCGGGCGCTTCCCCGAGGCGAAGGTCGTGCTCACCGTGCGCGACGCCGAACAGTGGTACGACAGCGCCCGGCGGACGGTGTTCGCCGGGTCGATCCGCAGCGAGCGGCTGCCGGTGAGGCTGGGGTTCCATGCGGTGCGGGTGCTGGACCCGAGGTTCGGCGCGTTCACCCGCATGATCAACGAGGCGGTGCACGACCGCGTCTTCGGCTTCCCGCTCAGCGACCGCGAGCGCGTGCTGGAGGTGTACCGGCGGCATCTGGAGCGGGTGCGCGAGGCGGTGCCCGCCGACCGGCTGCTGGTCTACGACGTGCGCGAGGGCTGGGAGCCGCTGTGCGCGTTCCTCGGCGTCCCGGTGCCGGACGAGCCGTTCCCGCGCAGCAACGACGCCGAGGCGTTCCGCCGCGACCGGCAGCAGAGCCTGCCGAGGCTGCTGGGGCGGGCGCTGGTGGCGCGGGCCGAGACGCTGCGTCCCTGAGGTTCCCGGCGGGGCCGGGTGGCAGGAACCGGCCACGTCGTTCCATGCGTAGGAGTTCTACCGTAGCGTTTCTACATGTAGTGATCCTACTTATAGAGGACGGAGCCCATGCGCCCCAACTCGTGGTGGACCCTCCCCGCCGGACGCACCGCCAAGTGGTGGATCGTCGTCGTCTGGCTGCTGCTGACCGTCATCGCGGCCGCCTTCGCCGCCCAGCTGCACTCGGTGCAGCGCGACGAGGCCGTGGACTTCCTGCCGGCCGGGGCGCAGTCCACCCGCGTCGTGGCGGCGGAGAAGCAGCTGCCCGGCGGGGAGAACGCCGCGCTGCTGATCGTCTACGACCGGCCCGGCGGGCTCACCGCCGCCGACGAGACCGCCGTCCGGCAGCGCGCCGCCCAGCTCGCCGCCCGCTACCGGACGGGCGGCGGGCCGCCCCCGCAGCGGTCCGCCGACGGCCGGGCGCTGCTGGTCGTGCTGACCTTCAGCAAGGCCGACTTCCCACCCGAGAAGACCGTCCCGCAGATCCGGCAGGCCGTCGCCGACCGCCCCGCCGGGCTGACGGTCCGCGTCACCGGACCGGCGGCGATGCAGAGCGACGTCGGCGCGGTCTTCAAGGGCGTCGACGGCACCCTGCTCATCGTCACGACGGTCGTGGTGGCGGCGCTGCTGATCCTCACCTACCGCAGCCCGTTCCTGTGGGCGGTGCCGCTGGCGGCGGTCGGCCTGGCCACCGCGCTGGCCATGGCGGCGGTGTACGGCCTGGTGAAGGCGTTCGGCCTCACCGTCAGCACCCAGAGCGCGTCGATCATGGTGGTGCTGGTGATGGGCGCCGGAACCGACTACGCCCTGCTCCTGGTCGCCCGCTACCGCGAGGAGCTGCGCCGCCACGCCGACCGGCACGAGGCGATGGCCGCCGCGCTGCGCGGGGCCGCGCCCGCCGTGCTGGCCTCCGGGGCCACCGTGACGGCGGGCCTGCTGTGCCTGCTCGCCGCCGACATGAACAACACGCGCGGCCTCGGCCCGGTCGGCGCGGCGGGCATCGTCTGCACCCTGGTCGCGATGCTGACGGTCTTCCCCGCGCTGCTGCTGGTCTGCGGGCGCGGGGTGTTCTGGCCGTTCGTGCCCCGCTTCGGCGAGACCGACCCCAACCGCGCCGGCCTGTTCGCCCGGCTCGGCGACGCGATCGGCCGCCGTCGCGGCACGGCGGCGCTCGGTTCGCTGGCGCTGCTCGGCGCGCTCACCGCCGGGATGCTCGCCTGGCCCGGCGACCTGAAGGAGGGCGACGCGTTCACCAGCGAGCCCGAGGCCGTCACCGGGTACCAGCTGCTGGGCGAGCGCTTCCCGCAGATGAGCGCGCAACCCCTCACCGTCATCGTCGACACCTCGCGGGCCAGGCTCGCGCTGGACACCGCCCGCGCGACACCGGGCGTGGCCGAGGCCCGGCAGGGCCGCTCGGGCGACGTCCGCACCGAGATCCAGGCCTTCCCCAAGGACCGTCCCGAGAGCGCGGGCGAACGCGCCACCATCCAGCGCCTGCGCGACCGCCTGCGCGCCGTCGGCGGCGACGCCCTGGTCGGCGGTCGCAGCGCCGAGAAGCTCGACGAGGAGAACGCCAACGCCCGCGACCGCCAGGTGGTCATCCCGCTGGTCCTGGTCGTGGTGCTGCTGATCCTCGCCGGACTGCTGCGCGCGGTGGCCGCGCCGCTGCTGGTGCTCGGCGTCGTGGTGCTGACCTATGCCGCCGCGCTCGGGCTGGGGGTGCTGGCGTTCGAGCACCTCTTCGGGTTCGCGGGCGTGGACCCGACCGTGCCGCTGCTGAGCTTCGTGTTCCTGGTCGCGCTCGGCGTCGACTATGCGATCTTCCTGATGGCGCGGGTCCGCGAGGACACCCTCCGCTACGGCTCCACCGCCGACGCCGTGCGCGGCGGGGTGGGCGCGGTCGGCGGCGTCCTGGTGTCGGCCGGGGTGGTGCTGGCCGCGACGTTCCTGGTGCTGGCGGTGCTGCCGTTCGCCCCGATGATCCAGATGGGGTTCGTGATCGCGGCGGGCGTGCTGCTGGCGACGCTGCTGGCCCAGCTGGTGCTGGTGCCCGCCGTCTCGCTGCTGCTCGGGGAACGGGTCTGGTGGCCCGCCCGCCCGGCCGCCGCCGCGCCGGAGGCCGCCGAGCCCCTGCCGCTCGCCGTGGTCCCGGGCGACCCCGTGGACCGCTGACCGGACCGGACGGGGCCGTCCGTGCGGGACGGCCCCGTCCGGCGTGCCCGGGGACGGGTCAGGGGCGTTCGGCGGCGACCAGCCAGATCCGGGCGTCCCCGACCAGCGCCGGGTCGTAGATCTCCGGAACGGCACGGCCCAGCCGTGCCGCGACCTCGGCCTGGTGGGTCACCTCGGTCGCGGTCCAGCCGTGCCCGGCCAGCCAGGCGGCCGGGTCGTCCACGGCCGACCGCCAGGACGCGCCGTGCCGGGCCAGCCGCTCCTGGGCGTGCCGCATCTGCGGCAGCCGCCGGTAGGCGCTGTTGACGTGCTCCAGCGCCAGGCCGCTGCCCGGCGCGCTGAGCTCCGACAGCTCGCCCAGCAGCCGGTCGTTGGCAGGCTGCGGCAGGAACGTCATCAACCCCTCGACCAGCCACGCGGTCGGCTCCCCGGGATCGAACCCGGCCGCCGTCAGCGCCCGCGCCCAGTCGCCGCGCAGGTCCACCGGAACGGCCGTGCGCTCGCAGCGCGCCCGCGCGCCGAGCCCGGCCAGCACCTCCTCCTTGAAGGCGACCAGCTCCGGCAGGTCCAGTTCGAACAGCCGCGTCCCGGCCGGGAGGTCCAGCCGGAAGGCGCGGGCGTCCAGCCCGGCCGCCAGCAGCACGACCTGGCGGCGGCCCGCCGCGCACGCGGCCTGGATCCGGTCGTCGAAGTAGCGGGTGCGGACCACGAAGTGCGCCGCCGCCTGCCGGGCCGCGTCGCTGGGCGCCTCGAACCCGCCCGCCGCCGCGGCCAGCGGGCCGGCGAGGGGATCCGTGAACAGCCGGTCGGCGCGTTCCTGCTCCTCGGCCCGTGCCCGCGCGGTGAGCACGGCGGTCCGGCTGACGCCGTCCGGTCGCGGGGCTGCCCGCTGTGGTGTCTGCATCGGGTGGTCCTTCCAGCTCGACGGTCCTGGCGAAGGCGGCATGGTCGTGATTTCCGACGGACCGTAGGCCGGGCGGCCGCCGGCTGTCTTCCACCGGGCGGGGGAGGAGACCGGCGGCGAGGAGGGGGCCGAGGTTCATCCCCCAGCGGGGAGACACGCCGGACGCCGCTGCGAAGGATCGGGGGAGCACCGGAAAGCGACGAAGGGAGCCCCCCGTGCAACGTCTGGCCGTGATGTTCCGCGTCCGCCCCGGCACCGAGGACAAGGTCCGCGAACTGCTGTCGGGGTACGAGCCGCCGAAGCAGCTGGAGGACGGCGAGAACCGCCTCCTCAGCACCTCGGTGTTCATGAAGGACGGCCTGGTCGTCCGGATGATCGAGATCGAGGGCGAGCTGCCCGCGCTGATGCGGCACCTGTCGCAGGACCCCAGCATCCAGCGGGTGGAGCGCGAACTCGACCGGTACCTCGTCGAGGAGGACCGCCGCGACATGAGCAGCCCCGAGGGCGCGCGGGAGTTCTTCCTGCGGGCGATGATGGAGACCGTCACCACCCGCGTCGCGCCGCCCCGTGAGGCACGGGCATGACGCACCCGTCGCCGCGCCCGCGGCGCGGAGGGCCCGGACCGGGCCGGGCGGCGCCATGACCGGGCGGCGCGACATCGAGTTCGCCGCCGACGACGGCGTGCGGCTGCGCGGCTGGTTCTACCCGGCGCGGGGCACGTCCGGCCCCGCGCCCGCGGTGGTGCTGGCGGCCGGGTTCGCGATGCTCAAGGAGCAGTACCTCGACCGCTACGCCGAACGGTTCGCCGCCGCCGGGTTCGGCGCGCTGGTCTGCGACCCGCGCAACTTCGGGGCCAGCGACGGCGAACCCCGCCAGGAGGCCAACCCCTGGCAGCAGATCGAGGACCTGCGGCACGCCGTCACCTACGCCGGCCTGCTCCCCGAGGTCGACGCGCGCCGGATCGGCGTGTGGGGAACGCACTACGGCGGCGCGCACGCCGTCGTGCTCGGCGCCTCCGACCCGCGCGTCCGCGCCGTCGTCGCGCAGGCCCCGGCGATCGACGGAATCAGCAGCGGGCGGCGGCGCATCCCGATGGACCGGTGGCCGAACGTCGCGCGGGCGTTCGCCGCCGACCGGGCCGCGCGGATGGGCGGCGAGCCCGCCGCGCTGCGCCCGATCGTCGGCCACCCGGCCGAGCGCCCGGTGTTCGGCGGCGACGCCGCCCGCGAGTTCTTCCTGGCCGCCGCCGCGCTGGCCCCGGGCTGGCGCAACGAGGTCACCGTGCGGACCGGCGAGTGGTCGCGGATGTACGACGCCGGCCGCTACGCCGAGCTGGTCGCGCCGGTCCCGCTGCTGATGGTGCTCGGCGACGGCGACACCCTCTCGGGCACCGACCTGCAACTGGACGCCTACCAGCGGGCGCGCGAGCCCAAGCGGCTCGTGCTCTACCGGGGCGACCACCACGACGCCTACCTCGGCCGCTTCGAGGAGACGAGCGCGGCGGCCGTGGACTTCCTCGGCCACCACCTCGCGAAGGAGGACGACCGATGAGCGAACGCGCGGCGTTCCTGGTCACCGGGGCCACCGGACGGCTCGGCGGCGCGGTCGTCGCCGCGCTGGCCGGCCGCGGCGACCGGGTCATGCTGGTCGGCCGGAACCGGGACCGGCTGGACGAGCTCGCCAAGGAGCACGGCGACGCGGCGGCCACGTTCGCCGGCGACGCCACCGAGGCCGGCACCACCGAGGCGGCGGCGGCGGAGTGCGTCGCGCGGCACGGACGGCTGGACGGTCTGGTCCACCTGGTCGGCGGGTTCCACATCGGCCCGGTGCGGACGACCTCGCGGCGGGACTACGAGGACGTGCTGCGCACCAACTTCCTGTCGGCGGTGACCTCGGCGCAGGCCGTGCTGCCGCACCTGGGCGCGGGCGGCCGGATGGTCTTCTTCGTCCCGCAGATGGCGGTCGAGCCCCCGGCGGCCTTCGGCGCCTACGTCGCGAGCAAGGCCGCGCTGCTGGCCTGGACGCGGTCGTTCGCCCACGAGGCCAAGCACGCCGACGTCCACGTCAACACCGTGCTGATGACGATGGCCGACACCCCCGACCAGCGCCGGGCCCGGCCGGCCGCCGACTTCGGCCTGGCCGTGGCGCCGGGCGACGTCGCCAAGGTCGTGGCGTTCCTGACCTCGGACGGGGCCGACGGGCTGTACGGCGGCGTCGTGCCGGTGCTGGCGAAGTTCGAGTACACCTCCGGCCTCGCGGGCGGTCCGCCCGGCGGCCGGCCGCCGGGGAACCGGCCGTGAACGGGAGGAACCCCGTGGATCTCGGGTTGAAGGACAGCCGCGTCCTCGTCACCGGCGGGACGCGCGGCATCGGCCGGGCGATCGTGACGGCGTTCGCCGGGCAGGGCGCGCGGGTGCACACCTGCTACCGGGGCGACGCCGAGGCGGCCGCCCGGCTGGAGAAGGACCTGGCCGCGCTCGGCGCGCGGTACCGGGTCGACCGCGCCGACCTGGGCGTCCCCGCGCAGGCCCGCGCCCTCGTCGCGGACGCCGTGGACCAGCTGGGCGGCCTCGACGTCCTCGTGCACAACGCCGCCGTCGTCGGCCGCTCCCCGCTCGCCGAGACCGGCCGCGCCGAGTGGGACGAGATCATGGGCGTCAACCTCGGCGGCATGTACGAGGTGACCCGCGCCGCGCTGGACGCCCTCGCCCCCGGCGCGAGCGTGGTCGTCGTGTCGTCGGCGGTCGCCACCCGGGGCATGGCCGGACGGGTCGCCTACACCGCCTCCAAGGCGGCGTGCATCGGCTTCACCCGGTCGCTGTGCAAGGAGCTCGGGCCGCGCGGGATCCGGGTCAACTCGGTCGCGCCGGGGATCATCGAGACCGAGTCCGGGCTCACCCCGGCCGCCCGTGAGCGCTACACGGGGATGGCCGCGCTCGGCCGCGTCGGCGTGCCCGAGGACATCGCGGGCGCGGTGACGTTCCTGGCCAGCGACCTGGCGGCGTACGTCACCGGGCAGACCCTCGTCGTGGACGGGGGCATCTGATGGGGGCCGCCGGAGGGGCGTTCCGCATGGTGCTGACCGTGACCGTGCCGCGCGCCGACGCCGAGGCGTTCGAACGGGCCTGGGCGAGGGTCGCCGACTGGACGGCGACCTGGCCCGGCTGCCTGCGGCAGACCCTCGGCCGGGCCGAGGACCACGCCGCCGGGCCCGGCGGCGGGCAGGTCGAGTTCGAGATCACTTCGGACTGGGCGGACGCCACCCGTTTCCACGCGTTCGAACGCAGCCGCGAGCAGGACGAGGCCACCGCCGAGCTGCGGCGGCTGCGGACCGGCGCGCGGATGCGCACCCTGCAGATCCGCGACCACCGGGAGGTTCCCGCATGAGCGTGTTCGTCGTCGTGTCCGCACGGATCAGGCCCGGGACGGAGGCCGGGTTCGAGGAGGCGTTCGCCAAGGTCCGCCAGAGCGTGCGCGGCACGCCCGGCCACCGCTCGGACCGGCTGCTGGCCTCCACCCGCGAACCCGGCAGGTACCTGCTGCTGGCCGAATGGGAGAGCGAGGAGGCGTTCCTGGCGTGGGAGGAGTCGCCGGTCCACCGCGAGCTCACCACGCCGATGCGGCCGTACTGGGCCGGGGCCGTGGAGCGGACGATTTTCGGGGTCGCGGTCGACGATCCGGCGTCGTAATGATCGTTTGATCGGGTTTTCGGATGCGGCAGGCGTTTGTTAACACGCGCTTGGTTTCGGAGGGCGGAGGTTCACGAATATTGGTGGACCCCCGCCCTCCTTATGATGTGAGAAGTGGCGGTGGGGACAAGGCAAGGAGCCGTGTGTTGAAACAAATTCGGGTTCTACTGGCCGATGATCAACCGCTCGTCCGGGACGGGCTGCGCGCCACGCTCGCGGGGGTCGGCGGGGTCGAGATCGTCGGTGAGGCCCCCGACGGGGTGGAGGCGGTCCGGCTCGCCCGCCGGCTGCGTCCCGACGTCCTGCTGATGGACGTCACCATGCCCCGCATGGACGGCCTGGAGGCCACCGCCGAGCTGTGCGGGCCGCACGGCGTTCCCGGCATCAAGATCATCATTCTGACGATGTACGACCAGGACGAGCACGTGTTCGGCGCGCTGCGCGCCGGGGCCAGCGGCTTCGTCCTGAAGGACGCTCCCACCAGCCAGGTGGTGGAGGCCGTGCACACGGTCGCCGCGGGAGAGGCCCTGCTGTCCCCGGCCGTCACCAGCCGGCTGATCGCCGAGTTCGCCCGGCGGCCACTGCTCAGCCCCGCCACCTCCGCGGCCATGTCCCGCCTCACCGGCCGCGAGCTGGACGTGTTCAAGCTGCTGGTGCGCGGCCACAGCAACGAGGAGATGGCGAGGCTGCTGTCCCTCGGCGAGAGCACCGTCAAGTCGCACGTCCAGCACCTGTACCAGAAACTCGGCGTGCGCGACCGCGTGCAGCTCGTCATCTACGCCTACGAGTACGGGCTGCTGAGGCCGGGCACCGGAACGGTCTCCACCGGCGGTACCGGTTAGCTCCCCCGCACGGGGGACACCGCAATTCATGAGCGTGCGGGACGACATTTCCCGGGGTCGTTCCTAGGGTGAAAACCGTTATCCGGAACGGTGGACCCAGGGAGCGCTAAATGTCGGACCGCACGCTTATCGTCGCCCGGCTCAGGCCCGGCGGAACTGACGGCGCCGCCCGCCTTTTCGGCGAGTCGGACGCCACGGAACTGCCCCACGTGCTGGGCGTCGCCCGGCGGCACCTCTTCCATTTCCACGGGCTGTACTTCCACTATGTGGAGTTCGACGGGGACGCCCGCGCCGCCGTCGAGAAGGCCCGCGGACGCGCCGACTTCCAGGAGCTCAGCGACGGGCTCCAGGACTACGTGATGGCCTACGACCCGGAGACCTGGCGCGAGCCCAAGGACGCCATGGCCACCGAGTTCTACCGCTGGACGCGGGAGGGCCGGTGACCGCTCCGGCGTCGGCCGCCGCCGGGGTGCGCGAGGGCTGGACCCGGTGCCAGGGCTGCGGCGTCACGCTGTACGCGCCCCGCCTGGACCGCGCCCTCGGGGTCTGCCCCGACTGCGGTCACCACCACCGCCTCGGCGCGGCCGAACGGCTCGGCCAGCTGCTCGACAAGGGCTCGTTCGTCCAGGCCCCCGAACGGCTCCGCGCCGTCGACGTCCTCGGCTTCGCCGACACCCGCCCCTACCCCGACCGCCTCGCCGCGGCCCGCGCGCGCACCGGGCTGGACGACGCCGTGCTGCGCGGCCGCGCCACCGTCGGCGGCCATCCGGTCGTCGTGGCCGCGATGGAGTTCGCGTTCCTCGGCGGCAGCATGGGCGCGGTGGTCGGCGAGGAGATCGCCCGTGCCGCCGACGAGGCGCTCGCGACCCGCACGCCGCTGCTCCTGGTGGTGGCCTCGGGCGGGGCGCGGATGCAGGAGGGCTGCCTGTCGCTGATGCAGATGGCCCGCACCGCCCAGGCGCTGGCCCGCTGCGGCCGCGCCGGGGTGCCGACGGTCAGCCTGCTCACCGACCCGACGTTCGGCGGCGTGACCGGCTCGTTCGCCACGCTCACCGACATCGTGGTGGCCGAGGCGGGCGCGCTGATCGGGTTCGCCGGTCCGCGCGTGATCGAGTCGGCGACGCGCCGCCCGCTGCCGGCGGGCTTCCAGACGGCCGAGTACCTGTACGCGCACGGCATGGTGGACCGCGTCGAGACCCGGCAGGGCCTGCGCCCGCTGCTGACCCGCCTGCTCGCCCTGCTGGCGGCCCCCGCCGACGCCCCGCCCGCGGCCGGCGGCCCCGGCGGCCCCGGC